>CAYFLU010000134.1:0-9175 GCA_964343975.1 uncultured Solibacteraceae bacterium
GCGGGCGTGGTCCTGTCGGTCCGTCCGGCCGAGGCGCAGCTGGACAAGGACTATCCGGTCCGGCCGGTGCCGTTCACGGCCGTGCATCTCACCGATCAGTTCTGGGCGCCCAAGATCGAGACCAATCGCAGCGTGTCGATTCCGTTCGCGTTCGAGCAATGCGAGCTGACCGGGCGGGTGGAGAACTTTCTGCGCGCGGCCAAGGCGATCCAGGGCACGATCGCCGACACGGATCGCAAGATCCCGCCGTATCCGTTCGACGACACGGACATCTACAAGGTGATCGAGGGCGCGTCGTATGCGCTCAGCGTGCACCCGGATCCGAAGCTCGATGCGTATGTCGACAGCCTGATCGAGAAGATCGCGGCGGCGCAGGAGCCGGACGGGTATCTCTATCCGGCGCGCACGATCAATCCGGCCAAGCCGCACGCGTGGTCGGGCAAGGAGCGGTGGCAGCTCGAGAAGGTCGACAGCCATGAACTCTACGAAGTGGGCCACCTCACCGAGGCGGCGGTCGCGCACTACCAGGCGACGGGCAAGAAGACGCTCCTCAACATCGCGACCAAGTTTGCCGACCTGCTCGTGAACACGTTCGGCCCCGGCAAGCGCGCGATCTGGCCGGGCCATCAGATCACCGAGATGGCGCTCGTGAAGCTCTATCGCGTCACGGGCAAAGAGCAGTACCTGTCGCTCTCGAAGTTCATGCTCGACGTGCGCGGCCCGGACGGGGACCAGGGCGCCGGCCGCACCTACAACCAATCGCAGGCGAAGGTCGTCGACCAAACGGAAGCCGTGGGCCACGCGGTGCGCGCGAGCTATATGTACTCGGGCATGGCCGACGTCGCCGCGATGACCGGCGACCTCAGCTATCTGCACGCCATCGACGCCATCTGGAATGACGTCGTCGGCAAGAAGCTCTACATCACGGGCGGCATCGGCGCGAGCGGAGCGGGAGAAGCGTTCGGCGCGGCGTACGAACTGCCGAACATGTCCGCGTATTGCGAGACCTGCGCGGCCATCGGCAACGACTATTGGAACCACCGGCTGTTCCTGCTGCACGGCGACGCGAAGTACATCGACGTCATGGAGCGTACGCTCTACAACGGCCTCATCAGCGGCGTGTCGCTCGATGGCAAGGCGTTCTTCTATCCGAACCCGCTCGAGTCGCGCGGCCAGCACGAGCGCAAGCCGTGGTTCGGTGTGGCGTGCTGCCCGGGCAACATCACGCGGTTCATGGCCTCGGTGGGCGGGTATCAGTACGCCACGCAGGGCCAGACGATCTTCGCGAATCTGTTTGCGGCGGGCACGGCCGACGTCACGATGGACGGCGGCGCCAAGGTGACGATCGTGCAGGACACGAAGTATCCGTGGGACGGCAAGGTCGCGTTCACGGTGAAGCCGGCCAAGGCGGCCACGTTCGCGCTGAACGTGCGCGTGCCCGGCTGGGCGCAGAACAGCGCGGTGCCGAGCGATCTCTACACGTTCGTTGACAAGGTCACGACGCCGGTCACGCTCACGGTCAATGGCGCGCCGGTCACGGTGCGGCCGGTGAATGGCTACGTGCGCATCAACCGCGCCTGGAAGAGCGGAGACGTCGTCGTGCTGAACCTGCCGATGCCGGTGCGCCGCGTGGCGGCCAACGACAAGGTGGCGGCCGACAAGGGCCGCGTCGCGTTCCAGCGCGGGCCGATCGTGTATGCCGCGGAGTGGCCCGACAACCCGGGCGCGTATCTGCGCAACTTGTACGTGAGCGACACCGCGCCCGTGTCGAGCGAATTCCGGCCGTCGCTTCTCGGCGGTGTGCAGGTGATCAAGACGAAGGCGACGTCGGTCGGCATGAACGCGGCGGGCCAGCCTGAAACCAAGGTCACCGACCTTGTCGCGATTCCGTATTACGCCTGGGCGAACCGCGGTAAGGGCGACATGGCCGTGTGGCTCGCACGCACCGCGGCGGCGACCACACCGCGCCCATATCCGACGCTGGCGATGCAGAGCAAGGTGAGCGTGTCGCGTCCAGCCCACTTGCCCGAGTCGATGGTCAACGACGGCGAAGAGCCGACCAAGTCGAATCGCGCCGGCGGCAGCAGCTTCGATTGGTGGCCGACGTTCGGCACCACCGAATGGCTGCAGTACGATTTCCCCAAGGCGTCGACGATTTCGGAGACGCAGGTCTTCTGGTTCGACGACACGGGTTCCGGCGGCGTGAAGGTGCCGGCGAAGTGGCGTTTGTTGTACAAGGATGGAGACCAGTGGAAGCCGGTCGAGAACACGGCGCCGTACACGGTGGCGCTCGACCGGTACAACGTTCTGCCGTTCACCCCGGTGACGACGACGGCCGTGCGCCTTGAAATCACGGCGCAGCAGGGCGTCTCGTCGGGCGTGATCGAATGGAAGATCAAATAGAGAACTGGACGACTGACTAGGGCAATGGACGATCAGGCCATCACGCCGCCTCACGGCACCGATCCGCACCGACGGGTGCGGGTGCGTGTGCGGGTCAAGCGGAAGCGCTCGCTTTTCGAGCGGATCAAGAAGAAGCTCGAGATGCCGCACCTGCGCCGCCGCGAGCGCAACTCCCGGATCGCGATCGGCGGCGTGATCCTGTTCGCCATCTTCTATCTGGCCGTGCTGCGTCCCGTGCTCGACTATCTGATCCCGCCGAGCCGGCCCAAACAGGTGCAGATCCCCCTGCCGGCCAAAACGCAGGGGCTCGGCCTGCCGAAGCGCTGACGCGCGTGCTATCGTCCTAGCACCGTGTCCGAATCCACTGCGCGCGCCGCCGGGCCTGTGCTCGAAGCGCGCGATCTGTCCCGCCACTACACCATGGGCGCCAATGTGGTTCGGGCGCTCGACGGCATCTCTCTCACGGTGAACGACGGGGAGTTTGTCGGTTTGCTCGGCACGTCGGGCTCCGGCAAGTCCACCCTGCTCAATCTCATCGCCGGGCTCGATCAGGCGACCGGCGGCGAGTTGAACGTCTTCGGCGAGAACCTCGCCACGATGTCGAGCGATGCACTGAGCCGCTATCGCCAGCGCAAAGTCGGCGTGATCTTCCAGTCGTTCAATCTGATCTCCACGATGACGGCGGCCGACAACGTCGCGCTGGCCATGATGTTTGCCGGCGTGCCGAAGGCCGATCGCGACCGTGAAGCGGCCGCGCTGCTCACGGCCGTCGGCTTGGGCGGACGCCAGAGCCACCGGCCGAAGGAAATGTCGGGCGGTGAGCAGCAACGCGTGGCCATCGCGCGCGCGCTCTCGAACAAGCCGAATCTCCTCCTCGCCGACGAGCCGACCGGTAATCTCGACAGCCGCACGTCGGCGGAGATCATGGCGCTGCTCAAGGACCTCAACGAGCGCGACGGCAAGACGATCATCATGGTCACGCACGACGCCTCGCTGGCCGCACGCTACGCGCACCGCGTGGTGACGATGCTCGACGGACGGATTCAGTCGGAGGCGCGGGCATGATCTTCGGCGACACGCTGCGTCTCGCATTCGACAACCTGCGCCAGGCGCGCTTGCGGACGGCGCTCACCACCCTCGGTGTGGCGATCGGCATCGCGTCGCTCGCCGGCATGGTCTCGCTCGGCGTGGGCCTGCAGGATCAGTTCGTCGGTCGCTTCACGCAGGCCGGCG
Organism: uncultured Solibacteraceae bacterium; assembly: GCA_964343975.1. Lineage (GTDB taxonomy): Bacteria > Acidobacteriota > Vicinamibacteria > Vicinamibacterales > SCN-69-37 > SCUN01. Next base: position 3,637 of record CAYFLU010000134.1, read on the forward strand.
TGTTCGATGCGATCACCGTGTCGTCCATGGACGGCAACGCGGCGGTCGCGCTGCTCGGCGGCCGTGGTCGCGCCTTCGGCGGGCGGGGGCGCGGCGCACGCGGACGTGGCGCTGCCTCCGACACCACCGCCACCGCCGAGACCCGGCCGGCGCCGCCGGTGCTCGACGACGAGGCGCTCGAAAAACTGCGCGCGCTGCCGCACGTGAAAGACGTGTTTCCGAACATCCGCGTGCCCGTGCAGGTGAAGTTCGGCGAGGAAGAAGACGGCGGCATGGCGATGGGCGTGCCGATGTCGGCGAAGGGCGAGGGCGTCTTCCGGGCGATGACGGCCGGCGCGTTCTTCGACTCCGATCGCGACGACGCGTGCTTGCTGAGCCTCGACATGGCGAAGCGGATCAACCCCGACGCGCCCACGTCGCTGGTCGGACAGACACTCACCATCAGCTACACGGCCTCCACCGGGACGACCACGGCGGCGCCGGCGCTGCCGATGATGCCGGGCCTGCCGCCGATCGGTCCGATCCTGCAGGTGCACCGCGTGGATGTGCCACTGCGCATCGTCGGCATCGTGGAGCGGGAAGGCGGCGCCAATCTCGGCGGCTTCGGCTTCTCGAACGTGATGATCACGATGCGTCAGGCCGCCGAGATCGACCGGCAAGTCGTGCGCTCGGCGCAGGCGCTGCTGGCCGGCCAGCGGGACGAGACGCGGACGTATGCGTCGGTGACGGTGAAGGTCGAGCGCGCGCAGCACACCGATGACGTCGAAGCGAAGATCAAGACGATGGGATACGGCGCGTTCTCGATCAACGACGCGCTGCAGGGCGCCAAGCGCGCCTTCATCATCCTCGACATCGTCCTCAGCCTGATCGGGTCGATCGCCCTCGCGGTGTCGTCGCTCGGGATCATGAACACGATGGTGATGTCGATCCTCGAGCGCACGCGTGAGATCGGCGTCATGAAGGCGATTGGGGCGAGCGACGGCGACATCCGGCGGATCTTCCTTGTCGAGGCGTCGACGATCGGCGTGCTCGGCGGGGCGGCCGGTGTGGCGCTCGGCTGGGTGGTGGGCCGCGTCATCAACTTCGCGGCGAACATCTACATTCAGCGCCAGGGTGGGGAGCCGGGGAATCTCTTCTCGCTTCCGCTGTGGCTGATCGCGTCGGCGATCGGCTTCTCGTGGCTCGTCAGCTTACTCGCGGGCAGTTACCCGGCTCGCCGCGCCGCCAAGCTCAATCCCATTCAAGCGCTGCGCCACGACTAGCGCCGCTCGTCGGTCGGGCTTATCACGCCATTCCGCGCCACGCGCCACAGGGCGCGTGCTACGCTTCGCCTGCTCGGTTGTCGAGGAGGATGCTGTGAAGCGCACATCGAAGTGGTTCTATCCCTTGTTGATTGTCGCGGCGTGCCTGCCGTTCACGGTGATGGCGCAGTCGGCCGCGCAGAAGCCGGCGCCGAAGACGGCTGCGGCGCCCCCCGCGGCGCCGGTCTCGCCGGCCGGCCCCATCTCGAAGGAGATGCCGTTCTCCGGCCCGGGCTGGCAGGACGCCATCCTGAAGCAGGAAGGCTACGTGGCGCCGCCGGCGGAGATTGCCGATGTGGTGCTCGCGAAGCGCTACCTGAACGTCACGCTCAACAACCTCAGCGCCGACAAGAAGTGGGCGCTCACGCAGGTGGGCGACGGCCCGGTGGTGATGAAGACGTTCTCGAAGCCGTTCGACGAACTCGGCGGCGTCTTCATCGACTTCAAGGCGAATCGCCTGCGCACGCTCACGATCACGAACGGCGTCGGCATCGACATCATCTCGACGGTGGACGGCACGCGCAAGTCGATCACGCTCCCGGCGGGTACGCGCGTGTCGAACCCGACGTGGATGCCGGACGGCCGCATCGCGTTCTTCATTCACGGTGAAACCGGCTCGACCATCTGGGCCGCCGACACCACGACGCTCACGCCGAAACAGCTCACGAAGACGCCGGTGCTCGCCACGCAGTACACGAGCTTTGCGTTCTCGGGGGACGGCAAGCAGCTGTTCGTCGTGATGCCGCCCGATGGCCGCGCGCCGCGACCGACCGAGCCGGAAGTGCCGACCGGTCCGCGCGTGAAGGTGCTGTCGGGCCAGAAGGAGCAGAACCGCACGTATCCCAGCCTCATGGCGACGCCGTACGACTTCGCGCTGCTCGAATGGCACGCGACGGGCCAGCTGGTGTCGATCGATGTGGCGACCGGCGCGGTGAGCAAGATCGGCGCGCCGACGATGATCACGGGCGTGAATCCGTCGCCGGACGGCAGCTACGTGCGCGTCACGCGCATGACGAAGCCGTTCTCCTACCTCGTGCCGGTGTCGAGCTTCGGCTCGATCGACGAGATCTGGGACAAGTCGGGCAAGGTGCTCACGCAGTTGTCGGAGCGCAAGATCAACCTGGGATCGGCGGCGGCCGATGACCCGGCGGCGGATCCGCCGGCCGGCGGCCGTGGTGGCGCGAACCAGACGGGCAAGCGCGAAGTGACGTGGCGTGCGGATGGTCAGGGCCTGTCGTACCTCGAGCAGGAGCCGGCGCCGGCGGGTGATGCGGCGGCGGGCGGCAATGCACGTGGTGGTGGCGCCGGTCGTGGCGCGGCGCCCGCGGGTCGTGGCGGAGCGCAGGGCGGCGGCAACGCGGCCGCGCAGCGGCCGGACAAGCTCTATCAGTGGATGCCGCCGTTCACGAAGGAGTCGGCCAAGGTCCTCTACGAGAACCCCACGCGCATGACCGGCGTGCGGTACTCGGGCGACAACACGATGATCTTCTGGCGCGAGACGCAGGGCCAGAACTCGATCGACTACGCGGTGGATCTCGCGAACGGATCACAGAAGTACACCCTCGCGCGGTTCCGCACCGATGACCAGCAGGCCAACCCGGGCACGATCGCCGGTGGTGGCGCCGGCGGCCGCGCGGGCGGCGGTGGCGCGGGCCGGGGCGGCGGTGGCGGCGGCGCGGTGCTGCTGTCGGCCGACAAGAGCTCGGTGTTCTACGAGGGCACGGTGTACGACAAGAACCCGGAGCAGGTGGGGCCAAAGCCGTTCGTGGATCGCTTCGTGATCAAGACGGGCGAGAAGACGCGCATCTTCGAGGCGAACAACACCAACCAGCACGAAGCGGTGTCGCAGATCCTCGATCCGGACGCGAAGTCGTTCCTGATCACGCGCCAGTCGCCGACCGACGTCCCGCAAACGTTCCGTCTCGACAACGGCGCGCGCACGCAGCTCACGAAGAACGTCGACACGGCGGCGGATCTGACGGCGTCCGTGAAGCAGCGCTTCTACGTGACCCGCGCGGACGGCTTCAAGTTCAAGGTCACGGTGACGCTGCCGTCCGGCTACAAGGAAGGCACGCGGTTGCCCGCACTCTTCTGGTTCTATCCGGCAGAGTTCACGACGCAGGAGGCGTACGACACGCCCGACCGCACGTACAACAAGAACCAGTTCATCGCGTACAACGCGCGCTCGATGCAGTACTTCGTGCGCCTTGGCTACGCGGTGGTTGAACCCGACACGCCGATCGTCGGGCCGCAGGGGCAGATGAACAACAACTACGTGAATGACCTGCGCAACGACCTTGCGGCCACGATCGATGAACTCGACCGGCGCGCGCTCGTCGACCGCCAGAAGCTGGCGATCGGCGGCCACAGCTACGGCGCCTTCTCGACGGTGAACGCGATGGTCAACACGCCGTTCTTCAAGGCCGGCATCGCGGGCGACGGCAACTACAACCGCACGTTCACGCCGATGGGCTTCCAGAACGAGCGGCGCATCCTGTGGGACGCGCCGAACGTGTACCTCGACATGTCGCCGTTCCTGCACGCGAACAACCTGACGGGCGCGCTGCTGATGTACCACAACATGCACGATCAGAACGTCGGCACCGATCCGGACAACTCGATCCGCCTGCTGCACGCCCTGCAGGGTCTCGGCAAGACCGCCGCGCTCTACATGTATCCGTTCGAAGATCACGGCCAGGTGGCGAAGGAAACCCTCCTCGACAACTGGGCGCGGTGGGCGGCGTGGCTCGACAAGTACGTGAAGAACCCCGAGCCCCCCAAGAAAGACGAAAAGAAGTAGGGCGAGCGATGACGATCCGGACGTATCGCGCGGGGTCTTCGATCGAAGACTACTGCCGCGCCTGCAAGACCGACCGCATCCACACGGTCATCGTGGCGGATGCGGACGGTCAGCCCATCCGGACGCAGTGCGGCTACTGCCGCAGCGAACACAACTACCGTGGCGGCCCGCGCATCGACGCGGGCGCCACGGATGCTTCACCGGCCGCCGCGCCGCGCGCGGCGCGCACTGCCGCCGCACGTGAGCCGATGCCGATCGTCACCGAGCGGGAACGCGCCGCGGAGCCTGTCATGGTCAACGCCACCGAAGATCTGGAATTGCTGATTCGCCGTGTGATCCGCGAGGAGGCGGGCGTCTCTGATGTGGTGCCCGCCGAGAAGTGGCGCAACGGCACGCTCGTGCTCAAGCCGGGCGCCGAGGGCCTGCAGGAGAAGACCTGGCCCATCGAGACGTTCTTTCACAAGGTCGTGATGCTGCGGAACCGGCTGCGCACACTCGAGCAGCAGGTGAATGCGTCAGACTTGCCGGAAGACGTGAAAGTGAAGCTTCAGGGATACGTGAGCGGCTGCTACGGCTCGCTCACGAGCTTCAACGTGCTCTTTGCGGAGGAGGCCGATCAGTTCAAAGGCAGCGGCGACTAGCGCTCGTTGCCGTCCCCCGGCGGGAGCGCGTGTCCCGTCACGTCCAGCCGGATCCGATCGTTCTTCTGAAAACTCTGGCCGTCGAGCTTGACGGCCTCGAACAGCCGGCACTCGGCCAGTTGGCCGTTCTCGTGGAAGATCACGCCGCTGTTGTCGCGCTTCACCACATCCGACCACACCGTGAAGCTCGCGCAGGGCACGCCCTGAATCGTCGTGTTGTCGACCAGCCAGCACAACTTCAACTTGCCGCTCGGATGGAGGGTGGTCATGAACCCGTCGCCTCCGCCGCGACAGGACACGCCGTCGATCGTGGCGGCGCGCGAGAGAAACACGAACTGGTGAAGCCCCTCGGCTGTGAAGGCGACGACGGAGCCGCCAGGGAGGGCGGCGCCGCGCACGACGGCGTCGTGGCCGAGGGTGCAACGGTGGAGGCGGCCGGTGTTCTGGAACCGCCAGACGACGCCCGGCCCGCAGGGGACGTCTTCGATGGTCTGGTCGATGGTGATCGTCGTTTTGGTGAGGCCGTCGGATTGCGGCGCCGGAGCCGGCAGGGCGAGCCACAACGTCAGAAGCGCACTGAACATCTCATCACCTCGGCCCCTAGGCTACGGGGCCGCCGGTGGGGAAGCGTGACGGGCGTGTGAGGCTTCGCTGAAGTCGCGCGCTCAGCGCGTGTGGGCGTACACGAGGTAGTTGATCATGAACTTGAACGCCTCGTTCGACGGATCGACCAGGTAGAAGCCGCTCCCCGAATACTCCATGTAGTCGCCGATATCCATGTTGTAGTCGATGACCAC
>CAYFLU010000135.1:0-9155 GCA_964343975.1 uncultured Solibacteraceae bacterium
GCCCGGCAGCGTGTCGTACTTCAGCCGCACGAACGCGAACCGTCCGTCGTACTTCACGTTCGGCTGCGTCGCGATGTCACTGCCGAGCATGCCGCCGAAACCACCGAAGCCTCCGCCGCCGCGCTGGCCTGACGCCACGGTGGCGCACATCATGACCAGCAGCACGACCAGCGAGAACCGCCGCGTCACCATCCAGCGTAGAGACGGCAGGATCGGCGGCATCGCCATCATCGAGCCCCGGCGGCGCGTAATCCGCGAAACGCTTTGCCGTGCACGTGCGTGACCCGACCGGCGTCCATCAGCGCGCGCACATTCTCCGGCGTCACGCCGCCGCCGGCGAGAATGTCGATGCGACCTGCCGAGTGCTCGACCAGTCGTCGCAGTTGCGCCGCGCCGTCGATCGCCTTCGCCGCGCCACCGCTCGTGAGCACCACGGCCACGCCGAGTGCGATCAACGTCTCGAGCGCAGCCGACTGATCGTGGATCTGATCGAACGCGCGGTGAAAGCCAACGACCATCGGCCGGGCCGCGGCGATGAGATCACGCATCGCGGCCTCGTCGATCACACCGTCATTCGTGAGTGCGCCGAACACCACGCCGGGCGCGCCCGCCTGCTTGGCCGCCGCGATGTCGGCCCGCATGACGTCGAGATCGCCGGCGTCGTATATGAAGCTCCCGAGCCGCGGGCGGATGAACACATGAATCGGCGTCTCAACGGCCGCCAGTGCGCGCGTGATCAATCCAATGGAAGGCGTGACGGCGCCGTCGTACAGCGTGCCGCACAACTCGATCCGATCCACGCCTTCTCGAGCCGCTGCGAGGACATCCCCCAGCGACTCGACCGCCGCCTCGATGTACATGGCGCAAGCCTATCGCGGGTCACGGCTGCTTCTTCCTTCCAACTTGCCCTTCCAACAGGCCCCCACCCCGCGACTATCCTATGAGCCGCATGATGACCCTGTTTGGCATCCTGTTGGTGGCCCTCGGCCAGGCGGCACCGCCGGCCCCCATCGAAGCCGCCGCACAACCGATCAGCTAGGTCCGGGAACTGGCCGTCACCGCACCGCGCTCGCACGTCGTGATCACCGGCACCGTGACCCGTTATCGCCTGGAGCGGTCGATCGCCCTCACCGATCAGAGCGGCAGCATCTTCGCCTACGTCGACGATGCGATCCCACTCGTGCCGGGCGACGTGGTCGAAGTGCAGGGCTTCGCCGAAACCATCTCGGGCGAGCCCTGCCTCAACAACGCGACGTACCGAAAGATCGGCGCCGGCCCCGCGCCGACGGCAAACCTGATCCGGGCCGAGGACCTCGCCGCCGGACGTCGCGACGCCGAACTGGTCTCGGTCGAGGGCACGCTCGAGCGCATCGACATCGGACGCTTCGAAGACGGCTTTGTCGTGCGGTCCGGCCAGATCACGTTCACATCGTGGGTGCTCAGAGACCTTGCCGCACAGGCCATCTCGATCCCCACGGGGAGCACGGTCCGCCTGACAGGCGTCGTGTCGCTCACCTCGGACGACAGCAAGCGGGCGATGTTCGAGCTGCTCATGCGCACCGGCGCCGACGCGGTGGTGCTGAAGGGGCCGCCGTGGTGGACCGCGGAACGGCTCGCGAATGCCGCCGCGCTGCTCGGTGGCGCGGCGATGCTGCTCATCCTCTACTTGATTGCCCTGCATCGTCAGGTGCGGCGGCAAACCGCCGTGATCCGCGAGCAATTGCAGCGAGAAGCGGCCCTACAGGAGCAGTTCCGTCAGGCGCAGAAGATGGAGGCCGTCGGCCGGCTCGCGGGCGGCATCGCCCACAACTTCAACAACCTCATGACCGTCGTCATCGGCCACAGCGACGTGCTGAGCATGCGAGAGCAGATCGACGCCGACCAGCTGGCGTCCCTCAACGAGATCCGCGGCGCGGCGGATCGGGCATCGAAGTTGACGCGCCAATTGCTGGCGTTCGGACGACAGCAAACTCTCGCGATCTCGCCCGTCGACCTCAACGTGGTCGTGCGGGACGTGGTGGCGCTGATCGGCGGCGTGATGGGCGACCACCTGACGGTGCAGGCAGAACCCGCGCCCGAGCCGGTGATCATCTCCACCGATCGCTCGCAGCTCGAGCAGGCGTTGTTGAATCTGGCCGTCAACGCCCGCGACGCGATGCAGAAGGGCGGCATCCTCCGAGTGACGGCAGGGCGACGGCAGACGACCGAGGGCACCGCGGTGGGGGTGCTGGCGGTGTCGGACACCGGTCACGGCATCGCCCCGGAGGCGCAGCCGTACATCTTCGAACCGTTTTTCAGCACGAAGGACGCCGCGTCGGGGTCCGGGCTGGGGCTCGCGATGGTCTACGGCTTCGTGCAACAGGCGGGCGGCACCGTCACCTTCACGACCACGCCGGGACAGGGGACGACGTTTGAACTGGCGTTTCCGCTGGCGCCAGAGACCGGGCCCTGAGGGGCCCCACGAACTTCGTCGCGGAACGCAAAATCACGGTAAGGTAGCGTCGGCAACGCAGGGGCAACACCAACCACAACGTCAAGAGGAGCTTGACCATGAACGTCACGCGACGAGACTTTGGAAAACTGACACTGGCGAGCCTGCCAGTCGCCTTCTTCAACAACCAGCTGTTGGCTGGCGCTCTGGCGCAGACCAAGCCCAACTCGAAGTTTGGCAACGTGCAGATCGGCGTCATCACGTACAGCTATCGCTCGATGCCTGATCAGAGCCTCGAGGCCACCATCAAATACATCACCGGCAGCAACGTGAGCGCGGTCGAATTGATGGACGGCCCGCTGGAGAACTTCCTCGGTCGGCCTGCCGCGCAGGGACGCGGTGGTGGCCCCGGTGGCGGCGCGCGAGCGGGCGGCGGCCGCGGCGATGCCGCCGCGCCGGCTGGCCCCACGCCATATGAACAGCTCATGGCCGGCACGATGCCGAGCTGCCAACCCGCGGCTGCGGGCGCGGCTGCGGGCGGTGCCCGCGCCGGTGGCGGTGGCCGCGGCGGCAACGCGCCAACGGCCGAGCAACTCGCGGCCCAGCAGGCGGCGGCCGACGAGCTGCGGAAGTGGCGCACCTCCGTGTCGCTCGACAAGGTGAAACAGGCCAAGGCGATGCTGAACGACGCCGGCATCACGGTCTACGCGTACAAGTCGGACGGCCTGCAGAAGACGATGCAGACGACCGACGCGGAACTTGACTACATGTTCTCGATCGCGGCCGCGCTCGGCGCGACCCACACGACCATGGAGCTGCCGGCGGCGAACGCCGACGGCACGGCGCTCCTGAAGCGGATGGCGCAGTTCGCCGAGAAGCACAAGGTCTTCATCGCGTACCACACCCATGCGCAGGGCAGCATGACCGTGTTCGACGAGATGCTGGCGATGTCGAAGTGGAACATGATCAACGTGGACCTCGGCCACTACGTGGCGGCGGGCAACGTCGGTGGCACACCGATCCAGTTCCTCGAGAAACATCACGCGCGGATTGCGAGCTTCCACCTGAAGGATCGGACGCTGCCCGAACACTGCTCGCTCACCGTCCCGTACGGCAAGGGTGACGGCCAGATCAAGGACATCCTGCTGCTGATGAAGAAGAACAACTGGACGTTCCCGGCCACGGTCGAGCTCGAGTCGCCCATTCCGGCCGGGTCCGACGCCGTGCAGGAAACGCGGAAGTGCGTCGACTTCGTGAGGTCGGTGCTCGCGTAGCCGGAAGCGACGCCGTCAGTACCAAGGAGGCCGGGAACGACTCGACGCGCACCGCGCGCCCGTCAGTTCCCGGCCTTTGTCACGTCAGCGCGGGACGCAGGCGGCTGCCACGCCAGCCATTTCGGGTACCATCGGCCTCAGTTCCGACCCGTGAGGTTGATCCCATGCGCCGTCCCGCTGTGTGCTGTCGAGTTCTCACCCACTTCGCCCTGGCGCTCTCGCTGGTCATCGCGGTCGCTGGCCAGGCCCGCGCGGAAATCACGCGCATCACCATCACCTCGCGCAAGCCGGCGTTGAACGGTCAGGCGTTTGGCACGGTCGGCACCTACGAAGAGATCAAAGGCATCGCGTACGGCGAGCTCGATCCGAAGGATCGACGGAACGCACTGATCACCGATATCGAGTTCGCCGCCGTGAACGCGCGCGGCCGCGTGGAGTACCGCACGACGTTCACGCTGCTCAAGCCCGTCGACATGACCAAGTCGAGCGGCGTGCTCTTCTACAACATCGTCAACCGCGGCGGCCACAACGGCCCCAACACCTGGAGCGTCGGCGGCGATCCGGGCGACGGATTCCTCTATCGCCTCGGCCAGGCGGTGCTGTGGGCCGGCTGGCAGGGAGACCTGCCCACCGACCCGGCGCTTCCTGATCGGGAGAGCATCGATGTGCCGATCGCGCGCCACGCGGATGGATCGCCAGTCACCGGACCGGTCTGGGCCCGATTCGTCGGCGTCCAGGGCCGCACGAACACGCAATCACTGCCCGGTGCGACGGGCCGTGCGCCGTTGTCGCTCGACACGACGAAGGCGCAATTGATTTCAGCCACCTCGGAGACACCCGCCGGCGTGAAGTCCGGCGTCGTCACCATTCCCGCCGGCGACTGGGCGTTTGCCGATTGCCGAACAGTGCCGTTCCCCGGCACGCCGGATCCAACGCGTGTGTGTGTCAAAGCCGGCTTCGATCCGGCCCTGCTCTACGAGCTCACGTACACCGCGAAAGATCCGTACATCCTCGGCGTGGGCATGGCGGCAACGAGAGACGTCGTCTCGTTCTTCCGCTATGAGACGGCTGATTCGGCCGGCACCGCCAATCCGATCGCCGGCGCCGTGCCGCACGTGATCGCGATGGGCAACTCGCAGTCGGGTCGCTTCGGCAAAGCCTTCCTGAATCTCGGCTTCAACGAAGACCTGCGCGGCCGCATCGTGTGGGACGGCTTCAACGCGCGCATCGCGGGCATGCTCGGCAGTTTCAACACGCGATTCGCGCAGCCCGGCGACATCGCCGAACTGTACGATCCGGGCGCCGAAGGGCCGCTCTGGTGGGACGACTACACCGATACGGTACGCGGCCGTCCGACGTGGGGACTGCTGCATCGCTGCCGAGAGACGCGCACGTGCCCGAAGATCACGGAGACCTACGGCGGACCGGAGTTCTGGTACAGCCGCGGCAGTGTGGGCATCGCGGGCACGAAGGGCACCGAGGATCTGCCGCTCCCCGACAATGTTCGCCGCTACTACCATCCGGGCACGTCGCACGGCGGCGGACCGGGCGGCTTCACGCTCGGCACCGCGTCGACGGACCGCAACACGCTCGCGAACAATCCGAATCCGCAACGCGAGACGGATCGCGCGCTCTACGTCGCGCTCGTGGATTGGGTCGTCAAGGGCACGCTCCCGCCACCGAGCGCGTACCCGCGTGTCTCGGACGGCACGCTCGTGCCCGCCACGGCCGCGGCGATGGGTTGGCCGGCGATTCCCAACACGCCCTCACCGGACGGCGTGATGAATCCGGTGCTCGACTACGACTACGGCCCCTCGTTCCGCTACAACGACAACTCGGGCGTGATCACGACCTCGCCGGCGACGGTGAAGCGCGTGATTCCCACGCTCGCGCCGAAGGTCGACGCCGACGGCAACGAAATCGCCGGTGTGCGCTCGCTCTTGATGCGGATGCCGCTCGGCACCTACACGGGCTGGAATCCGATTCCGTCGGGGCCGCTGAAGGGCCGCGAGCGTTCGCTGGCCGCCGGCTATGTGCCGTTCGCGCGGACCAAGGCTGAACGCCTCGCCGCGGGCGATCCGCGTCTCTCGATCGAAGAACGATACGCGAGCCCGTTCGCCTACTACGCGGCGGCGGCAGCGCAGGCACAAGACCTCGTGAAGCAGCGCCTGCTGCTCCCTGATGACGCACTGCGCCTGCTGAAGCAACTAATGACTGATCTGGAGACCGGCGGCGCGTTCAAGAAGTAGGAGACGTGGGCCGCGCGAGCCCGCGACCTACAACAGCGCCTTGACAGCCGCCTTCGTCACTTTGCCCATCGCATTTCTCGGTAGTTCCGAGACAACGGTGAGGCGGCGCGGGATCTTGTAGGGCGACAGTCGATCATCACACCAGGCGCGCAGCGCTGCGAGATCGAGCGCTGCGCCCGCGTTCAGTACGACAGCCGCAGCCACGGTTTCGCCCCACGTGTCGTCGGGCATGCCGACGACCGCGCACTCGGCGATGAGCGGATGGTCGAGCAGCACCGACTCGATCTCCAACGCGCTGAGCTTGTAGCCGCCGCTCTTGATGATGTCGATGCTCAGGCGGCCCATGATGCGGTAGTAGCCGCGCTCAACGACGGCCATGTCGCCGGTGCGAAACCAGCCGTCCTCGAACGACTCCTCCGTCGCCTGAGGGCGGTTCCAGTAACCGCTGAACACTGCGGGCCCGCGCACTTGAATTTCACCGGGCTCGCCTTCGTTCGTGACGATCGGCCCCTGCTCTGCCTTCAGACGCACCTGCACACCCGGTAGCGGCAGGCCCACGGCGCCGGGACGCCGCTCGCCGCGATACGGATTCGAGATCGCCATGCCGATCTCGGTCATGCCGTAGCGTTCGAGCAGCAACTGCCCCGTGAGCGCGGTCCAGTGCTCGTGCACGCTTGCCGGCAACGCCGCGCTGCCGGACACCATCAGCCGCATCGCCTTGAATCCCGAGACGATGGCGGCGCGATCGGCGTCGGTCGCCGCTTCAATCACCTGAATCAGCTTCACGTAGATCGTGGGCACGGCCATGAACAGCGTGTAGGCGCCGGCCCGCACGCGCGACAGCACGGCCTCCGCGTCGAATCGCGGCAAGGCTTCCACCGCCGCACCGATCCACAGCGCGCATCCGAGGACGTTGATGATGCCGTGGATGTGGTGCAGCGGCAGGAACAGCGGAATGCGATCCGTGGCGCTCCACTCCCACGCCTGCACCAGGCATTCGATCTGCGCCTGGATGTTGGCGTGGGTCGTGAGCACGCCTTTCGGTGTGCTGGTCGTGCCGCTCGTGTAGAGAATCATCGCGCCGCGCGTGACGTCGACGGCCGGAAATGACGTGCGCGCCGGCGCGCCGATGTCTTGCACATTCATCAGGCGCACGCCGCGCCGATCACAGAGCGGCGCCAGCTTGGCGGCGTGCGCCGCATCCGCGATCACCACGCTCACCTGGGCATCCGTCAGCGCGTGCTCCCACTCGCGCTCCGCCGCCGACGCGCTGAGCGGCAGCATGATCCCGCCGGCGCGCCACACCGCCCACTGCGCCGATGTGTAATCCGGTCCGGGTGTGACGAGCACCGCAATGCGCGCTTCGCGGAGATCATCCGCGCCGTCCAGCAGCGCGAATGCGATGGCCGCGGAGCGATCAAGCAGGTGCTGATAGGTGTGCGTGGCGCCGACCGTGTGGAAGGCGATGCGCTCTGCGTGCGAGCGCGCGCGAGCAAGCACAGGCAAGTCGGACATGGGGACCGCGGCCTATGACCTGAAGAGTGCCTTCATGATGAGGAACAACACGGACGGCCCGAGGAGGCACCCGATGCCGGTGTGGAACGTCGCGACGAGCGCGCCGTACGGCACGAGCTTGCGATCGGTCGCGGCGAGGCCGGCGCTGACGCCGCTCACCGTGCCCGCCAGCCCGCCGAACACCATGGCGGAGCGCGGCGTCTTCAATCGCAGCGCCCGAGCGGCGGCGGGCGTGAGCACCATCACGAGGATCGCCTTGAACACACCGGTCGCGATGCTGAGCGCCAGCACGTCACTGGTCGCGCCAATCGCGGTGCCCGTGACCGGCCCCACGATGTAGGTAATCGCGCCCGCGCCGATCGTCGTGAGGCTGACGGCGTCACGATAGCCGAATGCGTACGCGGCGCTCACGCCGACGATGAATGGCAAGACCGTGCCGAGGAGCAAGGCGACCGCGCCGATCCAGCCAGCGCGCTTCGCCTCATCGGGATGGACCTCGAATGCCGTGGCCACGATCGCGAAGTCGCGCAGCATGTTGCCGCCCATCAAACCGACGCCGCTGAACAGCGCGATGTCGGCAAGGCCATTCTTCCCGCCAGTCAGCTTCCCGCCGATCCAGGCGAGCAGCAGGCCGATCAGGATCGCGATGGCCGATCCCTGCACGCGTCCGAACGTGAGCCTGCGCGAGATGACACCCGACAGCAGGACGATCGCACCGACCACCGCAAATGCGGTGATGAGTCCGTTGTCTTTGGCGGCTTTCTCGAAGAGGTCCAACATCACTGCGGCTCAGCGCGGTTGATGAACGCGATCGCGAGGCCGCACACGATCACCGTGCCGGTCGCCGCCGTCACCGCGATCCACCCGCCGCTCAGGGCCGAGACGACGTTCTGGGTCATGGCCATCGCCACGACGACCGGAATGTAGATCGCGCCCCAGTAGTTCACGCCGCCTTCCGCGGTGGCGTTCAGCCATCCGCGCCGGTGCATCACCACACGGGAGACGATCAGCAGCAGCATGGCGATGCCGACGCCGCCGACATTGCGCTGCATGCCGAGCGCGCGCCCCAGCAGGTCGCCGAGCACGATGCCGATCAGGTGGCAGGCGGCCAGCAGCGCGGTGCCGTAGATGACCATGGGCGGTGATTCCGGCCGGTGACGTCTCGCGCCGTTATCGGCGGCCCGGGCCACCGCCGCGGGCGGGCAGGGTGCCGCCCTCGGCCAGCGTCTTCATGTTCTGAAGCGCCTGCGTGAACTGCGTGCGTCGCCGCTCAATGTCCGCCTGTCGCGCGGCATCGTCTGCGAGCATCGAGTTGTCGAAGAGCAACGTGTAGATGAGCTTGGACGTCGTCGCCGTGACCGGCCGCGCCTCGAGCGTGCCGTGGTACATGTTGTACGGTCGGCCTTCGCGCACGGGTTGCGTGTAGGTGTAGGACAACTCCGTTTTGCCGACCAGGATTTCGTTGCCGACGGTGCGCACGGCGCCGATTTCGCCGTCCTTCCCGGACGTAATCGTGCAGCTGGCCACACGCAGCCACTCAGCGATATCGCAGTACTTCCCCACGCGCTTCCACACATCCGCGGCGGATCGATTCACGTCGATCTGCATCACGATCGTGGCGTACGTGGGATTGGGCACAGCCAGAGGCGCCGCGCCACCGCCACGGGCCGCGGGCGGGGTCTGGGC
>CAYFLU010000136.1:0-9116 GCA_964343975.1 uncultured Solibacteraceae bacterium
CATCTGGGCGAGCAGGTGGTGGCGCACGTCGGCGACGGCGCCCGTTTCGGTCTGCGCGTGCGCTATGTCTTCGATGGCCCGACCGCGATGGGGACGGGCGGTGCGCTCGCGCGTGCGCTCCCTGAACTGGGCGAGGCGTTCTTCGTCCTGTATGGAGACTCCTACCTCGAGTGCGACTATCGCGCGGTGGAAACGACGTTTCGCGCGAGCGGACGACAGGCACTCATGACCGTGTGCCGCAACGACGATCAGTGGGACCGCAGCAACGTGCTGTTCGAGGACGGCCACATCGCCCGCTATGACAAGTCCGGGACGGTCCCGGGCATGCGGCACATCGACTACGGGCTCGGCGCGTTCCGGGCCGAGGCCTTTGCGGGCCGAGCCGGGCAGGCGTTTGACCTCGTCAGCGTCTTTCAGGCATGTTTGGCTTCCGGCCAGTTGGCGGCCTTTGAAGTGCCAACCCGTTTTTTCGAAATCGGCTCGCCGACCGGCCTCGAGGCCACGCGCGAGCATATCCTTCGCAAGGAGCACGAACGCCGATGAGCTACACCACGCAACATTTGGAAGAGACGGCCCGCGTTGTCGCGGGGCTCGACGCCGCGGCCATCGACGCCATGGTGGAGCAACTGGCTGCTGTCCGTCAGCGCGGGGGCCGTTTGTTCTTTCTCGGAGTCGGCGGCAGCGCGGCGAACTGCTCGCACGCCGTCAACGACTTCCGGAAGATTGCCGGCATCGAGGCGTACGCGCCGACCGACAACGTCTCGGAATTGACGGCGCGCACCAACGACGAAGGCTGGGACACGGTGTTCGTCAGCTGGCTCAAGGTCAGCCATCTGCAGCCGAAGGATCTGATCTGCGTGTTCTCGGTCGGCGGCGGTAACCTGGAAAAGAACATCAGCCCGAACCTCGTGCGGGCGCTGCAGTTCGCGACGGAGGTCGGCACGCCCGTGATTGGTGTGGTTGGTCGCGATGGCGGGTATACTGCCAAGGTCGCGACGGCGTGCGTGATCGTACCCACCGTCAATCCGGAGAACGTGACGCCTCATTCCGAGGCGTTTCAGGCGGTTGTGTGGCACCTGCTGGTGTCGCACCCGACCCTCAAGATGGCGGCGACCAAGTGGGAATCCACGCCCGGCGCGCGCTGAGCCTATGATGCGAGTCGCCGATTTGTCCGTGAAGATCTTTGCCGACGGGGCTGACCTGGCCGGCATGCTCGAACTCTACCGACAGCCGCACATCAAGGGGTTCACGACGAACCCGACCCTGATGCGCAAGGCGGGGATCACCGACTACGAAGCCTTCGCCAAGCAGGTGCTGGCCGCCATTCCCGACCGGCCGATTTCGTTCGAGGTGTTCTCCGACGAGTTCAGCGAGATGGAACGTCAGGCGCGCGCCATCGCGAGTTGGGGTTCGAACGTGTACGTGAAGGTGCCGGTGACCAACACGCGTGGCGAATCCACCGCGGCGCTGTGCAAACGCCTGTCAGAAGCCGGCGTGAAGCTGAATGTCACGGCGCTGCTGTCGCTCGCGCAGGTCCGTGATGTGGTGCAGGCGGTGGCGAATGGCGCGCCGTCGTGCATCTCCGTGTTTGCGGGTCGCGTGGCTGACACCGGCTACGATCCGGTCCCGCTGATGTCGGCCGCGGTCGAGATGCTGAAGCTCGCGCCGCAGTCCGAATTGATCTGGGCCAGCCCGCGCGAATTGCTGAACATTTTCCAGGCCGATGCGATCGGCTGCCACATCATCACGGTGACGCACGACATCCTGAAGAAGCTGTCGAACGTCGGACGCGATCTCGAGGACTACTCGCTCGACACGGTGAAGATGTTCCACACGGACGCGACGGCGGCCGGCTTCAAACTCTAGCCGCGTCGTCGGCTGCCGCCACCCGAGCGGCGGCGGTGGCGAGCGCGAGCGCGAGCCAAAACAGCACGCCCACTTTCGACCCCAGCGGAATCACATCCGCGAGACTGAATACGAAATGCGCGATCAGGCCGGCGGCCAAGCCGCCGGTCAGTGCGCGCGATGCGCCGTCGCGGCGGCGGCGATAGCTGTCGGCCAGCATCCACCACACGCCGATCCACAGTCCGAGATAGCCGCAGAGCCCCGGCAGGCCCAGATCGAGGGCGGCTTGCAGGAGATGGTTGTGCGCGTGCGCGATGTCGATGTCCGGCGTGGCGAGCAGGGTCGGATACATCGTGGGCATGAGCCGCCGGAAGTTGTTCATCCCGAGGCCGGTGATCGGGAAGTCGGCGATCGCCTGCGTGGCCCGCTGCCACAATTCGCCCCGTCCGGCGACGTCCTGCGTCATGGCCGGACCGGATCGGCTGATCGCCAAGGCGGCGATGCGCTGGGGGCCGAGGCTCACGAAGGCCACGAGCGCCACGGTGATGACCGCGAAGGCCGCGAGCCGCGTGGCGCGCTGCAGCCACAGGCCCGTGCACAACGCCGCCACGGCGAGACCGATCCACGCGCCGCGCGATTGCGTCAGGAGCAACGTGCCGACGGTGAACAGCAAGAGCACCGCGTCGACGACCAAGGGCCGCACGCGCTGGCCATCTGGCCGACGGTCGGGCCGGACGAGAAGCGCCAACTGCAGCGGGATGAACAGCACGAGACAGCCGGCGACCGCGTTCGGCTGGAAGCCGTCCTCCGCGCCGGGCACACCGCGAATCACGTGGGGGAGTCGATCGACAATTGGCGCGAGCACGCCGAACTTGCCATACCAGTTCGTGCCGAGCAGGCCGATCAGCGCCAACGCGCCACCCGCCAGCAGAAACACCGTTGTGGCCCGGCGAAGCCGATCCGACGAACGGATCCAGCGGACGCTGGACCAGAAGAGCAGCAGGCCGAGCCAGAGGCCGCAGACCTTGCCGAGGCTGTTGTGGCGATCGAATGACACGGCCATCGACACGAGACTCATCGCGGCCATCAGCAGGAGTGCCGGCGTGAGCGGCGTCGCCGGCACCCAGCGGCCCGTGCGCCACCGGCTGAGGACGGCCAGCACGGGGACGACCAGGAGCACGAGGGCGCGTATCGGGGACGGGAACAGCAGCGCCGGGGAGATGGCCAGCACGACGCCGATGTCGGCATCGGCAAACAGGCTCGGCGCAGACGATCGGGCGGCGGCGGCCGCAGCGCGCAGCCGGCCGACCGCGGCGAGAAGCAGGGCCGCGCCGAGGCACCACAAGCCGACGAGCGCGATCGCCCCGGGGGAAACCACGCGTAGAGTATATGCAGATGCCTGAACCACGCCGGGCCGTTTTCCTCGATCGTGACGGGGTGCTCAACCGCGCGTTCGTGCGCGACGGGAAGCCGTATCCACCAGCAACGTTGGAGGCGCTCGAGATTTTGCCGGGCGTCGCTGAGGCATTGGCTCGGCTTCGGGCTGCCGGTTTTCTGCTGATTGTGGTGACCAATCAGCCGGATGTTGCCCGGGGCACACAGCGCCGTGAGGTCGTTGACGCGATGCACGCGCGCCTGGCCGCGGTCCTGCCGATCGACGAGTTCCGCGTGTGCGATCACGACGATGCGGCGCAGTGCGGATGCCGGAAGCCGGCGCCCGGCATGCTGACCGACGCGGCCGCGGCATGGGGCATCGATCTCGCGGCGTCCGTACTCGTCGGTGATCGCTGGCGCGATGTGGAGGCGGGACGCCGGGCGGGCTGCCGGACCGTCTTCATCGATTACGGCTACGCCGAACGTCAGCCTGACGCGCCGGATGCCAGCGTGCGGTCACTCGCCGAGGCCGCCGAGTGGATTCTCGCCTTGCGGTATCATTAGGGCCGCTGATTGTCTGCCCGCCCTGCGCGCCGGCTCGTGGTGTGCGTTGCGGCGCCGCGCGGGATCGGCATCAGACGGACGAGACGGACGAGGACGACAGATGACAGCTGAGACGTGGCGGCGCAAGCGTGTGTTCGTGACCGGAGCGACCGGTCTGGTGGGCGCTTGGCTGACCGAGTGGTTGGTGCGGCACGACGCGGATGTGGTGGCGCTCGTGCGCGACGGCGTGCCGGGCTCGAACTTCTACCGGATGGGGCTGGATCGTAAGGTCGCCACGGTGCGCGGGTCGCTGGAAGACTACGCGCTCATGTCGCGCACCATCAACGAGTACGAAGTCGATGTGGTCTTCCACCTCGCGGCGCAGACGATCGTCGGGATCGCCAACGCGAACCCCCTCTCCACCTTCTCGGCCAACATCGAAGGCACCTGGAACATCCTCGAGGCGGCGCGGCTCAACAAGCGCGTGAAGGCCGTGGTGCTCGCGTCGAGCGACAAGGCCTACGGGTCGCACGAGGTGCTGCCGTACACCGAGGATGCGCCGCTGATCGGCCGTCATCCCTACGACGTCTCGAAGAGCTGCGCGGACCTCATCGCGCAGGCGTATTGGCATAGCTACCGGCTGCCGGTCGCGATCACGCGCTGCGGCAACTTCTATGGCGGCGGCGATCTGAACTTCAACCGCATCGTGCCCGGCACGATCCGCTCGCTTCTCGACGGGCAGCGTCCGATCATCCGCAGCGACGGCACTCTTATCCGCGATTACTTCTACGTGAAAGATGGCGTCGACGCGTACGTGACGACGGCCGAGCGGCTGCTGGCCGGGGAATCCGGCGGTGAGGCCTACAACTTCAGCAACGAGATCCAGGTCAATGTGAAGGAACTCGTCGAGATCATCAGCAAGGCGGCGGGCATCACGAATCTGCCGCCGATCGTGCAGAACAACGCGACGAACGAGATCCCGCACCAGTACCTCAGTGCCGAGAAGGCCCGGACCCAGCTGTCGTGGCGCGCGGGGTGGACGCTCGAGCAGGGCATGGCCGAAACGATCGCGTGGTATCGCGAGTATCTCGCGGATCCGACGCGCACGACGGCACCGGCAGGGAAGCGCTGATGATCCACGGCGTCGAGATGTTTCCGCTGCGGCGGATTCAGGATGAGCGGGGCATGGTCATGCACATGCTCAAGGCCACCGATCCGCACTTTCAGAAGTTTGGCGAGATCTATTTCTCGGTGATCTACCCGGGCGTCATCAAGGCGTGGCACCTGCACGACATCATGACCATCAACTACGCGGTGGTCGTCGGCACGATCAAGCTGGTGCTGTTCGACCAGCGGCCCGACTCGCCCACGCGTGGAACGTTGCAGGAGATCTACGTGGGGCAGGCCAACTATCAGCTGGTGCGTGTGCCGCCCGGCGTGGTCAACGGGTTTGTGGCCGTTGGTGGCGAGAAAGCCATCGTCGCCAACTGCGCGGACATCCCGCACGATCCGCAGGAGATCACCCGGATCGATCCTTTTACGCCCACGATTCCTTACAACTGGCAGATCAAGCACGGATAACCAGACCTCATGCCTGCACATACCCATTGCCGCGTCTGCAAGACCCCGCTGCCCGCGCCGTTCCTCGATTTGGGAATGATGCCGCTGGCCAACTCGTTCCTCTCCAAGCCGGAGGATTTTGCGGGCGAGGACCGCTATCCGTTGGCCGTGGCCGGCTGCGCCACCTGCGGGATGGTGCAGCTGAACTTCGTGGTGCCGGCCGAGCAGCTGTATCGCGACTACATTTACGTGTCGTCGACGTCGGACGGCGTGGCGCGCCACGCGGAACATCTCGCCGAGACCTTGATCGCTCAATACGGCTGGACCGCCTCGTCGGTGATCTGTGAAGTGGCGAGCAATGACGGCACTGTGCTGAAGGCGTTCCAGAAGCGCGGCGTCAAGGTGGTGGGCGTCGAGCCGGCGCTGAACATCGCGAAGATCGCGAACGAGGCCGGCGTGCCGACGATCCCGGAGTTCTTCAACCCGGCGTCGGCCAAGACGGTCGTCGAGCAGTACGGACAGGTCGCCGGCATCTTTGGCCGTCACGTGTTCGCCCACGTCGACGATGTGCACGAATTCCTCGAGGGCGTGAAGCTCTGCCTCGCGCCCGATGGCGTGTTCCTCATCGAGGTGCCGTATCTCGGCGACTTCCTCGCGCACCACGAGTTCGACACGATCTACCACGAGCACCTGTCGTATGTGGGTCTGAAAGCGATGGCCCATCTGTGCGCGCAGCACGGCATGCACCTGGTCGACGTGGAGCACATCGCGCTCCATGGCGGCTCGATGGTGCTGCATATGCGTCGTCAGGGCGTGGGCGCGCCGTCGGCGCGCCTCACCGCCATGCAGGCGGCCGAAGATGCGGCCGGGTGCAACAGCCCCGCGCGCTGGAAGCAGTTCGCCGACGACGTGCGGGCGTGGAAGGTGAAGTTCGAAGCGCTCATCGCCGAGCTCGACAAGAGCGGCGCGACGCTCATCGGCTACGGTGCGGCCGCCAAGGCCAACACCCTGATGTGCTATTGCCCGTCAGCCGCCAAACCGCTGAAGTTCATCCTCGACCGCAGCAGTCACAAGCAGGGCCGATTCACGCCCGGCACGCACATCAAGGTCGAACACCCGGATTTCTGGAAGCAGGGCACGCCGGCCACGCACATGGTCATTCTGGCGTGGAACTTCAAGGACGAGATCATGGAGCAGATGAAGGCGTTCCGTGATCAGGGCGGCAAGTTCGTCATTCCGATTCCGGACCCCACGGTCATCTAGCCGGCCGCCACGGGCGCGCGGAGGAACGCATGGTCGTGGCCGCGGTGATTCCGTGTCGCAATGAAGCGGCCACGATTGCGCGGCTGCTGACGGCGCTGCTGGCACAGCAGCGTCGCCCCGACCGCATCGTCGTGGTCGACGATCGGTCGACCGACCGGTCCGCGGCGGTGGTGCAGGACTGGGCCAACACGCACCCCGAATTGCCGTGCACCATCGTGGCCGGACCGGGGCGCGGCGTGGCGGCTGCCGTGAACACCGGCATCGCCGCCGCGGAATCTGCTGACATCATCGTGAGACTCGACGGGCATTCCGCGCCCGATCCCACGTACATCGCGCGCGCGCTGTCGCATCTGCAGGGGGGCGATCGCGTGGTGGTCGGTGGTGTCTGGAGAATCGAGCCCGGGGCCGACACACGAACGGCGCGGGCCATTGCCGCAGCGGTGGCGCATCCGCTCGGGTCGGGGGGCGCGGCCTATCGTGACGCGGGCGCGGCGTCCGATGGGCCCATCCCGGTCGAGACGGTGCCCTTTGGCGTGTTCACCACCGCGCTCTGGCGCGAACTCGGTGGATTCGATGAAGCGCTGCTCGCGAACGAAGACTACGACTTCAACTACCGTGCGCGCCGTGCCGGCGCAACGGTGTTGCTCGATGGCGCGATGCAGTCGGTCTATCGCGCGCGGGCGACGTTCGGCGCGCTAGCGCGCCAGTACCACCACTACGGCGTGTGGAAGGCCGTGATGCTGCGCAAGGACGTCCGCAGTCTGCATCCGAGACAAGCCGCCGCGGCTGCGATCCTGCCGTGGGTTGTGGCGACCACCGTGTTCGCGCTCATGCATCCCGTGCCCGTGACGCTCGCGGGCGCCGCCGCGTACCCCGCAATCCTTGGGGCCGGCGGCTTTGCGGTTGGCGCGCGCGCCGGCGACGCTCGGTTGGCGCCGGCTGCGGCTGTCGCGTTGGCGATCACGCAACTCTGTTGGAGTGCCGGATTTCTCCGGGGCTGCCTCGGTGCCGGCGCGTCCAGGCGGTCCGACAGCTGAGATAAGATTTGCCGTGATCTCGCGACCGTGCCCGGTTCTCATGTGACCAAACGAGTGCAGTTTGTCCTCGGCCTGCTGGCTGCGGTGGCGGCGTTCGTGTGGGCATTTCGCGGCGTCGATCTGCCCGCACTCGTGCGCGCGCTACGCGCCGCTCAACCCGGCTGGCTGGTGCTCGCCGTCCTCTCTGTGTCCCTGTCACTGATGGCCGTGGTGGCCCGCTGGTGGTGCCTGCTGGATCGTCCTGCTGCCCGGCTGTCGGGGCGACCCACCTGGCTCGTGTTGGTCTCGTCCACTCTGGCGGCCCAAATGGCGAACATCGTGATGCCGTTTCGATTGGGAGACGGCGTGCGCCTCGTGGCGGCGGGGCACACCTTGGGATTAGGGCCGGCTCGGGCCGCGAGCAGCGCGGTGCTGGAGCGTGTCGGCGACGTCGTGGCGCTCGGGGGCGTGTGCGCGGGCGTGATGGCGTCCAATGCGACGCCCGTGTGGGCCCGCGCCGCCATCACGCGCAGTTCCCGGTTGGCGGCCGGCGTGGCCGTGGCCGCCGTGATCGTGTTCGCGCTGGCGGCGTGGTTGGGTGCGAAGCGCGTGTCGGTGCTGCCCTCGAGCGGCGCGCTGGCGTGGGCCGTGGCGTGGTCGGCGGCGGTGCCCGCAACCTCGGCGCTCACGAACGTGCTGGTCATGCGCGCCTTCGGTCTGCCGGCGCCGTGGATGGCCGCCGTGCTCCTGATGGTCGTCCTCCAAGTGGGCACGTCGATTGTGACTGTGCCAGGCGGCCTCGGCGTGTCGCAGCTCCTGACCGTCAAGACCCTCGGCCTCTACGATGTGGCCCCGGCCGATGCGCTCGCCTTTTCGCTCGTGCTCTATCTCGTCGCAAACGTCCCCAAACTCATCGCGCTGCCGGTTGTGATGACGTGGGCCGGTCGGTCGACGGTCGAGGCGGGACGGTGACCCGCTGATGGCGCGCGTCGTTCGACCCGCGGAACGGGCGTTTCTGCTCGTGGTGATGGACGCCGTTGGTGCGGTGGGCGCGGTGTTGCTCGGCCTCTGGACGTGGAGCTTCACCGCAGGCTTCCAGTTCTCCGCGGATTTCCTCGAAACGCATGCGATCTGGTTCCTGAGTGTGCCGATCTGGGTCGTGGCCCTGGCCCCGACGCGGCACATGGCCACGATGCTCGACGTGCGAGACACGCTGATCGGCATCGCCCGTGCCGGCGCCGTGCTGTTCTTCTGCTACCTCGTGGCCTTCTTCTACGCGGGCGATGTGCTGCCGCGTCTCGTGGCGATGTATGTGTTGTGGGATTCCGTCGCGCTGACGGTGGCCGGCCGCCTCGTGGTGCTCTGGGGACTGACGCGCGACCAGTTCGCGCGTCGCCTCGTGATCATCGGCGATGCGGCGACGATGGCCGCGACCGTGCCGTTGTTCGACCAGCCCGGTCTCCGCGATGCCGAGTTGTTGGGCGTGGTCACGGATCGGCACGACGCGGCGGCGCC
>CAYFLU010000137.1:0-2764 GCA_964343975.1 uncultured Solibacteraceae bacterium
AAGTCGAAGGGCAACGTCGTCGATCCGGACGACATGATCCAGAAGTACGGCGCCGACGCGCTGCGCCTCTACGTGATGTTCGTGGCGCCGCCCGAGAAGGAAGTGGAGTGGACCGACAGCGGCCTCGAGGGCTCGTTCCGGTTCCTGAAGCGCGTGTGGACGATCGCCGACCTCGTGCGCGAGACGACCGGCGGCGCCGCGGCCGCACCGGACGCGCTCGATGCCGATGCGCGCGCCCTGCGCCGCAAGACGCACCAGACGATCCAGCGCGTGACCGTGGATCTCGATCCGCGTGTGCAGCTCAACACCGCCGTGTCGGCGATGATGGAGCTCACCAACGAGCTCTACAAGTTCTCCGACCGTCTGAAGATGTCGCCGTCGGCGCACGATCAGGCCGTGGCGCGTGAGGCGGTCGAAGCGCTGATCCTGATGCTGTCGCCGTTCGCGCCGCACATGTGCGAGGAACTCTGGGACGCGCTCGGTCACACCGGCGGTGTGGTCGCCGCAGGCTGGCCGTCGTTCGATCCGGAGGCGGCCAAGGAAGAGGCCATCGAGATTCCGGTGCAGGTCAACGGTCGTGTGCGCGGCCGCGCGCTCGTCGTGGCCGGCGCGTCGGAAGACGAGATCAAGGAAGCGGCGCTCGCGTTGCCGACGGTGCAGGCGCACCTCGAAGGCAAGGCGGTGCAGAAAGTCATCGTGGCCGGCGGCAAGCTGGTCAGCATCGTGGTCAAATGAAGACACCGTTGGCCCGCATCACTCGACGCCTGACGCTCGCGTTGTGCCTGCTCACGGTCGGCTTGCTCTCGTCGGGCTGCGGCTATGCGCTGGCCGGGCGTGGCTCGTTCCTGCCCGACTACATCAAGGTCATCGGCGTGCCGCAGTTCGACAACAGCACGACGACGTTCGGCCTCGACAAGACGGTGACGGAGGCCGTGCGTCAGGAACTGCAGGGACGCGGGCGGTATCGCGTGATGCCCGATGCCACCGGCGATGCGGTGATCACGGGCGTGGTCACCGGCATGTCCATCGCGCCGGTCGTGACCAACGCCAGCCAGCTGGCCACGCGCTATGCCGTCACGCTGACGGCGCGCGTGCAGTTCCGCGACACGCACGACAACAAGGTGCTGTGGGAGAACCCGTCGGTGCAGTTCCGCGACGAGTTCCCGGTGTCGACCGGCACCACGGTCACCGACACGAACCAGTTCTTCCGGCAGGACGCCAACGCGCTCTCGCGTCTCGCGCAGAACTTCGCGCGGTCGGTCGTCACCTCCATTCTCGAGAACTTCTGAGTCCGCCGTGCCGGCGCTCTCGGTCGACGCCCTCCGCAAGCAATACAAGACCGGCACGCTGGCGCCGGTCTATCTCCTCGTCGGTGACGACGCGAAGCTGATCGAACAACTCGTGGACGGCGTCGAAGCCACGATCGATGCCGCCGATCGCGCCTTCTCCGTGGATCGCGTCTATGCCCTCGAAGCGGGCGGCTCACCGGTCGACATCATCGCGTCGGCGCGCACGCCGTCGCTGCTCGGCGGGCCGCGTGTGGTGATCGTGCTGCGCGCTGAGCGGCTCTTCAAGCCGAAGCGCGGTGGGAAAGCGGCCGAGGCGGACGAGGAACTCGACACTCCGGCCGAAGACGGCGGCAGCGGGGAAGCGGCCGATCTCGGACCGATCGAAGAGTATCTGCAGAAGCCGGTGGACACGACGACGCTCGTGTTCGTGGCGGCCGACGTTGACGGCACGCGCCGCATCACCAAGCGTCTGAAGGAGGCCGCGCAGGTCGTCGAATGCGGCGGCCTCGAAACGCGCACGGCGGCCGACCGGCGCGAGGCGCTCGCGGCCGTGCGCGCGCAGGTCCAGAAGGAACTCGAGACACTCGGCCGCGCGATGGAACGGCCGGCGATCGATCTCCTGATCGAACGGACCGGCCTCGACATCAATCAGCTTCGCGGCTCGCTCGAGCGGCTGTTGCTGTACAGCCAGGACCGGCCGACGATCTCGCTCGATGACGTCAAAGAGGTGGTCGGCGAGCATGCCTTCGTCGACGACTGGGCGATCATCAACGCGATCGGTGAGGGCGATGCCGGCAAGGCCCTGCGCGCACTGGCGATGCGGCTCGAGCGCGGCGACTCGCCGCACGGCATCGTCGGGCAGTTGCGGTGGTGGGTGTCGACGCGTCTGGCTGAAGCCGAGCCGGATCGGGTGCGGCCCGCCGTCGACGCGCTCCTGCGCACCGACCTCGCGCTCAAGGGCTCGGGTGGCGACGAGCGCGTGCTGCTCGAACGTTTGGTGGTCGAGATTACGGGGAAGGCGCTGAGCCGTCCCGGCTGGCGCTGAGCTGCAACAGCGCGCCGGACGCCGGCGGCCCGGGGGCCGGGTCGAGACGGTATCGCACCGCAGCGTCGCCCGTCATCACGTCGAATGCGCGGTCGAGCGGTGACGGCAAACGCGACAGGATCGGGTGAAGTGCGTTCAGCGCGCCGAACCGGCGGTCGTCGTCGAACGCCGTGACCGCATTCCGCATGGCGTACACCTTCACGGGGTGACCCCGCAGAAAGCTCATCAACAACTCGGGGCCCCAGTTGTGCAGCATCGGGTTGGCGCGCATCGTCACCGTTGCGCCGGTCGCCAGTCTGGTATCCAAGTCGTGCAGTGACAGCGGGCGTTCGGCGTCATCGACGGCATAGCCGTTCAGTTCCGTGTCGTAGTACACCCAGCGCCGTTCGTCGGCCACATAGGCTTCGATGCCGTAGTGCCCCGTGAGCCA
>CAYFLU010000137.1:2864-8952 GCA_964343975.1 uncultured Solibacteraceae bacterium
TAGAGCTGTTGCGGCGTGAGCGCGCGGATGGGGTACGCGGCGCTGTAGAACAGCAACGGCAGCCGGAACGCCCAGGCGAGGAGCGCCAGGGCGAGCACGGCAGCGGCGATGCGCAGGGTGGAGCGCAGGGAAACGCGGATAGGCCCCCCAGGGAAAACAGTCGTCGGCGAGACACAAACGCTCCGGCGTTCGCTGGGGGGCAGCCGAACGCGCGGAGCGAGATGCCGATCTCGTTACTTGCTGGTGCGCTTGGCGAGCCGCGACTTGTAACGGCCCGCGGCGTTGTGGTGAATGATGCCCTTGCCGGCCATCTTGTCGATGAGCGAGAAGGTCGCGCTGAGCGCCGCCTTGGCCTTGGTCACGTCGCCGGCGTCGATCGCCGCGCGAATGTTCTTGAGGCCGGTGCGCAGCTTCGACCGCAGTTCGCGGTTGTGCTCGGTGCGCTTGATCGTCTGGCGGTGAGCCTTCACCGCGGAAGCGTGTCTGGTAGCCACTCGAAAGTCCTCACTCCGGGCCCCAAATCGGGGGCCGTAAACACAAAATTATATACCCCATTCCTTCTCGCGCCGCAGCCGGCGACGCTCATCCCGGTCGGGCGCCCCCAAAGACTGGTGGCGGCGCTTCGGGCCGGCCAGTTTCATGAGGTCCAGCATCTGCTGTTCGGCCGGGCTTGGGGGTGGGGTCACGTCCTCGTAGAGCTTCCGGGCCTCGGCCTTGGGGATGTGATTCTCGGTCACGCCCTGGACGATCACGCGCATCCGGCGGCCGAAGGGCCGGGTGATGTCGAGGACGTCGCCGACTTTGATGCCCTTCTGGGGCTTGGCGTTCTCGCCGTTCACGTCGACCTTGCCGCCCTTGATGGCCTTCTGGGCCTCCGAGCGGGTCTTGAAGAGGCAGGCGACGTCGAGCCAGATGTCGAGACGAACCGAGGTCACCGCCCGATTCTAGCGGGTTTCGAGGGGTAGAATCCCTGCGTCCGGAGGCCCCATGTCACGCCGTTTGATCGGGTTGCTGTTGTTCTGCGCGTTGGCGGTTGTCACTCCTCACGCGCAGGTCGCGTCGAAGCCAGCCGCGCCTGCGACGGCGGCCGCCGCCAGCCGCATCACGACCCCGAAAGAGGAGTTCGGCCACGACTTCGGCGACGACTACTTCCTCGCCAATTACCAGCAGATCTCGGCCTACTGGAAGAAGCTCGCCAAGCAGTCGAACCGCATCGTCCTCGAGGACATCGGGGAGACGGCGGAAGGGCGCCGGCAACTCATGGCGATTGTCACGTCGCCGGAGAATCACAAGAAACTCGCGCGCTACAAACAGATCTCGTCGATGCTCGCGCACGCGCGCGATGCGAACGGCGCGGTGCTGACGGATGCCGCGGCCCGCGCGCTGGCGCGCGAAGGCAAGACCGTTGTGTGGATCGACGGCGGTCTCCATGCCACGGAAGTGCTCGGCGCGCAGCAGCTCGGTCAGATGGTCTACGACTTCGTCGCGCGGACAGACGACGAGACGATGCGGATTCTGAACGACTGCATCATCCTGTTCGTGCACGCGAATCCCGACGGCAACGACCTGACGGCCGACTGGTACATGCGCAATCCGGTGCCCGAGCAGCGGTCGCTCAACGACCTGCCGAAGCTCTACCAGAAGTACATCGGGCACGACAACAACCGCGACTTCTTCGGCTCCACGCAGAAGGAGACGGAGAACATGAACCGCGTGCTGTACCGCGAGTGGTTCCCGCAGATTCTGTACAACCACCATCAGAGCGGTCCGGCCGGCACGGTGCTGTGGTCGCCGCCGCTGCGTGATCCGTTCAATTACAACCAGGATCCGCTGCTCGTGCTGGGCATCCAGACGATCGGCATTGCGCTGCACACGCGGCTGGCCGCGGAAGGGAAGCCCGGTGCCACGGCGCGGAGCGGCGGGCCCTACGACGGCTGGTGGAATGGCGGATTGCGCAACACGGCCGCGTTCCACAATGTGATCGCGATTCTCACGGAGATGATCGGTAACCCGACGCCGCAGCGGATTCCGCTCGTGATGGATCGCCAGCTGCCGTCGAGCGATCTCACGTATCCGGTGCCGCCGACGACCGAGACGCAGTTGTGGCACTTCAAGCAGTCGATCGACTACTCGATGGCGACCAATCGCGGCGTGCTCGACATCGCGTCGAAGATGCGCGAGAACTTCCTCTTCAACATCTACCGCATGGGCAAGAACTCGATCGAGCGCGGCTCCACCGACACGTGGACGCCGCGGCCGCATCGGCTGATCGCGATCGCGAACGCGGCAGGCGTGGCGGCGCCGGGCGCGGCGGCGGCCGGCGGACGCGGTGGTGGCAGTTCACCGGCGAAGGACGCCGAGGTGTGGGCTGCCATGCACAAGCCGGAAGATCGTGATCCGCGCGCGTTCGTGATCCCGGCGAATCAGCGCGACTTCCTCACGGCCAGCAAGTTCATCAACGCGCTCCTCGAAACGGGCATCCGCGTGGATCGTGCCTCACGTGAGATCACCGTGAACGGCAAGACCTATCCGGCCGGTTCGTTCGTGGTGAACACGAATCAGGCGTTCCGGCCGCACATCATCGACATGTTCGAGCCGCAGGATCATCCGGACAACTTTGCGTATCCGGGAGCGCCGCCGACGCGGCCGTACGACAACGCGGGCTGGACGCTCGCGTTTCAGATGGGCGTGACGTTCGATCGCCTGTTCGACACGGTGAAGGATCCGGCGCTCGTGGAAGTGAAGGACTGGAACATCACGCCCGCGCCGGGCGTCGTTCGGCCGGGCGCGGCCGGCGGGTACCTTCTCAAGCATGACGTGCTGGACTCGTTCCGCGCGCTCAATGCGCTCGCGTCGACGCCGATGGCGATGACGACGGAGGGGACGGTGGTGAATGGCGTGACGTATCCCGCCGGATCGTTCTGGGTGGACGGCAGCGCCACAGCCAAGTTGACCGAGGTCGCCACGAAGACCGGCATCAGTGCGGCCGCGCTCACCGTGAAGCCGACGGGGCTCACGCCGCTCCGCACGCCGCGCGTGGGCCTGTGGGATCGCTACGGCGGGTCGATGGAGGCCGGCTGGACGCGGTGGATCCTCGAGCAGTTCGACTTCAAGTTCGATCGCGTCTTGGCACCACAGCTCGATGCGGGCAACCTCAACGCGAAGTACGACGTGCTCGTGTTTGTGACGGGCGCGATTCCTGCGCCGGCGGCCGCGGGTCGTGGCGGACGTGGTGGGGCGGGCGGTGGCGCTGCTTCCGGTGGCGGCCGAGGCGGCGCGGCGAGTGCGCTGCCGGTGCCGGCGGAATACGCGAACCAGCAGGGCGCGATCAGCGCCGATGTCACGCTGCCCATCCTGAAGCAGTTCGTGGAGAACGGTGGCACGATCATCGCCATCGGCACGTCGGCCACCAACTTCGGCCGCTATCTGAACCTGCCGATGGAAGACCACCTCGCGGAAAATGGTCAGCATCTGCCCGACACCAAGTTCTACACGCCGGGTTCGGTGCTCCGTGCCAAGGTCGATACGTCGAATCCGTTCGCGTTCGGCCTGCAGGAGCACACGGACTTCTTCTTCGACAACAGCCCCGTGTGGAAGCTCGGCGCGGATGCTGCGGCGAAAGGCGTGAAGCCGATTGCGTGGTTCGATTCGAAGACGCCGCTCCGCAGCGGATGGTCCTGGGGGCAGGCGTATCTCGACGGCGGTGTGATCGGCATCGACGCGAAGGTCGGGCAGGGACGCGTGCTGCTCTATGGCGCGGAGATCCTGCAGCGCGCGCAGCCGCACGGCACGTTCCCGTTGTTGTTCAACGCGATCTGGGTGAAGTGAGATGAAGCAGACGATGTGGCTGACGGGGGTGCTGGCGGTTGTCGTCAGCGTGTCGATGGCGGCGTGGCAGGAGCCGGTGGATTCGGCCGCCAACGCGAAGATTCGTGACGAAGGGTTGAATCGCTCGCGCGTGCAGGAGCCGTTCGACATGTTCGTCAATCAGATCGGCCCGCGCCTCACCGCGTCGCCGGCGCACAAGCGCGCGGCCGAGTGGACGCGCGACACGCTCACGAAGTGGGGCATGACGAATGCGCATCTCGAGCCGTGGGAGTTCGGTCGCGGGTGGGAACTCGAGAAGCTGACGATCGAGATGGTCTCGCCGCGCTACATGCCGCTCATCGGATATGCGGAGGCCTGGACGCCGTCGACGCCGGGTGAGCTGACGCTCGCAGCCGTCTCGACGGCGGGGAAGACGCCGGAAGAGATCGAGGCCATGGCGCCGCAGATCAAGGGCGCGGCGCTCCTGACCAGTGGCGTGATCTCCGCGTTCATCGACAAGGATCGCGAGCAGCCGGAACTCGTGCCCGGCGCGCGCATCGGCGCGCCGGCCGCGCCGCGCGAGCCTTCGACAGGCTCAGGCCAAGGAGGTGGCGCGGGCAGTGCCGCCGGCGCCGGTCGCGCTGCTGGTGCGGCCCCGGCCGCTGGTCGTGCGGCGGGTGCCGGCGCGGCTGCAGGCGCGGGTCGCGGCGCGGCCGCCACGCCGTCGCCGACGGCCGGCGCTGCGGTGCTGATCAAGCCGAGCCGTGGCATGCAGGGCACGGTGTTCGTGCAGGCGGGCCGCGAGAACCCGGCGGCCACACAGCCGGCGATCGTGCTCGCGGCCGAGCACTACAACATCATCGCGCGCTTGCTCGCGGCGGGCACACCCGTGCAGCTGCGGGTGAACGTGAAGGCGAAGTTCTACGAGACCGACCGCAATTCCTACAACGTGCTGGCCGAGATTCCCGGTACCGATCCGGTGCTGAAGAACGAAGTCGTCATTCTCGGCGCCCACCTTGACTCGTGGCACACGGCGACGGGCGCGACCGACAACGCCGACGGCGTGGCGGGAGCGATGGAAGCCTTCCGCATCATCAAGGCCTCCGGGTTGCAGCCGAAGCGCACGCTCCGCCTCGCGATTTGGAGCGGCGAAGAGGAAGGGCTCTACGGGTCGAAGCACTACGCGGACGACCACTACGCCGGGGCGGCGCATGCGGCGGACCGCGACAAGGTCGCGGCCTACTTCAACATCGATCCGGGCACCGGGCCGATCTACGGCTGGTACTGCGAAGACAACCCGGGCGCGAAGGCCATCTTCGACGCCTGGCTGGCGCCGTTCAAGGACCTCGGCGTGCGCCAGAACATCCTCCCCGGCATCGGGAACACCGACCATCTGAGTTTCAAGGCCGTGGGGATTCCGGGCTTCAACCCCATTCAGGACTACACGAACTACGACGTCCGCCTGCATCACACGAACGTCGACACGGCCGAGTACGTCAAGCCGGCCGATCTGAAGCAGACGGCTGTGATTCTCGCGACGTTCATCTATCACGCGGCCCAGCGGACCGAGCGGATTCCGCGGTAGTTTTTCCAGACCGGCGAACGAAAATCGCGGTCTAATTGAGGTGGTATGACTCCCCAGATTACGCGCCAGCACGAGCGTGGCTTCACGCTCATCGAACTCCTGATCGTCGTCGCCATCATCAGCATCATCGCGGCGGTGGCCGTGCCGAACCTGCTGAAGTCGCGCCAGAGCGGCAACGAGGTCTCGGCCGCGACATCGCTCATGGCGATCTCGAAGGCCCAGGTGATGTACTCGGTGTCGTGCGGCGGCGGGGCGTATGCGGCCTCGCTGACCACGCTCGGCACGCCCTCGCCGGGCACCACCGAGTCGTATCTGTCGCCGGATCTGGCCGGATCGGCCACGCCGTCGAAGGCCGGCTACAACTTCACGCTCGCCCCGGGGGCGGGTGCGGCGCCGGGACCGAACGACTGCAACGGCACCGCGACCACGACGACCTACTACGCCACGGCCGTGCCCCAGACCTTCGGGCAGACCGGCTCACGCTCATTTGCCATCAATTCCGCCGGTACGGTGTGGATGAACTCCACCGCGGCGGCGCCCACCGAGCCGTTTGGGGCCCCGGCACAGACGTATCGGTAACACCTCCGGCACGTCCGGAATAAGGCACAGCTCAGGCCGGTCGTATGTTTGCATATGACCGGCCTCTTTCTTTGTCTGCTCCGCGCACAATGCTCGGCTCCTCAGGCCGCTGACGGG
>CAYFLU010000138.1:0-8934 GCA_964343975.1 uncultured Solibacteraceae bacterium
GGCGACGCGGACCTCGCGCTGATCACCGCAGCCGGGATCAAAGCGCAGGATCTGGATGGCGCGTTCGCGACCGTGTGCCTCTACGAGGACGTCGAGTTCGACGCCATCGATGTGCCCGCGCCGGACCCGTCCGAGGCTTGGCAGAAGCTGGCCGCGTTCTGGAAGATCATCGAGAAGGAACTGCCGGATCCGATCGCCGACGACGCGACGTGCGGGACGCTGAAGAAAGCCCGCCGGTTCGCTCGCGCGTGGACCTTCGCCCAACGAATCGGGCCGTCCGCGCCGCGGCTCGCGGAACTGCTCGGCTACTGGGACTTCAAACCGGGCATCACGCAGAAATGGTGGTCGGAGAATGCGTCCGAGAAGAAGCGGCTCAACGCGCTGATTCCCTCCGTCCATCAGCAGCTCATCGACGACGTCGTCACGCCCTGGCTGGGGCGGTGGCGGCAGCATCTGTACGCGCCGTGTGTGCGACTGCTCATGCGCGCGCGCGAGCTCGCGGCGAAGGATCGGGCACGGCGCAACGTGTTGAGCTTCAACGATCTGATGCTGAAGACGGCGCGCCTGCTGAAAGCGCGTCCGGATGTCTGCGAAGCGCTGCGGGCCAAGTACCGGTGGCTGTTCGTGGACGAGTTTCAGGACACCGATCCGCTGCAGGCCGAGATCATGTTCCTCCTCGCCGGCTCCACGAACCCGCTCTTCGTCGTCGGCGACCCCAAGCAGTCGATCTATCGCTTCCGGCGCGCCGACATCGACATCTACAACCACGTCCGCTCGGTCATTGGCGGTGACGATGGTCGGGGCGTGGTGTCACTGACGACCAACTTCCGATCGGTGCCGGAACTGTGCGAGTTCGCGACTGGCATCTTCGCGCAGCGGTTCCCGGCGGTGCCGACGCGTGAAGCGCCGGCGTTCGCGCCGCTGGTGCCGAACAGAAACGCCGGCGGTGCGCCGGCGCTCTTCACGCTGGCCGTCGGCAAAGACGACGAGGAGGCGCTGATTGCCCGGTACATCCGCAGCGAGGTGAACGCCGGGCGCCGGCAGTTCGGCGACTTCATGATCCTCACGCGCAAGCGGAAGCCGTTGGCCGGTCTTCAGTCCGCACTCGAGGCGCTGCAGATTCCGGTCGAGGTCAGCGGCGCGGCCGCGTTCGGTCAGTCGACGCAGGTCGCGGTCTTGTCCAGCGTGCTGCAGGCACTCGCCGATCCGCAGGACGGCGTGGCGCTCCTTGGTGTGTTGCGCGGCCCGTTGTTCGGCGTGAGTGATCGGGATCTGTTCGCGTGGAAACAGGCGGGCGGGTACTTCAGCCTCTTCTCGACGGTTGATCCTTTGCCGAACGGGAAAGCGGGCGCCGGGGCTGCGCGCGTGTCGTCCTCGCTCGAGCAGTTGCGACGGTGGCATCGGTGGCTGCAGGTGCTGCCCGCTGGGGCGGCGCTGGATCGTCTACTCGAGGATTCGGGGTATCTGGCACTCGCAGCGGCGTCGCCCGGCGGTGTGGAAGCGGGCGATGTGCTGCATGCCGTTGATCGCGTCCGCGTCGCCGTCGAAGCGGGCTACACGCTGGCGGAAGCGGCCGAGTCTCTGGTGGATGCCTCGGAAGACTCGAGCGAGGTGGAGTCGTGGCCGTTGAAGCCGGGGCAGGCGCAGGTCGTGCGCCTCATGAACCTGCACAAGGCGAAAGGACTCGAGGCGCCGGTCGTGATCCTCGCGGATCCGGGCGGCGGCTATTCGCCGAACCCCAGCGTGCGCGTCATTCGGGACGGCGAGCGCGTCACCGGTGTCTTCCCGATCGTGCGCAAGAACGAGCAGGGATGGGGCGGCACGACGCTGGCCGAACCGCCAGACTGGGAAGCGCATGCGGCCGAGGAGCAGCGCTATCTCACAGCCGAGGAAGATCGCCTGCTGTACGTCGCGGCCACGCGGGCGCAGGACGCCCTCATCGTGTGTCGATCGGGGAAGAACACCGCGTGGACCGGCATGGGCGATCCCCCGGCCGGCGCGAAGGCGCTGACGGTTCCGACGACCGTTGATGTGCCGACGCCGATGACTGTTGATCTCACCGACACGGCTGCGGCCGCGGCGGCGGCGCAAGCCGAGGCGATCCACATGAAGGCCACGACGAAGACCTGGGACGCGCGATCGGTCACGGCGGAAACCAAGGCGCTGCCGCGGCTAGCGGATGCCGACGGCGTGGCGCGGATCGATGACCCGACATCGGCGATGACGGCCGACACGGCGAGTCGACGCGCCGATGCGGGCACCGCGTGGGGCACGCTCGTGCACGGACTGCTCGAGCACGCGATGCGATTCCCTGATGCCTCGCGCGACGACTTGCGGCGGCTCGCGCTGTGGCTCACTGTCGACGACCGGGATCTGCGCGCATTGATCGATCATGCCATCACCACGGTGGAGGCGGTGAAGCAAGCCGAGTTCTGGACCGTCGCGCTGAGGGCGCAGGCCGCTCATGAAGAAGTGCCGTTCGCGACCTGCAACGGCGAGGGCAACACGCGCGTGCTCCTCAACGGCACGATCGACCTCGTGTGGGGTGACAAAGCGCGGTGGCAGATCGTGGACTACAAGACGGACCTCAACGCAGACACGACGGAACTCGCCGCTCGCTACGCCAAGCAGGTCCAGGCCTATGAGACGGCCTGGCGGTCGATCGCC
This sequence comes from uncultured Solibacteraceae bacterium, assembly GCA_964343975.1. Classification (GTDB taxonomy): domain Bacteria; phylum Acidobacteriota; class Vicinamibacteria; order Vicinamibacterales; family SCN-69-37; genus SCUN01. The sequence goes on from CAYFLU010000138.1 coordinate 2,668, forward strand.
GGCGGGACAGTGACAGGGACCATCGTCCCGGCCCGGACGACGAAGCGCGATTGATTGCGTTGTGCCCTCTGCCGGCCGTGTCCCGCCCTGTCACACCCCAACGAGAGACTGAGACCATGATGCACGTGTCGAATCTGGGCTTCTCGCCGCGCGCGCTGAAGCGTGACGGGGAGTGGCTCGACGTGCCGAACTGGACGATTTGAAAGGGAGAGTGGGATGACCTGGCCCAGGATCGCGCTGTTCACGGTCATGTCGGCGATGTTCTCGCTGTTCGTGAGCTTTCTGATGTTTCTGGTGTGGTGGAACGTGCCGACCCTCGCATCGGAGGACGACAAGCCCGCCGCTCAGGTCGTCAAAGGCGAGCTGCCATCGGTCTCTGATGCGTCGAAGCCGTTCGTCTGGCAGCAACCGGTGGTCTGCGACCTTGCTGCCATCGAAAACGAACTTGGCGGGATGGAGGCATGGCCGACGGGCCGGTTCGAGGGGGCAGATGGCCTGCCGTATGAGATCAGGTTGTTCGTGCAGAGCAGCGATGGCCCGTGCACCGTGCATGGGACGCAGGCCCCGGTGTCGGTTGCGGTCTATCAGCTGTTTGGCGATCACGCGCGGGTGGGGAGCGTGGCGCATCTCTTCGGCGTGGGGAGCCATGGCGCACCGCCAGAAGTAGATCCCCAGATCACGTGGCTCGGTCGCAGCGCGGAGGGCGCCGGGCGCGAGTATCTGGCGGTGACGTACAACTACGTGCCGGCGCATGGCGACGAGAACGAGTACCAGACAGCGATCGTGCTGTCGGTGTCACGCACGCCCTGGCGTCCGTCGGTGGTGAACTACCACGGCGAAGTCGGCTACGGAAAGCACGGGTGCTCTGACGATCTGCTGCCGCAGGCGCGCGCGGCCGAGGATTGCAGCTTCGCCGGCAAGTCGGACCCGCCGATGGCTCCGTTCGGTTACCTCGGCGTCCTGCAGTTCGAGGCCTCACCGACGGGGGGACGGCCGCTCTTGCGCGCGGTCGTGTCGGGCGGCACAGACATCGACGCGAAGCGGCATCGCATCCGACCGAAGACGATGGCGTTCAGGCAGGATGAGGACGGCATCTATGAGAACGTGGATCCGCGGCTGCCGGCGTCGCCGGTGCGGGTCTGCGGCCCCGGCAATCCGCTGTGTTTCTTCGGGCCGGTGAAGTAGGGGATGTGCTTTCGTCAGGTTATTCCGGCAGACCAATGGGAGGATGATGATGACTCGACGTTCAACAAAGGAGCGTGGTGAAGGTTTCTTTCGGAGAGACTGGCCTTATTGGGCCATCTTTGAACGGATGTGCAGGGCTAACCGCTACGCAGTGAAGAAGGTTGGAGATTCGCAGACAACCTACTTCATATTCTACCCTGAGGCTCTGGCCGAGACTGTCGGAACCACAAGCTCTGAGTTCTACTTCAGGCATGACGGCACCGAACTCCTGCTGAGGTTTCAGCTAATCCCAGCAACCGCTGATGACCAGGTCGCCAGAGATCGACTTCTGTCGAACCGAGGCGCTTTCAGTGCCGTCCCTAGCGGAGTTCCGACACGAGTCACATCGAGAGCGAAGGCCCATGTTGGTCTTGTGGACCGGAGGATTCGGTTTGATCCGGGAACCGTGACGGATTCTCAGCTCGGTGCGGTCATTGAGGCGCTGTTTCGCAGGGACGTGGTGCCGTTCGTCGATGCCGTGTCGAAGGTCGTTCAGGAGACACTGGATACCGCAAAAGGTTGATGTTTGTCGGTGGCTGCGTCAGTGGCGCAGCGTCTCTTAATCCTTGTCGGCGCCCCGGGTAAGCGGAGAAGATGGCAGCGCCACGAGGTGAGGACTCGAGATGGAAACGACGCTGCGTACACCACAGGTCATCTTCAACCAACCGCAAAGGCTCGTTGTGCCACTGTTTCAGCGGCCCTATGTCTGGAGCAAAGAGACACAGTGGGAGCCGCTCTGGGATGACATCCGGACGGTGGCGGAGCGACAGTGGCTCCGGCCCATGGATCGGCTGGCGCCGCATTTCCTCGGGGCTGTGGTCCTCCAGTAAACGCAAGCCGCCACGGGCAACATCCAGGAGCGCACGATCATCGACGGGCAGCAGCGGCTGACGACGCTGCAGCTCTTTCTTGACGCTCTCCATGCGGAACTGGTCGGCATCAGCGCGGATCAGGCGGCGCTCAGGATTCTGCCGCTGGTGAGAAACTCCGAGGCTTTCTGCTCGCGGCACGAAGATCACTTCAAGGTGTGGCCGACGAACCGCGATCGGCCAGCTTTCAACGCGGTGATGAGTGCCGAGCCGCCGATTGACTACAGCGCGATCTCCGAGCGCGGCGAGCGGATGGTATTGGCCCATGAATTCTTCGCGACCGCCATCCGTGAGTGGCTGATCGCTTAGGGAACGGAGTGCGCGCGGAAGCGCGGCGAGGCACTCGAGTTCGTGTGCCGCGAGCGCTTGCAGGTCGTCGTGATTGACTTGGGAGTTGATGAAAACGCGCAGGAGATCTTCGAAACGCTCAACGCAAGAATGACGCCGCTCCATGCGGTAGATCTGATCAAGAACCTCGTCTTCCAAAGACTCATGGAGGAAGGCGCGGACGTGGATGCGGCATATCAAAATCAGTGGCGGGACTTCGAATCCGCCTTCTGGGAAGCGGAATCGGGCGTCGGCAGAGTGCGATATCCGAGGTCCGCGGTGTTTCTGAATCAGTGGCTGATTGCTCGGGCGGCAGAGGAAGTGTCTGCCAGAGAGGTGTTCCAGCGATTCAAGCGTTACTGCTCTGGGGAGTCCGGCCTATCGATGAAGCAACTCGTGGATCGATTGGCGCGCGCGTCGACCGTCTACCGACAGTTCGTTGAAGGAGGAACGCAGTCGGGGCCCCTGGATCGATTGAAGATGTTCTCCTATCGCACCAGCGTCCTCGAGAGCGAGGCGCTGAGACCCGTTATCCTCGTGCTACTGGACCCAGAGCTTGAGCCCGTACCTCCCGCCCAGTTGCGTCTAGCTGTTGACACGATGGAAAGCTGGCTCGTCCGTCGTGTGATCGTCCGCGCAACGACCAAGAGCTACAGCCCCGTAGTCATCGAACTGATTAGAAAGCTGAATGGGCAGCCGCGTGCGACTGCCGGTGACGTAGTCAGAGACTTCTTCGCCAGCCAAACGCGGGAAATCAGCTATTGGCCCGACGATGCGGAGATCCGGACGCACCTCACGACGGTGCCTCTCTATAGGAAGCTTAGCCGCAGACGGCTGCGGATGGTCCTCGAGGCGATCGAGGACGACATCCGGGGCTGGAGGGGCGATCAAGTGGCGCTCGGTGCCGAGCGTGTCGCCCGGGGGCCACACCACATTGAACATATTCTGCCTCGTGCTTGGTAGAGGAATTGGCCATTGCCGACGGGGGAGCACGCGGAGGCGCGTCGAGAGGCCCTTGTACACACCCTCGGGAATCTGACCCTGCTGCCGCAGGCGCTGAACAGCAGACAGTCCAACGGCCCGTGGTTGGGTGACGACGGCAAGCGCGCGGGTCTCAAGGAATTCAACGCGTTCTTCATGAATCGGCCCTTGGCCGAGGCTGATCAATGGGCGGAAGCTGACATCGAGTCACGTACTCAAGACCTGTGCAGTCGGATCTTGCGGATCTGGCCGGTTCCGGTCGGACATAGTGTCAACGTCGGCGCGGAGCGGGTCGATGAGCCGAAGCGGCATGTGGATTTGCCGGATCTCATCGCTGCTGGGGTGCTGACCGCCGGCATGACGCTGTTGCCACGTCAACCACGTCACGCACAGCGTAGCGCCGTGCTTTTGGCGGATGGTCGGATTGATGTCGAAGGCGTCGTTTTCGAGTCAGCGTCGAAGGCTGCGGGGCACATTACCAGCGGCCCGGTGAATGGCTGGTGGTTCTTCCTCACCCAGCGAAACCCGCGCCGCTCGTTGGGCGATGTGCGACGGGACTACCTCGACCAATTGCCAGACGAGGGAGGCGACGCGGACGAGTCTGGCGATGACGGAGATGATGACTAGAAGTGCCCACGCCCCTGTCCCGCCCTGTCACACCGTGCCCGTAGGCTTTGCCTTGGAGGGCTGGTCATGGAACGGAACCCGAGGGCATTGGGTCGAGCGGCGAGTCGGAATGCCAAGGCACGTCATGTGTGCCTCGAGTGCGACGCGCATCAGGCGCGGTTCACGTCGCGCTTCTTCAGGGACGGGGCGGTCCGTGCCGACCGGCATCACACGCTCTGCCCGCGCTGCTTCCGCAGCCTCCGCGACTCCCTCCACGCCCGGCGCATCGTCATTCGCGGCGGCAGCGGGCGCTACTGGGCGCTGTCGTGATCACGATTCCGCATCCCGGCGACTTCGCGCATCGGTCGCAGATCCACGGCCAGGCCCACGTGGCCCGCGTGATGGTGCACGCGATGCGGCTGATCGACGCCACCGGCTGGGAGCACGAGCGCACGCGGCTGTGGGCGGCGGTGTATCTGCATGAGCTGGCGCGGACGCACGACGGTCGCTGTGAAGTGCACGGCGCACAGGCGGTGGCGCGCTGGCACGCGTCGCCGACGCTGCAGACCGTCCTCGCCGACGGCGGGGTGCGCGACACCGATCATGCGGCGATCGCACGTGCCGTGACGCTGCACTCGAGACCGGACCGTCACGAACCCGCACGACAGGACGCCGACTGGCCGCTGGTGGCGTTACTGAAGGATGCCGACGCGCTCGATCGTGTGCGCATCAACGACTTGAACCCGGCGTTTCTGCGCCTGCCGCAGTCGCACGGGATGATCGACTTCGCCGAACAGCTGTTTCTGAACACCGACCACGTGCTGACGCCGGGACCGCGCTACTTCGCCGAGTTGATAGAAGAGGTTGATCTCCTGTAATCCGTCAGGCGCCGGGCCTGACGACCGGCAGGCGGTGGGCCTTCGCGGCGGCTGCAAGACGGTCGTCGTACGTGATGAGGTCGACGGGCTCGTCGAAGCTCTGCACCGTGGCGAGATGGATGGCGTCGAGCGTGCGTAGGGCAGATGGCGTGAGGCGCCCGGCGGCTTCGAGAATCGCCGGCGTCACTTCCACGAGATAGATCGAGTCGAGCACTTCATCCAGATGCTGCAGCAGGCGCGCGTGCCTGGCCCGCGCGCAGGCCCGGCGCAGTTCCGTGGCGCCGAGGCGCGAGCACAGCAGCGCTTCGCGATGCGCGAGGTCGTTCTCGAGCGCAGCCGTCTCGTGCTCGCGCACCACGAGCTTCACGAGCGCCGAGCTGTCGATGTAGGCGAGGCCGGTCACAGGCGCTCGTTGCGCTGCTCGTCGAGGAGCGCAGACAGGGGCGTCTTCAGCCGCACGTGCAGGGGCGCGGGGCGATCGGCCATCGACCGCGCCGGGGCCACCGCCGCGCCGGACTGCACGAGCCGCTGCAACAGCCCCGCCGCCGGGGCCGCCGGACGAAGCTCGGCCACGACCGCGCCATGCTCGGTCACGGTGAATGCCTCTCCGCGTTTCACGCGCGCGAGATACACGCTGAGGTTCTGACGGAGTTCGCGGACGCCGATGCGAGCCGGGCTGGCCATGTAGCACACGGTAGCACAATGCGGCGTTGACAGACGTGCTCGGCGCAATCGCCGGCGCACGTGATCAAGGTCCGGCCGACGCCGGACGTCCGCTATGATCCGGCCATGCGCAAACACGGCCTGGCTCTGGCTCTGTCTCTCTGTGTGTCCCTCGTCCTCGCTGCGCAACAGTCCGTCGTTCGCACCGCGGACCCGGCGAAGCGCGGGCTAAAAGACAGCGACTTCCCGCGCCTCATCAAAGTCGCGGAAAACGTCTACACCTACGAGGACTTCCACGCCGGCGCCGAGAAGTTCACGACCACGGACCTCATCGTCGTCGGCCCCGACGGTGTACTGATTGCCGACGCGCAGGGCAGCGTGGCGCAGACGAAGGGCCTCGTCGATGCGATCGCGAAGCTCACGCCGGCGCCGATCAAGTGGGTCGTCATCGCGTCGGATCACGGCGACCACACCGCCGGCAACAGCGCGCTGCCGTCGGGCGCCACCTACTTCATCCATCCCGTCTCGAAAGCCACGCTCGACGCATCGTCCGCCGGCGGCCGCGGCGGCGCGGGCTGGAAGCTGCCGGCCGATGCGAAGCTCGTCACGGACAAGGTGACGATGACGGTGGGGAAGGAGCCGGTGGAGATTCTGTTCCTCGGCGGCGCACATACAGGCGGCGACCTGAGCGTGTGGCTGCCCGCGAAGAAGATCCTGTT
>CAYFLU010000139.1:0-8902 GCA_964343975.1 uncultured Solibacteraceae bacterium
TCGATCGAGCGCAGCACGAAGTTCGCCGCGTGATAGACCGTGTCGCTGCTGTGCGGCGACACGATGATCGGCGCGTTCCAGTTCCAGCGGATCTCCGAGTTGTCGGTCCACTGGCCGGCGCCCGCGCCACGGCCGTTGCCGCCGTAGCCCTTCGTCTGGCCCGTGACCATGTCGGTGCGGCTCAACGCGCCGAACTGGCTCTCGTTGTAGAGATAGCGGCTGTTCTCGAGTTCCACGATGTTCTGCTGACCGTCGCCGCCGCCGGTGTTCTGCCACGCTTCGAACGGAATCGTGCCGCCGCCCTTCATCGAGCTCGGGCCCTTCTTCGAGCCGTTGTCCTGCAAGCCGCAGTACACGTTGTACGGCTGCGCCATGTCGAAGCCGATGCCCATGCACTGCGCCGTGGCGAGGTTGTCCGGGTGATACCAGTGCGCGCCGCCGTCGAACGTGATCGACATGCCGTGGTCGTAGCCGAGCAGCATGTGCTTGCTGTCTTTCGGGTTGATCCAGAGCGCGTGGTTGTCGCCACCAGCGCCGAGCGGCTGCCACGTCGCGCCGCCGTCCGGCGTTTGCGCCGCGCCGGTGTTCAGCACGAACACGTGGTTCTTGTCGTTCGGATCCACGCGGATGTTGCTGTAGTAGTACGGCGTGTCGTTCGCGGGATACCCGCCGCCACGACCGCCACCACCGCCCGCGCCACCGCGACCCGCCGCCGCACCGGCGGCGGCCGGCGCCGGCTGCGGGGCCACCTGCTTCCACGTGCGACCCGCATCATCCGACCGGAAAAGCGGATCGTTCACGGTGTCGCCAAAGCCCATCGCGAGATTCTTCTTCTCTTCATCCGTCGTGCCCTTCACGACTTCGACGATCGCGTAGACCGTGTTCGGATCCTGACGCGAGATCGAGATGCCGATGCGGCCGAGCGTGCCCGTCGGCAATCCGCCCTCGAGCCGCGTCCACGTCTTGCCCGCGTCCATCGTCTTGTAGAGGCCGCTGCCCGTGCCGCCGGGGCCGAAGGAGTACGGACGACGCGTCTTCTCGTAGGTCGCCGCGTAGAGCACGAGCGGGTTCTTCGGATCCATCGCCACATCGACGACGCCGACGGCCTTGCCGGTCGACGACTTGATGTCGAGCGACTTCGTCCATGTCTTGCCGCCGTCGATCGTCTTGTAGAGACCGCGCTCTTCGTTGTCGGAGTAGAGGTGGCCGAGCGCCGCCACGTAGGCCGTGTTCGCGTCGGTCGGATGAATCACGATGCGGCCGACGTGGTGCGAGTCTTTCAGACCCACATTCGTCCACGTCTTGCCGGCATCGGTCGACTTGTAGACGCCGTCGCCCGAGTAGATCGTGCGCGAGTTGTTGCCTTCACCCGTGCCGACGTAGAGCACGTCGGGGTTCGACTGCGAGACGGCGATCGCGCCGATCGAGGCCGCGCCCGTGTCGGTGAACAGCTGCGTGAACGTGTGACCGTTGTTCTCGGTCTTGAACACGCCGCCGGTGGCCGACGCCGCGTAGAACACGCGCGGGTTGGATTCGACGACGGCAAAGTCCACGAAGCGGCCGCCCTGACGGGTGGGACCGAGTTCGCGGAACTGCATGGTCTTGAACGGATCGGCACTCGGCTGTTGAGCCGTCACCGACCATGTCATGGCAAGCACTGCGGCCGCCGAGGCAAACACGGCGACGCGCGCGGACACTGGCAGTTTCATGGGCAGGTTCTCCGGGAGCACGGCGGGCCCGTCGGGCCGGCCGGGTGGGCCACTCGATGGCCCGACACATTCTACCGCCGGTAGAACACCCACGACTTGTCGCATAATGTGCGGCCAAGATCGTGCTCGATACATTCACCCTGTACTGCATCGTGGTGGCGACGGCTGTCGGCGGTGCCATCCTCTCCTGGTTGTTCACGTGGCGTCGTCCCGAGGCGGTGGGCGCGCGCACCTGGTCGCTCAGCCTCGCGTGTCTGGCGGTCTACTTCGGACTCGTCGTGTTTCGGCAGCACGTCAACGGGTTCATCGGCTACAGCGTGGCCAACGGCGTGGCCGTGATCGGCCTCGGCGTGATGCACTTCGGGTCGGGCCAGATCTGCCGGCGACCGGTGCGGCTCTGGCTTCACCTGGCCGTCGCAGCGGTGGTGATGGTGGTGATTGCCGCCTTCCTCCTCGAACCCGAGCGCCACTTCCGCATCCGCGTGATGCTCGTGGCCGCGGTGACCGCGATCCAAAGCTCACTCATCGTGTGGATGATGCTGCGGTCCGACGCCGATGTCAGCGAGGACGAAGTGCGCGCGCGCCGGCTCACGGCCGCCGTGCTCGGCGCGCTGGCCAGCCTGCAGTACGCCCGTGTCGTACTGCACTCGCCCCTGTGGCGCGGCAACGAGGCGTCGATCCTCGCCGGCACCGCACTCTCGCACTGGACCGCCGTGATCTTCCTGCTCGTGTGTGTCGGCCTGCCGTTCCTCGTCGTCTACGTGAACGAAGCGCGCGCGCAGGCGGCCCTGATCAAGGCCATCGCGGACCTGCAGCATGCGCTCGCCGAGGTGAAGACGCTGCGCGGCCTGATCCCGATCTGTTCGTCGTGCCGGCGCATCCGCGAAACCGACAACACCTGGAACAACATCGAGCGCTATCTGGAAGCGCACTCGGACGCGCAGCTGTCGCACGGCGTGTGCCCCGACTGCATGGTGAAGTTGTATCCGGAATATTCGGCCGGTCTCGCGCAACCGCCGGCCTGATCCCGCGAGCTAGGCCGGCAACCGCACCACGAGCACGGCTGCGTCGTCAGACTCGGCGGCCAGCTGCACCGGCATGTGCGGCGGCAACACGAACGCGTCGCCCTCGGCGAGCGCATGGGTGTCCTGCGCGGCCTCGAGCGTGAAGCGCCCCGACAGCACGAAACTGAAGTGAATCTCGACGTGGTGGTTCACCGTGCGATGCGCGCCATGTGACGCCCGCCACACCTCCACCGCCGCCACGCCCTGCGTCGCAGCCGCGATGCCCGTGTCGCGCACGAGGAATCCATCGTTGTTCCGCTGCCAGGTCGCGTGTGTGGCTTCGCTTCGGCAGAATCGCTGGCCGCTGAAGTCGCGATCGGGATTGATCGTCGCGTTGGGCAGCGTCATCTCGTGATCCACGGTCGTCACGTGCTCGGCCGGCACGCCGATCTCGATGACCTGCAGATTCTCGGACGCTTCGAGCACACGATGCCGGATCTGCGGCGGCTGGATGACGCAATCGCCGGCTGCCAGCACAAACGCCGGCCCCTGATCTTCGTACACGAGCCGCACCCAGCCGGAGTAGCAGTAGATCAACTGAAAGCCGACGAGGTGGTAGTGCACCATGTCGGGCACCGGGCCGGCATCCGGGATGCGAATGTGCGACGCGATGATGCTGCCGCCGAGGCGGCCAGGAATCAAATCGCGATACGCCATGCCGGCGCGGCCGATGATCCACGGCGTGTTGTCGGCGAGGCGCCGCACGAGAAACGCCGGCGTCACCGGTGGCACAACGAGCGTGGGCGCGGCATCAACGATCTCGATGCGTGTGCCACCGGGCGCGGTGAGCGTGCGTTGGCCATGTGCGACGAGCTCGGGCGTTGCGCTCACGATGCGCAACAGACCCGCGGGTCCCGCGAGATGCCGATCGAGTCGCACGTGGAGGCCGTGACCCGAGAGCGTGACCACCGCAGGATCGTCGGCCGGCATGATCGTGTCGAGCCGGAAGCCCAGCACCTGTTGAAAGAACCGCAGGTCGGCGGTGAGCGCCGTCGACGGCAGACAGACTTCGATGTGTGTGATGGAGTTCGACATGGGTATCAGCGTGCGGCGCCGGGCCAGTTCACGATCACGTTCAAGCGATTCGGCACCGAGCCCTCATCGCGACGAATCATCAGCAGCCGTTGTCCGTCGGGCGACACCGTGACGCTCCTGAAGCGGTCGTTGATGAAGAACGCGTCACGCGCGGCGACTTTCCGCGGCGCCTCGAACGTGCCATCCGCGCGCATTCGCGCCACCACCATCGCATCACCGGTGACGTAGTACAGCTCACGCCCGTCAGGCGACCACAAGGGACGCACGCCGCCGGCCGTCGATACCGGAATGCGACGACCGCCGGTGGGATACGACTGCACGTACACCTCCGGACGGCCCGACTCGTCGGACGCGTAGGCCACCCAGTGCGGTCCACCGGGTTCCGGTGAGAACAGCGCTGCCCATTCGTTGAATCCACTCACACGAAACGGCGCCGACTTGCCGCTCGGCCCGAGTGTCCACAGATCGCGACCGGAGGCCGATGAGATCTCCGCATACAAAAAGGTGCCGTCTGGCGCGAAGTCGTACGGGAATTGATCGCCAGGTGTCTTGAGTAGAAGCTCGGGCGGCTGCGATCCGTCAGCGGTCTGCGCGTAGATGTCGAAGTCGCCTCCGCGATTCGAGGCAAAGACGATGCGTGTGCCGTCGCGCGTCCAGATGGGGAGCAGATTCGAATCGATGCCCGACGTGAGCGCGCGGCTTGAGCCGTGCACGAGATCGTGCACCCAAAGGTTGTGGCCCTGCCGAACAACTGCCCTCGTCCCGTCGGGCGAGATGCCGACCTCGCGATAGGCCGCCTGCGGCAACCCGACCGGCGTGATCGCGCCGTCCCGGCCCGTCCACACGAGTGAGGTCTTCGCCGGATTCGCTGCGGCATACACGACTGTGCCGGTGTCGGAGATGGCGAGCCACGCGAGCCCTTCGGTGTCCAGCTCGGAGTAGACGTTATCCAACACTTGCGGACCGAGCGTGCCGACGGTGGGATGCGCGGGATCGAAGGACGCCGCGCGCATCGTGCTCTGATCCGGCACCAGCAAACGTGGCGAGGCCGCCGACGGATCGAAGGTCGCCGCGCCGAACGGCGATGTGTGCGGCATCACCAGCGTCGTCACACGCGACACGAGCGAGAACACCGCGCTGCCGCCAGCGGGCCCCCAGACGTCGAAGAGCACGTGCTGTCCACCGGGCAACACCTGCGGGAACACGTGCGCGTAGCCGTGGGCGCCGCCGTCGGGCACCGACAGCGGCTTCACCGTGCCGCCGCCGGCCGGCACGCGCAGCAACCCCGAGCCGAGCGATGCGGCGTACACGATCGTGTCGTCGGGGAGCCAGGTGCCGCCGACCGGATACGACGCGTCGGCCACACGCACGGGCGTGCCGCCGGCCACGTCGACCTTCAGCAACTCGCCGTGCGCGAAGAACGCGACCCGCGTGCCGTCTGGCAAGAAGAACGGCTGCGTCGCGCCGTTCGATGCGGCGACAATGCGCGACTCGAACGCGTCGAGATCACGCAGATACAACTGCGAATCTGCCGATCCGCGACGGGCGACAAACGCAATCGTCTGACCATCGCGCGTGATCGCCGGAATGGACGTGAGTTCCGCATCGGGCGGCAGCTCGATGCTGAAGCGCGTGGATCGCTTGGGTGCGGGTGGCGGGCGACGAAACCTCAACCACGCGGCGGTGCCGGCAGCCGCCATCGCCACGACCACAACGGCGGCCATGACACGGCGCCACAGCGACGCGCGCGAAGTGGCGAACGCTTCAGGATCAGGACGCGTGGCCGGCGCCAATGCCATGAACGGTCTCGGCATCATAGTCCAGCCGTCGCGGGGAGTTGTGAATCCCTAGACCTCGACGACGACCTTGCCGATGCTCTGCCCGCTCTGCAGATGACGCATCGCCGCGGGCACGTCGGCAAACGTGAACCGGCGGCTCACGAGCGGCGGCATGCGCATCACGCGGTCGAGCGCGTCGCCGTAAGCACCGAGCTCATGCGCCTTGTTCCAGAGCCAGATCAGGTTGAAGCCCATCACGCTGCGGTTGTCGCTGATCATCTGCAGCGGATCCACGCGTGGCCGTCGCAGATAGCCGAGTGCGAGATGCCACCAGTTGCGTCTCGTCCCCGGCGTCATGAAGTCCGCAGCGCCGTAGACGACATGACGCCCCTCGGGGCTGAGCCGCGCGAACGCCGGCTGAAAGTACGGACCGCTCACCGCGTCGAAGACGAGATCGAACCCGCCCGCGCCGAGCGCCGACAGCGCACGATCGAGATCGGCGGCAAACGTGCGCGCGTCGCGGACGATGATCTGCGATGGCGGGAGCCCGCGCTCGCGCGCAAGCCATTCGCGCTTCTCCACACTGCCCACGACGGCGATCGTCCGCGCGCCCATCGCCTCAAGCATCGTCAGCGCCTGCAACCCGACGCCGCCGGCCGCCGACTGCAGCAGCACGACGTCATTCGCCGCGACGGCGCCAAGCGTGACGAGGCCGTACCACGCGGTGAGACCTTGTACGAGATACGCGGCCGCCTCGGCGAAATCCCACCCATCGCGGATCGGCCGCACCACAGCGGCCGGCACATTGATCGCCGTGACGTAGCCACCGAAGCGAGTGAGGCCGACCACGCGATCGCCAATGGTCAGGCCAGTGACATCGGGCCCCACGGCCTCGACGACGCCGGCGAATTCGAGGCCGGGAATGAAACTGCCCTGCGGCGTGGCGGAGTAGAGACCGAGACAGGCGAAGAGGTCGGCGAAGTTCAGGCCGATCGCCTTCACGGCCACGCGCACCTCTCCAGGCGCGGGCGGCGCGATCGGCTCCGTGCGCCGCGTCAGCCGATCAAGAGCGCCGGCGCGGTCGATGCGCCAAACGTCGCGGACCGAAACGACCTCGGGAGTCGTTTCGCCCCTGTTCTGACTACCGCGGTTTACATGTCCACTCGAGTTTCCCATTCTCGGCCAAACGACTCCCGAGGTCGTTTCCACTACTTGATCGTCTTCATCAACTCCGCGACGGCCGCTTCCAGCTGCTGGTCCTTGTTCTTGATGACCACCGCGTAGTCGTTCATCACGACCACATCGGGCGTCGTCTGCATGTTCTCGAGGAACTGGCCCTTCGCGTTCTGCACGCCGACCCCAGGCACGCCCCAGCGCGTGTTCTGATCCGCGAGCGTTTCCCAGCCCGCGAACGTGCACGTGCCCGGCGTGGGCATGCCGACGAGCTTGCCGATGCCGAGCGACTGATACGCGTACACGTAGCAGTGGCCGTCGCTGTAGTTCGCTTCGCCGCCGATCGTGATGCTTGGCTTCGTCCACCGGAAGTTCGGCTCGAAGCCGTTGGCGCGCGTGCCCGTCGTGTAGGTGAAGAACTGCTGGCCCGTGAGGAACATGGCCAGATCCGCGACCAGATCACCGCCGCCGTTGAAGCGCGTGTCGACGACGATGCCCTTCTTGCCGACGTAGCGGCCGAGCGCGTCTTCCACCGTCGTGCGGTACGCGCCGTCGTTCATGCCGGGCAGATGCACGTACCCGAGCGCGCCGTTGCTGAGGCGCTCGACATCGTCTTGATTCCGCTTCACCCAGCGCGTGTAGAGCAGGCGGTTTTCGTCAGCGAGCGAGATCGGCGTCACGACGATGTCGCGCTTGGCGCCCGCGTCGCTGACGGTGAGGAGCACCTTCTTGCCGGCCTTGCGGTTCAGGAACAGCGCGAGGTCCTTGTCGGCCGCAATCGCTTCGCCGTCGATCGCGTCGATGATCGTGCCGGCCTTGATGTTGAGGCCGGCGCGCGCGAGCGGGCCGTCCTTCAGCACTTCGGTGATCTTCACGCCCGCGCCCTTGTAGGCCGGGTCATAGAAGGCGCCGAGCGAGGCCGTGGCGTCCGCGTTGGCGCCCGAGCCGGTGTAGGTGGCGCCGCTGTGGCTGATGTTCAGTTCGCCCAGCATCTCCGCCAGCATCTCGGCGAAGTCGACGTTGTTGCTGATGCCCGGCAGGTACTTGAGGTACGCCGTCTTCATCGCCGCCCAGTCGATGCCGTGGTAGGTGCCGTTGTAGAACGTGTTCTTCGTGCGCCGCCACACGTGCTCGAACGCGGCCGCGCGCTCAGCGGCCGGATCACTGCGCATCTCGCCGTTGATGCTGATGCCGTCGCGCTTGCCGCTGGCGGGATCGATTTTCGAGATGTTGCCGTCGGCGAGGAGGAAGAGCGACTTCTGGTCTTTGTCCCACTCGAGCGTGCCGCCGTTGGCGTTGAGCGCCACGAGCTGCTTCGTTTCCTTCGTGCGCAGGTTCGTGGTCCAGAGGTTCATCCCGCGTTCGAAGCGCGCGAGGTAGTACAACGTCTCGCCGTCCTTGCTCACCACAGCGTCGCCGAGCGACGAGGAGTGAATGGTGAAGCGGGCCTTGCGCGCATCGACGCCGTCGAGATCGAGCGCCACATCCTCCGGCTTGGCCGGCGCGTCTTTCTTCGCAGCGGCCGCCTTGTCCTCGGCTTCCTTCACGAGCGCGAACTCGTCTTTCGTCAACCGATAGCGGTCCCAGCTGTCGGTCGTGAAGAACATGCCGTAGACGTCCGCCTGGGCGCCGCCGCCCTGCGCTACGGCCTTGAGGCCGTCGCGGTTGCTCAGCCACAACATTGCCTTGCCGCCGAGGATCCACTTCGCGCCGCGATCATTGAAGCCGCTCTGCGTCAGGTTGATCGCCTTGCCGGTGCCGTCGGTCTTGATGAGGCCCACTTCGCCGGGCGCGACACCCGGCACGGAGTAATCGAAGAGCATCCACTTGCCGTCGGGACTCCACGAGAAGTCCTGTCGATTCTGGTCACTCGCGAAGATCTCGGCGCTCGTGAGGAGCGTGCGCGCCTGCTTGGTGGCGAGCGTGAGGATCTTCACCGTGTTGCGGTCTTCGACGAAGGCCAACTCCTTGCCGTCCGGCGAGTAGCGCGGCTGATCGTTCTCGTGCGTGTTCGACACGACCGGCGTCTCGGTAATCACCGTCGACGCGAAGAAGTACGGCTCCTCGTCCCGATGACGGGCTTCGAGAATCTGCCACTTGCCGCCGCGCTCAGACGCGTAGATCAGCGACTTGCCGTCGGGCG
>CAYFLU010000140.1:0-6431 GCA_964343975.1 uncultured Solibacteraceae bacterium
GCACGCGCGACACGAGCCGCTCCGCCTGGAACGGCTCCAAATCCTCCGGGCGCTCGCCCGATCCGACAAACGCGATCGGCACGCCCACGACGCCGACCACCGACAGCGCGGCACCGCCGCGCGCATCGCCGTCCATCTTCGTCAGGACGACGCCGGTGACCGTCATCTGCCGGTGAAACTCACCGGCACTCTTCACCGCGTCCTGCCCCGTCATCGCATCCGCGACGTAGAGCAGATCCGTGGGATCGACGACCGACCGGATCGCGGCCAGCTCCTGCATCAACTCATCGTCGATGTGCAGGCGGCCCGCGGTATCGACGATCAGCGTGTCGAACCCCGAGTTCTTCGCCAGCGCCAACGCGCCGTCCGCGCGCCGCACCGGATCCATCTCGCCCGCGGGCTCGTGCACGCGGACGTTCAACTGACGCGCCAGCACCGACAACTGCTCGATGGCGGCCGGGCGTCGCACGTCGGTGGACACGACGAGCGGATGCTTGCCCTGCTTCGTCAACCACCGCGCCAGCTTGGCCGTCGTCGTCGTCTTGCCCGAGCCCTGCAGGCCCAGCATCAAGATCACGCGCGGCGAGCGCGACGTCGGCGACAGTCCGCCGGTCGTCGTGCCGAAGAGCGCGAGCATTTCGTCGCGCACGATGCGCACGACCTGCTGCCCGGGCGTGAGGCTCTTCAGAACCTCCTGATCGATCGCCTTCTCGCGAACGCGATCAACGAACGCCTTGACGACTTTGAAGTTGACGTCCGCTTCGAGCAGCGCGAGACGGATCTCACGCAACGCCGCATCCACCGTCGCTTCAGTGAGGCGTGCCTCACCGCGCAACGACTTGAAGACCCCCTGCAGGCGATTACTTAACGACTCGAGCACACGTCAATCCGCTGTCTACGTCCTTCACTCACACACAGCGCCGCTAACCGGTTCAAGCGCAAACACTTACGATAGCAAAACCGGAGGCTATTCGGCAATGGGTTTGGCCGCGCTAGACCGAGCGCAGCCGATGGCCGAGCTTTTCCTTCTTCGTCTTCATATACCGTCGCGTGAACTCTGAGGTCGGGGCCACTTCAAGCGGAACCGACTCGACTACCGAGAGCCCGTATCCCTCTAACCCAATGAATTTACGCGGGTTGTTCGTGAGCAGCCGCATTGACTTCACCCCCAGGTCCCGGAGGATCTGGGCGCCGATACCGTAGTCGCGCTGGTCGGCCTTGAAGCCAAGTTTGACGTTCGCCTCGACCGTATCGAACCCCTGATCCTGAAGCTCGTACGCCCGGATCTTGTTTGCCAGCCCGATCCCCCGCCCCTCCTGATGGAGGTACAGCAGGATCCCGCGGCCTTCGGCCGCGATGCGCTGCATGGCGGTGTGAAGCTGCAAGCCGCAATCACACCGGTTCGAGTGGAAGACATCCCCGGTCAGGCACTTCGAATGCACGCGCACCATCAGGCGGCGCCCGTCGCCGATGTCGCCCTTCACGAGCGCCACATGCGTCTCGCCGTCGAGACCGCTCTCGTACGCGTAGATCCGGAAATCACCGTGTTCGGTCGGCAGCGCGGCGGTCGCCGCGCGGCACACCATCTTCTCTGTGCGCGTCCGGTAGCGGATCAGATCGGCGATCGTGATCATGAGCAACCGGTGCTTACGCGCGAACTTCGTGAGCTCGGGCACGCGCGACATCGTGCCGTCCGTGTTCATGATCTCGCAGATGACACCGGCCGGCGGCAGTCCGGCGATCCGGGACAAATCCACCGCGGCTTCCGTGTGTCCCGCGCGCACGAGCACACCACCGCTGCGTGCGCGCAGCGGAAACACGTGGCCGGGCCGCGCGAGATCCGCCGCTTTCGTGCTCGGCGCAATCGCCACGCGAACTGTCTTCGCGCGATCCGCGGCGGAGATCCCCGTCGTGGTGCCCACGCGCGCATCAATCGACACGCAGAACGCCGTGTCGCGCCGCGTCGCATGCGCCGCCTGCTCGAGCGGAATCTCCAACTCGTCGAGCCGTTCCGGCGTCATCGCCAGACACACCAACCCGCGCCCATGCGTCGCCATGAAGTTGATGGCTTCCGGCGTCACTTTCGACGCGGCCATGGTCAGATCGCCCTCGTTCTCCCGATCCTCGTCGTCGACGACGATGATCATTTTCCCGGCGCGATAGGCCGCGAGCCCTTCTTCGACGGAGGCGAACGGCGACTTGGCGCGCGAACGGGCCTTGGCAAGCGTGCTACGGACGGCCATCTGATGGATTCCTTAACTGCGCCCGGTCTCGCGCGAAAGGTCGGCGAGGCGTGCAGCGTATTTCCCAATGATATCGGCTTCGAGGTTCACGTGATCTCCGACCCGGCGGTCGGACAAGTTCGTGTGCTCACGCGTGAACGGGATGATCTGGATGGCAAGCCGGTCGGCCGTCAACGCGGCGATCGTCAGGCTGATCCCGTCCACCGCGATCGAGCCTTTGTGCACGACCCACCGCGCGAGCGCCTCAGGCAACGCCAGTTCAAGCCACCAGCTGTCGTTCTGCGGTTCCCAGCGCGTAATCGCCGCCGTCGTGTCGACGTGGCCGAGCACGAAGTGGCCACCGAGACGCGCGTCGGCGCGCAGTGAGCGTTCGAGATTGACGCGGCCGCCGACCTGCAGCGCGCCGAGCGTCGTCACACGCAGCGTTTCCGGCGCGCACTCGGCCTCGAATCCCTCAGCATCCGCCGTCACCGCGGTCAGGCACACGCCATTGACGGCGACGCTCTCGCCCAACGTCAACTCGCGCGCAAACGGCGCAACCACGCGCACGCGTCGTCCGGCGGTCGACTCCGTCACGCGCGCCACGGTGCCCGTGGCTTCAACCAAGCCTGTGAACATCCCACTCCACCAATCTGTCCGACCGAAATGCCTGCGTGCGCACGCGCTCGGGCCTCGGCGGCACGAAGCCGCTCACGCCGTCAGGCAGTGACACCGACGTCTCAATGACTTGGACGCGATCGATCATGCCGGCATCCCAGAACGCGCGCTGCACCGTCGGGCCACCCTCGAGGAGCAGCCGCACGATCCCCTCCTGACCAAGACGCGCCAGGAGTCCAGAGATCCCCGTAGGCTCTTCCCACGGCCATACGGTCACGCCGGCGTCGACCAACGCACGCGCATGCGCCGAGGCAGGATCCCCCACGACCATTATCACCGGCCCCGCCGCCAAGGTGCCGAACACCCGCGCCGCCATCGGGACGCGCTCCCGCCGGTCGAGAATGACGCGCACGAGCGGACGTACCCGATACGACTCGCGAACGGTCAGGAGCGGATCATCGATCAGCACTGTGTTCGCCCCAACCGCGATCGCATCGACGGCCGCGCGCTGACGATGCATGGCCCGATTAGTGTCGGGCCCACTGAGCATCACGCGCGCATCCGCACGCCCAACAGCGCCTTCGCGCGATACCGCGATCTTGAGCGTCACATGCGGCCGGCCGTGCTGCACCCACGTGAAGAACGGCGCGTTCTGCCACGACGCCACATCCCGCAACACGCCGCGCTCAACCTCGATGCCGTGTGCTTCCAGCACCGCGATTCCGCCGCCGGCGACGCGCGGATTCGGATCCTCGTGCGCGATGACCACACGTCGGATGCCGGCGCGCAGGATGCGGTCGGTGCATGGCCCCGTGCGTCCGGTGTGGCAGCAGGGCTCGAGCGTGCAATACAGCGTGCCACCGCGCGCGGCGTCGCCGGCCGCATCGAGCGCATAGACCTCGGCATGGGGACCGCCGGCCACACGATGTGCGCCCTGCCCGACAATCACGCCATGTGTATCGAGCACGACCGCGCCGACCACCGGGTTGGGTGTGGTGGTGCCGAGGCCGCGCTCCGCCAGAAACAGCGCGCGCGCCATCAACTCGGTGTCGTGAGGTGTTACCACCGGTCCACGAAGAGGGCGTTTACGTAGTCGTCGGCGTCAAACGGCACGAGATCGTCAATGCCCTCGCCCACGCCGATGAAACGGATCGGCAGCTTCAATTCATGCGCGATGGCGACCGCCACGCCGCCTTTCGCGGTGCCGTCGAGTTTGGTGAGGATGAGCCCGTTCACGCCGCCGGCCGCCATGAACTCACGCGCCTGCACGAGTCCGTTCTGGCCAACGGTGGCATCAAGCACGAGCAGCACTTCATGCGGCGCGCCGGGAATCTCGCGCGTGACGACGCGCCGGATCTTCTCGAGCTCGGCCATGAGGTTCGCGCGCGTGTGCAGGCGCCCGGCCGTGTCGATCAACAGCACGTCGCGCTGCCGGGCCTTGGCCGCGACTGCGGCGTCGTGCACCACCGACGCGGGATCCGCGCCATGCTGCGCCCTGATCAGATCAACGCCGGCGCGATCAGCCCACACCGCCAACTGCTCAACCGCCGCGGCGCGGAACGTATCCGCCGCGCAGATCAACACGCTCCGTCCCTGCGACTTCGTGAGATTGGCCAGCTTGCCGACACTCGTGGTCTTGCCGGTACCGTTGACGCCGACGATCAGAATCACGCGCGGCTTGGTGCCGTCGTCCGGGGGCGGCGGCGCGCCGGCAAACACGTGCTTGATCTCTTCGGCCACACGATCGCGCAGCGCACCGGCCGCCTGCGACCGCTTCACCGCGCTGAGGATCCGCTCAGTGGCCGGCAGCCCCACATCCGCGCCGATCAAGGCGTCTTCAATTTCAGCCAGCGTCGATGCGCCCGGTTTCTGCGGTGCCGTGTCGGGCGCGCTGTCCCCACGGTCCGTCAGGTCACTGATGCGCTCGCGAATCTGCGCGGCCGTCTTCGCGAGCCCGGCCCGCACACGGGAAAAGAACGAGGACACTAGTGTTCACTCTTCTGTGGCCGGCCCATGAGGTCCGCCACGGCTTCGGCCGGCGAGCGCCGGCCCTCGAGCACGTCCTGCA
The DNA here is from genome assembly GCA_964343975.1 of uncultured Solibacteraceae bacterium. Classification (GTDB taxonomy): domain Bacteria; phylum Acidobacteriota; class Vicinamibacteria; order Vicinamibacterales; family SCN-69-37; genus SCUN01. The sequence goes on from CAYFLU010000140.1 coordinate 4,909, forward strand.
TCTTGGCGACAATCGGCAGCTCGATCCCGTGGGCCTCAGCCAAGGCCAACGCCACGGACGTCGTGCGCACACCTTCCGCCACCATCTTCATGCCGGCCAAAATCTCTGCGAGCGGCCGCCCTCGTCCCAGTTCGATGCCGACGTGCCGGTTGCGACTGAGACCACCGGTGCAGGTCAACACGAGATCTCCGAGACCACTGAGGCCGGCGAGCGTTTCGCGTCGTCCGCCCATGGCAAAGGCCAGACGTGAAATCTCGGCGAGTCCGCGCGTGATCAACGCGGAGGTCGCGTTGTGGCCGAGACCCATTGACTGCACCATGCCGGCGGCAATCGCGATGACGTTCTTCAACGCGGCACCGACTTCGACACCGGCGACGTCGTCAGAGGCGTAGAGACGGAAGGCCTTCGACCGGAATTCGTCCTGCACCGATCGCACCGCGTGGCTGTCTCGGGAAGCGGCGACGAGTGCCGTCGGCAATCCCCTCGCGACTTCAGCGGCAAAGCTGGGGCCGGACAACACCACGACCGGATGCAATCCGCGCGACTCGTCCTGCATGACTTGCGACATGCTGGCCATCGTGTCCGCTTCAAGCCCCTTCGTCGCGCTCACCAGAATCGCGCCGGCCGGCAGATGCGGCACGGCCTGTTGCATCAGCGCGCGCATGCCGTGGGAAGGCACGGCGATGATGACGTAACGGGCGCCGTTCAGCGCGTGCCCCATATCGGACGACACGCGCAGCAGCTCGGGAAATCCCAGATCCGGCAAATAGGTCGGGTTCGCGCGACGGGCGTCCATCTCGGCAATGAGCGCGCGATCGCGGCCCCACAGGACGACGTCGTGGCCCACGCCACTCAAATGGATGGCGAGCGCCGTCCCCCAACTGCCGGCGCCGAGAACGGCGGCGCGATGCGCCGCGCGTGCGGCGTCGTGATGCATGGCTGTCTATTTTACAGAACAGCGCGCCGAACAGCATCGAGGGCCACGACCACGGCCCACCGACGCACATGCTCCCGGTCTCCCGGAAGACGACGCGTGAATGTATGCACCTGCGAGCCAGGTCCGGCCACACTGAAGCACACGGTGCCGACAGGCTTCTCCTCGGTGCCGCCGTCGGGACCGGCAATGCCCGTGATACCGACGCCAATGTCTGCGCCGAGCACGCGCCGCACGCCCTCAGCCATGGCGGCCGCCACCGGCTCGCTCACGGCGCCGACTGAGGCGAGCAACGCCGTCGGCACACCAAGCACCTGAGCCTTGACGTCATTCGAATACGCCACGACGCCGCCGCGCACGTAGCTCGAGCTGCCTGGCACGGCGGTGAGGCGGCCGGCCGCGAGCCCGCCCGTGCACGACTCGGCCAACGCCACCGTCAGCCCGCGCTCGCGCAAGCGTGCACCGACCACGGCTTCCAGCGACGCGCCGTCCACGCTGAACACGTCCGCGCCGAGCACGCGCTGCAGCGCGGTCACGGCCGCATCGAGCGCGGAATCCAGCTGCGCCGCGTCGGTGCCGCGCGCGGACA
>CAYFLU010000140.1:6531-8874 GCA_964343975.1 uncultured Solibacteraceae bacterium
GCCGTGATGAAGAGCGAGTTGGTGTCGGTCTTGTCCGGCGTCAGCAGCTCGGTGCCGATCGCGATGATGGCCGCGGTCGCAAGCGGGGGCATCAGGCCACGCCGGGCACAAAGCGCAGCAGGAGATGCAACGTGATGCACCCGTACACGCCGGCCATCACATCGTCGGCCATGATCCCCAGCCCGCCGTGCAACCGTTCGAAGCGATTCGCCGGATAGGGCTTGATGATGTCGAAGATCCGAAACACGACGAAGCCGGCCAGCGCACCCGACCAGCCAACGCCCGTGAAGAAGAGCGTCACCAACTGACCGGCGACCTCATCGATGACAACCTGGCCGGGGTCTTCGCGTCCGTAGTGGGCTTCCGCCTCCGACGCGGCCCAGATGCCGACGATCGTGATCACGCCGGCCAGGCCGATCTGCATCGGCGTCGACCAGTGCCTCGTGAACCAGTAGATGGCCACACCGACCGCGGAACCGAACGTCCCGGGTGCGAAGGGCGCGAGGCCCGCCCCACCGGCGGTGGCGAGGACGAGCGCGAGCTTTCTCATGCGCGGACCACGCGGGTGTGCGCCACGCGATCATGCAACGCACGCCCATCCCCCACCAGGCTCATCCAGAACCCGACGCCGAGCGGCAAGCACGACGCGATCGCACTCACGGAACGCGCCAGAGCCTGGCCAAATCCGATACGGTCGTTGATCACGGCACTCGTGCTCGTGCCGACCACGCGAATACCGGCCGCCATCTTGCCGATCGTCTGGCCGCACGCGGCCGTGAAGACCACGAGATAGCCGCCATCGAGCAGCAGGAACACGAGCGCCAGCGGCGCCAGCGGCAACATCTTGAGCTGCGCGGCCGACATGCCCAAGACGTTCATCGCCATCCACACGAGCGCGCCGTTGATCGCCATCATCAGGGCCACGTCCACTGCCGCAGCCTTCATGCGCTTGCCGGCGCTGACGCCCTGCAACCACCCTGCCGGCAACGATTCCGGCGTTGGCTCGGCAGACAGTCTCGCCGTGGTCACGACCGGCAGCGACACCGCTGGGGCCTGCACGGGCGCCTCGGCTTCGTCGAGTGCACGTAGCAGATCACCGTCCGCCGACGCGGGCTTCGCCGCCGCGCGGCCGTACTTCGCGCGCAAGCGCGCGGGGTCGGGGGTCGTGCGCCGCACTGAGAGCGGCACACGCGGTGCGGCCGGCACCGACACGAGCGGGCGATCGTCAATCTCGACCGGCGATTCCGCCTGTTCAAGCGGAGCCACCGCTTCAATCGTCAGCGCCGCCATCGACACCGGCTCGTGCACCGGTGCCGGGGTGGATGCCAGCGTGCGCGCGGCGTCAGTCGCCGTACGCGCCGCCGCAACTTCCGACATGCCTTGCATGAAGAGCGGCAGTTCGGTGGTCACGGGCGCAGGCATCTCCACGGCGGCCGCCTCGACGTGAACCACCGGCGCGGGTGCCGTTGGCTGCGCAAACGACGGCAGCCCCGGCTCAGTCTCGGCCAACGCCAGCGGCGCGGACGAAACCGTCACGGGGGCGGCCTCAATCACCGGAGTGGTGGGCCGACGATCCCACGCGCGGAAATCGGGCATCTCCGGCACGGGCATGGGCGGCATCGGTCGGGCCGGCTCCTCTGCCATTTCCACGATACGCAACACGTCGTCGGCGGGCGGCGTCGCCACGGCCGATGCCGTCGCCACGCGTCGAGCGCCTCCGGTATCACTGCGCCCACGCGCCAACAACTCGTCGAGATCAAAACCGCGCGCGGCCTCGAGCCCGGTGCTGCCGCCCACCATGGCGGGCGTCGTGTCGAGGAGTTGGAGGTCAAGGTCAGCGGCCGGCGGCGTCACGTCGACAGGCTGCAGGGACAGCGACGGCAGATCATCGCCGCTGAAGGCGAAATCGTACCCGCAGTTCTTGCAACGCGGGCTAGGCTCGAATCCGAGGTACTGGCATTTGGGGCAACGCATCTCAGTGCAGCCTCCCTGACGGTGATGCTTGACCCGCATCAGCCGCCAGCAGCAGACGTTGGATTTCCACGCGGAGTTGATCCGCCTCCGGTCGCAATTCACTGTCGATGGCGACACGATCGAGCGCGCGCAGCGCTTCGGCCAGCCGGCCACGCGCGTAGAGCGTGCGCGCCCGCACGAGTGCCGCATCGGAACGGTTCAAGACGGGGACGCCCGAACGCGCCACCACCGCCGGCGGTTCCGCCTGCCCCGTCGGCTGCCACGAGAACACCAGCCGCCCCACGAGCCACACGCTCACGAGCGCCGTTGCGCCCACGAGGCTCCACCAGAGCCACCGCGAATCGAGCCACGAATCGGCCGCCGCGGCGG
>CAYFLU010000141.1:0-8847 GCA_964343975.1 uncultured Solibacteraceae bacterium
ACGAGGCTCCACCAGAGCCACCGCGAATCGAGCCACGAATCGGCCGCCGCGGCGGGCGCGGCCGCCGGCACTCCGATGCGCTCGGCGCGATCCAGTCGCATCCGCAACGCCGCCGAACGATCGTCATCACCGGTCGCGCGCATCGCTTCACGCAGCAACTCGCGGGCATCGCCGGTCCGCCCCTGATCGAGCAGCGCCTGACTGGCGTGCAGCAATTCATCAGAGTGGCGCTGACGTTCCGCGAGCGCGGTGCGCGCGCGATCGATGTAGGCGCGCGCGCGTGGATGCGTGCGGTCGAGGAACAGCACGCGCGTCCAGATATGGATGGCATCTTCGTACTGACCGCCGAAGTAGCGATCGAGGCCCTCGACGAGCAGCGCTTCTACACGGCCGTCCCGATCGGGATCCACCGCGGTATCGACGAGATCGATGCGTCGCTGCTCAGCCAATGTCGTGACCTGGGTCGGATTATAGCGACCTGCCGTGAACAGTACAAGAGGGTCCTGTGGTACAAGTTCCGGATGCCCATCATCGAGTGCATTCCCAATATCAGCGAGGGTCAGCGACAGGACGTGCTCGACGCGTGCTCGGACGCGATCCGTGCCACCGGCGCCAAGCTGCTCGACGTGAAACCAGATCCGGTCCACAACCGCACCGTCTACTCGTTCGCCGGTGAGCCGGCCAAGGTGCGTGCGGCTGTGCATGCGCTCTACGATGCGGCGTTGCCCCGGATCGACCTGCGCACGCAGCGTGGTGAGCATCCGCGCCTCGGCGCCGTCGATGTGGTGCCGTTCGTGCCGATCGAGGGCGTGACGATGACCGACTGCGTGGCCATCGCGCGGGAGGTCGGCGCGGAAGTGGCTGCGCGCCATGCCCTGCCGGTCTATCTCTATGAAGAGGCCGCGTCCACGCCGGCCCGCCGAAATCTCGAAGACATCCGCCGCGGAGAATTCGAGGGGTTGGCGAAGAAGATGAGCGCACCCGAGTGGGCGCCGGACTTCGGCCCGGCCCAGCCGCACGTGTCAGCGGGCGCGTCGGTCATCGGCGCCCGCATGGCGCTCATCGCCTACAACATCAACCTGTCCACCAGCCGACTCGATGTGGCCAAGAAGATCGCCACCGCCGTCCGCCACAGCACGGGAGGCCTGCGGTTCGTGAAGGCCATGGGCATCGAGACGGGCGACCACCAGATCGTCCAGGTGTCGATGAACCTCACCAACTACGAGAAGACGCCGATCTTCCGTGTCTTCGAACTGGTCAAGCGTGAAGCCGAGCGATATGGCGTGACGGTGCTCGAAAGCGAGATCATCGGCCTGATCCCGCAGGCCGCGTTGACGGCGGCCGCCGCCTGGTATTTGCAGCTCGAGCGCTTCTCCGAGAAGCAGATTCTCGAGAACACGCTCCGCGACTGACCTTACGCGGGCTCGTCGTCCCGGCGCGTCTGGATGCCGAGCCCGCGCATCTTCCGATACAAGTTGCTGCGCTCCACGCCGAGCGCGTCGGCCGTGCGCGACATGTTGCCGTCGAACGCCGCGAGGGCCTGCGCGAGATAGTCGCGCTCCCAGGCATCACGCGCCTCGTAGAGCGGCCGCACATTCGCGGGCGTCGTCATCGGAGCCGGCCGCGCCGCCGGGGCCGGCACCGCCACCACGTCGCCGCCCTGCTCGAAGAACCACAGATCCTCGATGCCGATCGTATCGCCCGGCACCATGATCATCAGCCGCTCGATGACGTTCCGGAGCTCGCGCACATTGCCCGGCCAGCGGTAGAGCCGCATCGCCTCGGCGGCCTCGAACGACAGGCGCTTGATGCGCCGCCCATATTCGGTCGCAAACTCCGCGATGAAGTGCTCGGCCAGGCGCAACACATCGCGGCCGCGCTCGCGCAGCGGCGGCACGTGCAGCGGGATGACATTCAGCCGGAAGAAGAGGTCCTCGCGAAACCGGCCCGCCCGAATCTCTTCCGGCAGCTCCTTATTCGTCGCCGCGAGCACACGCACGTCCACGCGCACGCTGGCGTGTCCCCCGACCGGCTCGATGATCTGCTCCTGCAACGCGCGCAGGACCTTGGCCTGCGTCTTCATGCTCATGTCCCCGACTTCGTCGAGGAAGAGCGTGCCGCCGCTGGCCAGTTCGAACTTGCCACGCCGATCCGACACCGCGCCGGTGAACGCGCCCTTGAGATGGCCGAAGAGCTCGGACTCGATCAGCTCTTCCGGAATCGCCGCGCAGTTGACCTCGATGAACGGGCCGCCGCGGCGCTGGCTGAGCGCATGCACCTGCCGGGCCACGAGTTCCTTGCCCGTGCCGTTCTCACCGGAGATGAGCACGCGGCCGTTGGTCGGCGCGGCCGTCGCGATATTTTCGCGGAGCGCCGCCATGATCGGGCTGTCGCCCACGATCACGAGCGGCCGATCGACGCGCGCCCGCAGCGCCCGGTTCTCCGCCTCGAGCCGTCGCTGACGAATGGCGTTGCGCACGGCCAGCACGGTCTTGTCGATCGAGAGCGGTTTCTCGATGAAATCGAACGCGCCGAGCCGTGTTGCGCGCATCGCGGTTTCGATCGTGCCGTGCCCGGAAATCATGATCACCGGACACTCGATGCGCCGCTCGCGCAGCCGTTCCAGCGTGGCCAGACCGTCCATGCCCGGCAACCACACATCCAGCAGGATGGCGTCGTAGCTCTGCTGCGTCACCTGTTCGAGGCACGCTTCGCCGCTGTCGGCGGCATCGACGACATAGCCTTCGTCGCGCAGCACCCCCGCCAGGGAGGACCGCACGCCCGCTTCGTCGTCGACAATCAGAATGGAAGACATCTCGCGCGTTCCGTCAGGCCGCGGGCAGATCGACGGTGAAGACCGTGCCCTGCGGCGTCACATCCCCAACCTCGATCGTGCCGCCATGTTCCGTGATGATCCGTTTCACGATCGCCAGGCCAAGGCCACTGCCGCGTCCTTTGGTGGAATAGTACGGCAGGAAGAGCTTGTCACGATCCGCGGCCGGCACCCCCGGCCCATTGTCGCGGACCGTCAGTCGGACCACGCCACTGCCCACCTCATGCGAGGTCGCCACCACCACGTGCGGCGGCGTGCCGTCCGGGCGCGCCGTGGCGGAGACGCCACCGAGCGCATCGATCGCGTTGTCGACGAGATTGATCATGACCTGCCGCATCTGCTCGGGGTCCATCCGCACGGCGGGCACCATCGCCGGCGTCTCCACGCTGAGAGCGATCCGGCCTTGCTGCAGCACGCCCTGATACAAGCGCACCGTGTCGGCCGCGAGTTGGTTGAGATCGGCCGGCACGAGTTTGGGGCCGCGCATGCGTGCGAACTGCGCGAACCCGTCGACCAGGCCCTTCAGCGCCTCCACTTCCGTGATGATCGCGCCCGTGCACTCATCGACGAGCGCCCGGGCGTTCGGCGGTGCCGACGCGAAATTGCGCTGCAGCCGCTCGGCGCTCAGCTGAATCGGTGTGAGGGGGTTCTTGATCTCGTGCGCGAGACGGCGCGCCACGTCACGCCACGCGGCCACACGCTGCGCGCGAATCAGCGGCGTCACGTCGTCGAGCACGAGGACCGCCCCTTCCGACCGGCCGCCATCCCCGATCAATTGGGTGGCCGCCACGGCCAGATGCACTTCCCGTTCTTCCCGCGCCAGCGTGATCTCCTCGACATTCGCCGGGGCTCGCCCACCCGCCGTGGCCTCCACGACCGGACGGAGCGCCCCCAGATCCTCGCGCGCAAACACGACGGATGCCGGCCGGCCGATCGCCGTGTGATCCAGGCCGAGCAACCGTTGGGCCGCACCATTCACGGTAGACACCGAGCCATCCGCCGCCAGCGAGATGACGCCCGTGGCCACGCGTTCGAGGATGGTCTCGATGTACCGACGGCGGGCGTCCAATCGCTCGTGGCTCGTCCGCAACTCGGCCGCCATGGTGTTGAACGACTCGACAAGAGAGCCAAGTTCGTCACTCGAGTCGGGTTCGATCCGCAGGTCGAGCTGTCCGGCGCCCACCGCACGCGCGCCCTCTGCCAGCATCTGCACCGGGCGCGTGATGCGCTTGGCCACAAACAGACCGAACCACGTCGCGCTGATGAGAATCAACAGCGTGACAGCGAGAAACACCGCCAGATAAAACCCCTGCAGCGGGCCGCTGAGCACCTTCATCTGCTGGTACTGGCTGAAGGCATCCGACATGCGCCGCGCATGGGCGGCGATCTGGCCATTCATCGCCTCCGACGCGACCACGACACCGACGACCGTATTGGCGGGTCCACGAATGGGCGCGGCCGCGCGAATCAACAAGCCATCGCCAATCGCGTCATCCTGCTTCTCGGAACGTCCGGAGGTGGCCGTGCGCAGGGCGAGCCGATCCGCCGACGCGACGGCGTGCGTGCGGGGCATGCTCGACTCACCGACCGACGTCAGGAACACCGCATCCGGCACGAGACCGGGCGCGGCCACCACGCGGTACACCTCCACCATGCCCGTGGAGGTCGCCGCCAGTTCGGCCGCGAGCCGCGGCTGCAGCACCGTCAGGTCGCCCGCCTCGATGGCCGCTGGTGCGAGCGACGACGCCAGGCGCTCGGCGCGCGCGATCGCCACATTGGCCCGGTCGGCATAGACGATCTGCGCGATGTCGTTCGCGTCCTTGACGAGCGCGTCGGCCGGTGTGCTGAACCAGCGCCGCGCCGAACTCGTGATCATCTCGCTGCCGATGATCAGCACGAGCATCGACGGGATGATCGTCACCGCCAGCAACGCGGCCACAAGCTTCGCGCGAAAACGCGCGAACGGCAGCGCCCGACGGCGCTCGACCCACACCTTGAACAAGTTGCGCGCGAGCACGAAGCCGAGCGCGAGCGCCATCATCAGGATGACCGGCGACAGCGCGTAGATCATCACGTTGCTGATGAACTCGGGCCGCAGCTGCTCGGTGTGGTTGGCGCCCCAGAAGAAAACGACGAGCAGGCCGAGCAGGGTCACCACGAGCATCGTGATGAGGCGCGGATTGTCGAACAGCCGCTGCCCGGCCGTCGACGCCGGCGGCGGCGTGGCGGGCGCAGCTGGTTCAGAGGTCAGCAGCGACACGCCACACGCTACTTGATGAAGGTGAAGTCGGCCCGGCCGGCGGCGTCGTCACGCCCCCACGGCCACAGAAAGAACGCGCGCCGCGGCGAGGCGCGCACGCGCACGCGCACGTAGTAGTCGCCGTTCGGCTCGAGCACGTCGCCGCTGGCGAGACTCACCCGCTCGAACTCCGTCGCCCATTTGCGGACGTCGTCTTCGCGCGTGGTGTTCTCCGAGGACACGACCTGGCCGTCGGTCACGCGTGACACCTGAAACGCGCGGGTCAGGGGATCGAACTTGATCGACGAGGCCACGGTGACGGCCGCCACCGTGCGATCGAACCACAGAAAGCCCGGCTGCTTCAGTTCCACCGTGAACGTCAGGGTGGTCGGCAACCCGCTCTCGACGGCCTCCCGCACCTCGGCCGTGTAACTTTCCCCCGCGGCGAACGACGCGTAGACGCGACCGTCTGCCACGAGCGGCGTCACGCGGACGTCAGCCGCCCACACCGCCACGACCGCCGCCGCCCACAGCAGCGCGACCATCCACCCGGCGGCGCGGCGCCTGATCATTCCTTCGCCTTCAGCAGGTCGTTCAATTCGTTGCGGAATTCGTCGATATCGCGGAAGTTTCGGTAGACCGACGCAAACCGGACATAGGCGACCTTGTCGAGCGTCTTCAGCTCACGCATGACGTGGGCCCCAATGTCCTCGGTCGACATCTCCCGATCCGCCTTCTCCTGCAGCACCGCCTCGACCTGATCGGCGATGGCTTCCAGCGCCGACACCTTCACCGGGCGCTTTTCGCACGCCCGCAGCAGGCCCGCGACGAACTTCTGGCGCTCGAACCGCTCACGCCGGCCGTCCTTCTTGACGACCATGTAGGGGATTTCGTCGATGCGTTCGTAGCTGGTGAACCGGCGCGCGCAGTCGAGACACTCGCGCCGACGGCGAATCGCATCGCCTTCCTTGCTTTCCCGCGAGTCGACGACTTTGTCGCCGAGATGTCCGCAATACGGACACTTCACTTCAGGCCTCCGTCCGGCTCGACGCCGCGCAAGCGCGCCAGCGTCCATCCATCTTGCGCCATGAAGCCCAACCCGAGGAGCGAAATCGGCAGGACGGACGCCAGATGCAGCACGATGGCCGCGGCGGCTGCATGATTTCGATCCGCCCCGAGCACCGAGGCCGCGGCGAGCTGATACATGAAATGGAAGCTCCCCACGCCGGCCGGCACCGGAACCGCCACGCCGACGACCAGATACGTGACGATCAGGAACGAAGCGGTGAACGCCATCGTCACATCGAGGGCCAGCGACACGAGCCAGATGCCCAACGCGATCGAGATCCAGAGCCCGGCCGACATGGCAACCGCGACGAACAACGGTCGCGGCTGGCGCATCACGGCCAGCCCATCCACGAGTGTGTGGGCGAAGCTGCGCAGTACCGCCGCGATCCGCGCCGGCATCCAGTTGATGCACAGATCGGCGAGCCGTCGGAGCCGCTCGGGCTGGCCGGCGCCGAACGCCATGATGACGAGCGCGACAACCGACGCCGTCGCCGTGACGACACCGGCTCCCTTCACTTCCCGTCCGACATCGACGCGCGCGGTGGCGAGGAAGATGCCGAAGAGCACCATCACCATCGTGAGATCGAGCACGCGCTCGATCAGGATCGTCGCAAACGCTGCCGGGCCACTGACCGGCTCAGCCCGCGAGATGAGGTACGGACGCAGCACTTCGCCCAGTCGGCCCGGCAAGAGGTTCGTCGCCGTGAAGCCCATCACCGTGATGCGAAAGCTGTTGCGGAACGAGGCGCCGCCGAGCGGCGCCAGCAGCGCCTGCCAGCGCCAGGCGCGAAACACGTACGTCAGGGCCGTGACGATCACCGCGGCCACAATCAGCGACAGCCGGGCGTCGCGCAGCGCCGCCATCAACCCGTGGCGGTCAATGCCCCGCAGAAACCACGCCAGCAATGCGGCCGACAAGAGAAGTACGAGAGCGGTCTGCCACGAGGTGCTGCGACTGCGGGCCGGTGACATCATCAATCGGGTCTCACAGTTCGTACTATAAGATTGGCGGCAAGTCTATGGGAAAACGAGAGTTACTGATTGCGCTCGCCTTCGTCATCGTCGGTGCGGTCGTCTATCAGTTCAGCGCGCCCCCGGCGAAGACCTCAACGTCCGGGTTCTCGTTCTCGAAATTGATTGATTCCGCGAAGCGCGAGGTGCGCGGAAATCAGAGCTACGCGGCCCCAGTGCGACATGTGACCTTCCCGGCGGGCGCGGACATCATGGACCTCCGGCTGTCGGGCGTGGCAGGGCCGGTAACGATCACCGGTGAAGACCGCGCGGACGTGGATGTCGCACTCACCGTGTTCTCGACCGGCGAGACCGAAGCCGCGGCCGTCGCCACGGCGAACAAGACGAAGCTCCTCGAGGACCGTGTGGGCGGCGCGCTGTCACTCCGCGTGGAGTTCCCGAAGGAAGAGACCCAGACCTCGGCGATGGTCCTGAAGGTGCCTCGACGCTTGGCCGTGCGCGTGGACGGCAATCGCGAGACCACGGTGACCGGCGTCCGCGCGCTCGAGTTGCTCAGCCCGGCGCGCGGCACCACGCGCATCGAGCAGATCGCCGAGCGCGTCAGCGGCACGCAGAACGGCGGCGCGATCACGCTCACGGGCATCGGGTCGCTGAAGATGACGTTGACGCGCACCCGCGCTCGCCTCAGCGCGATCGCCGGCGAGACGACGCTCGACGTGCAGGACGGCGACACGGAAATTGCCGGCTCGCGCGGCGCGCTCACGATCGACGCGCGCCGGGGCGACATCACGATCCGCGCGCAGAACGGACCGGTGAAACTGTCGGGCAGCGACGGCCGGGTGCGGCTGATCGACGGCATGGGCGACGTGTCGGCCGACATGCGCCGCGCGGAGATTGACGCGGAGTTGGCGCCCTCGGCCGCGGCGACCTTGTCCACGAGCGACGAAGAGCTGCGCGTGAGTTGGCGCGACGACGCCAGCGTGCGGGTGGACGCGGTGGCGACCAATGGCACGATCAACGCCGCCGATTGGGCGCTGACGCCGGCGCAGAGCTCGTCGGAGTCGCGCGTGGACGGTGCGATCGGACGCGCCACGGCCACGGCACCGAAGGTGTCCCTGCGCAATCACGGCGCGAACATCACGCTGAAGAAATCAAGCAAAAAATAGCGCCATAAAATTCCGCGCCGTCGCTTGACCGGTCGGAGCGGGACGCGTACGCTTTCAGGTCCGCGGGCTGCGCATGTCTTCCACTTTGGTCCTTGAAACGAATCTCACCGGCATGACGCTGCAGCGGCGCGGCAAGGTGCGGGACGTCTACGATCTGGGCGAGCATCTGCTCATCGTCGCCACCGATCGCATCTCCGCCTTCGACTACGTGCTCGGGTCGGGCATTCCGGACAAGGGCAAGGTCCTCACGCAGCTGTCGGCATTCTGGTTCGGCCACATCGTGGGCGACCTCGTGCCGCATCACCTCATCTCCACCCGCGTCGAAGACTTCCCCGCCAGCACGCGGCCGCATCACGACGTGCTGCGTGGCCGGTCGATGCTGGTGCGCAAGACCACGCCACTGCCGGTCGAGTGCGTGGCCCGGGGCTTTCTGTCGGGTTCGGGGCTCAAGGATTACGTGCGGACCGGTGCCGTGTGCGGGCATCAGCTGCCGTCCGGACTCGTCGATTCCGATCGCCTGCCGGCGCCGATCTTCACGCCGGCGACCAAGGCCGAGTCGGGCCACGACG
>CAYFLU010000142.1:0-8836 GCA_964343975.1 uncultured Solibacteraceae bacterium
AGGTGGTTCTTCGCGATCAGCGTCCGCTCGCCGGTCTTCGTGTTCACGCGGTAGAGATCCGCGGCGGCGGGCTTGTAGTCCGAGACGTAGCCGCGCGCGTCGCGGCCGACGCCCCACACGCCGTCCGGCGCGATGTCGATGTCCTTCATCGCTTCATCGGCGAGCTTGACGAATTTCTGCGCGCCCGCATCGAACGCTTCGCGGAAAGTGAAGTTGCGGTCCTGATCAGCACGCGTCATCTGCATACTCTGGATTCGCTCATCGAACGAGCTCCAGATGTCCACATCCACATCGGTGTCCGGATTGCGCCGACCCGCGGCGGCCGGCGTCGGCACCTGCATCTTCATGCCGAAGAACACGCGCTGGCCGTCGTCGCTGAAATCGAGTGCGGCGCGGTCGCTGATCACCCAGTCTTTCGGAAAGCCCTCGGCCTTCGATGGATCGAGCACGACCGGCGTCACGGCGGCGCCGGTGAGCGCGCCTTTGACGTTGTTGAACACGAGCAGCACGTTCTGCTTCTCGCGCATCTTCTCGACGTCCGTGCCCTTCAACACCGCCAGGGACGTGCCGCCGTCGTTCCAGGTGAGGCGGTTGTAGAACTTGGCGTCGTTGTCGAGCGGCGCGATGCGGTTCGCGGCGAGATCCACGAGCACGAGGCCGTTGCTGTCCTTCGCGGCCGCATCGACCGTGTAGGCAAGCAGATCGCCGCCTTTATTGAAAGCGGCATCGCCAACACTGCCAAACAGCTGATCCTTGCCGGTCGCGAGATTGTGCAGCGTCACGTCCACGCCGCGCGGCTGTGTGCCTGCCGGTGCGGCCGCAGCCGCGCCGCCGCCGTTGCCGCCGGCGCCGCCGCCCCCCGTCGTTTGCGGTGCGCGACGACGGAGCAGCAGATGCGTGGCGGTGGCGTTGAAGTTGAATGACTGAATGTCCTGCCACGATTTCACTTCGCCAGTGGCGAGGTTGCGCAGGTCCGTATGTCGCGGCGCCGCCGCCGGCGTGGCGCCACCCGCGCGACCGGCGTCTTGTGCCGGCGCATCCGCAGTCGGCGCCGGAGCGCCGCCGCCGCGACCACCGCGTCCGCCGCGGCCACCGCCGCCGGCCGGCTCCACGGCATACGCGAGCCACTTCGAGTCGCTCGAGAACACATTTCCGCTCGCATCGTTCACCGTGGTCTCTTTGCCGGTGGCCAGTTCGACCAGATGCAGCACCGGCTTGCTGTCAGCCGTCGGCACGTTCGACACGCGCGTGACGTAGACGAGCCACTTGCCGTCGGGCGAGAGTTCCTGACCGGAGATCGATTTCCACTTCGAGTAGTCGTCGATGGTGAGCGCTTTCTTTGCGCCCGCCGGCGCAACCTGCTGGGCGGACGGTACGGCATACGCCAGGACAAACGAAAGCACGAGGGCGGACGCAAACGGGGCGAGGCGAAGCTGTCGCACGGGCATCTCCTTCAGGTCCGCGAGTCTACCGTGTTTCCTCGGGCGGCAGATGATCACCGCATAAACGCGCACCTTCCTGCTACCATCCCTCGCAATCGATTCCGATTCGACACAGCACCACCGGAGGGCACATGAAGCGCGTCACACGGCGTGAGGCATTGCGGGCAGCGGGCAAAGCAGCGGCGATCACCGTCGTCGCCGGTCCGCTCGTGGACTTGATCGCGGGTGATGACGGCGTGCTGTTCGCGCAGGCCGCGGGGCAGGCGCCCGGGCTGAATGCCGTCGCCGGCGTGGACCGCGTGGTGATGACGCACGGCAAGACCTATCTGAACGCGTGGGTCGGCTACGGCAACCCGCCGCGACCGGGCCGGCAGGGTGGTGGCGGTCGCGGGCAAGCGGCGGCGCCGCCGCCTCCGACCGGCCCTGCGCCGACGGCGCAGTGGTCGAAGGTGTCAGGGCCCGGCACCGTCACGTTCGACGATCCGAAGGCGACGGTGACGACAGCGAAGTTCTCGGCGGCGGGGCAGTACGTGCTGCAGATGACGGCCGACAACGGCACGGATAAGGCCACGTCGACGCTCGTGGTGAAGGTGGAGATGCCGCCGCCGGCCGAGCAGCTGCATCCGGTCGTCACGCGCAAGCACACGGTGACGAGCCCCTTCTGGAAAACGCGCACGAAGGCGCTCGTCACGTCGTGGATTCCGCATTGCATCGCGCAGATCGAGCGGACCGACCTCATTCAGGGGCCGAACTCCGGCGCCGGCGGTCTCGACAACTTCATTGAAGCGGCGAAGGCGCTGAAGGGGCAACCGCACGAGATGCACAAGGGCTACGTGTTCTCGAACGCGTGGGTGCATCAAACGGTGGAGTCGATCTGCCTGGCGCTGATGGTGGATCCGGAAGGGGATCCGGAGATCATCGCGGCGCAGGCGAAGCTCAAGCAGACGCTCGACAAGTGGATTCCGATCATCCTGGCGGCCCAGGAGCCTGACGGCTACCTGCAGACGGCGTTCACGCTGCGCGACAAGATGACGCCGGGCTCGGTGCCGGCCGCCGATCGCGCGGTGTGGACGGAACGCTGGCAGCCGACCGCACGCGGCAATCACGAAGGCTACGTGTCGGGCTACTTCATCGAGAGCGCGATCAATCACTACATGATGACGGAGGGCAAGGACCTCCGCCTGTACAACGCTGCGAAGAAGCTCGCGGATTGCTGGGTGGCCAATCTCGGCGCTGCCTCCGCCGAGGCTTCGGCGGGTAAACCAAAGAAAACATGGTTCGACGGTCATCAGGAGATGGAGCAGGCGCTCGTGCGCTTTGGCCGCTTCGTCAACGAGATCGAGAAGAAGCCGGCCGACAAGACCGGCCCCGGCGATGCGTACATCGCGCTCGCGAAGTTCCTGCTCGATCAGCGACGCGGCGGCACGGAGTACGACCAGAGCCATCTGCCCGTGCAGCAGCAGTACGAAGCGGTGGGCCACGCGGTGCGCGCGGTCTACACGTACTCGGGCATGGCCGACGTGGCGGTGGAGACGCACGATGTGGATTACCAGAGCGCGGTGAAATCGCTCTGGGACAACATCGTCCACAAGAAGTACTACCTCACGGGCGGCGTGGGCAGCGGCGAGTCGTCGGAGGGCTTCGGCCCGAACTACTCGCTGCGCAACAGCTCCTACTGCGAGGCGTGCTCGAGCTGTGGCGAGATCTTCTTCCAGTGGAAGCTGCACCTGGCGTATCACGACGCGCAGTACGCGGACCTCTACGAGCAGACGCTCTACAACGCGCTCTACGGCGCGATGGATCTGGACGGCACCACCTTCTATTACACGAACCCGCTCGACGCGAATGCGCAGCGCAACACCTGGCACTCGTGTCCGTGCTGCGTCGGGAACATGTCGCGGACGATGCTGATGTTGCCGACGTGGACGTATTCGAAGTCGCCGAACGCGGTGCATGTGAACCTGTTCGCGGGCGGCCGCGTGAATGTGGGGGCGGTGGCGGGCACCGAGGTCGAGATCGAGCAGAAGACGAACTATCCGTGGGACGGCAAGGTCACGCTCACGGTGCATCCGAAGGCGTCGAAGACGTTTGCCATTCGAGTGCGCGTGCCGAAGCGTGACGTGAGCAGCCTCTACCGCGCGGTGCCGGCGGCGGATGGCTTCACGGCATTCACGGTGAATAGTGCGCCGGTCAAGGTCGTGGCCGAGAACGGCTACATGACCGTGGAGCGCGCGTGGAAGAGCGGCGACACGATCGCGTTCGAGGTGCCGATGCCGGTGCAGCGCGTGTACGGGAGCGACAAGATCGTGGGCGGCGGACAGTTGCCGTCGCCGGTGAAGGACAAGGTCGCGCTGCGCGTCGGCCCGATCGTCTACAACATCGAAGACATCGACCAGGACATCGCCAGCGCGCTGCCGCCGACGGCGCCGCTCAAGACGGAGTGGCGCGGCAACTTTCTCAAGGGCGTGAACGTGATCACGGGCACGTTCGCCAACGGTTCGCCGATGCTCGCGATCCCGAACTTCGCGCGCTACAACCGCTATCCCGCTGCACCGCCGCCTCCGCCTCCGGCACCGCCTGCGCCGCCAGCGCCCGCGGGAGCCGCGCCGGCCGCACCGGCTCCGCGGCCCGTGCCGCCGCCTGTGAAATCGCAGGTGTGGATTCGGGAGAGATAGGGCGCTAGTCGTCCCGGGTCCCGGGGGCCGGGGCCCGGGTTCAGTTCGCTGAGTCCCGGGTGCGGTCCTTGGGTCCTGCGTCCTGAGGTCTGCGCGGGTATACTCCGCCCGTGGGCTTCCCCCGAATACGAATGGCCGCGGTGATGGCCGCGCTGCTGGCCGTGCTGACGGTCGACAGCCGAGCCGACGCGCCGGATGTGCGGGCGTGGCTCGAGCGCTACGGCCACGGTGATTTCAGCGTCACCGCGTCATTCGATGCGGTGCCGGACTACGGCGCGTTCTACGAATCCTTCACGAAGACAGCGCCGAAGTGGATCGCGGATGGCCCGGCAGCTGATCGGCCCCGGCGCGAGTTAGCCGCGGCGACCTTTGCGCTCGAAGCCGGACGCGCCAATGAACTGCGCGATTGGAAGTACGTGCAGATCTGGATGGGGCTCGAGAACATCTACTGGCGCTCGGGCGCGAAGTTCGTCGAGTGGGGCTGTGCGCTCCTGCGTCAACGCCCGACCCCGGCGCCGATCGAGCGCGTGTGGCACCTCGCGTCGATCGCCGTCGCTGATCGCGCGGTCGACTACGAGTTCCTGGTCGGCAGCCCGTGGGATGGCCGCGCCAATCCGAAAGACGAGATCCTGCATCTCGAACACGCGGCGAAGCGGTTCCCAGGTGAGCGCCGCTTCGCGCTGAACCAGGGCATCGCCGCGGAGTGGCGCCTGTTTCCGCTGCGGCGCACCGGGCAAGCGGAAGCGCAGAAGATCTTCGAGACGCTGAAAGATGATCCGGAGGTCGGCCCGGAAGCGAGCGTGCGGCTCGGCGTGATGGCCTTTCGATCGGGCAATGTCACGGGCGCGCTCGCCCTCATGCAGTCGGCCGACGAGCGCACGCGCGAGCCCTACGTCGCGTATCTCGCGCGCTACTTCGCGGGGCAAGCGCGCGAACGGTTGAAGCAACTCCCCGAGGCCGAGCGCGCCTACCGCGGCGCGCTCGCCGCCACACCGCGCGCGCAGTCGGCATCGTTTGCGCTGAGCGCGCTGCTCGGCTCGCAGGGGCGACGCACTGAGGCGGCGGCGCTGATTGACGCCGCCCTCACCGCCAATCCCATCGCGTTTGATCCGTGGCGCGCCTACGGCGAAGCCGACGCGCGCTTCTGGCCGGTGTTGATTGCGCAACTGCACGAGGAGATCGCGAAGTGACGCGCATCGCCACCGCGCTCGCCCTTGGCGCAGCCATCGCGCTTGTGGCGGCACCGCGGGGGCACGCGCAGTCGCCGCAAACGCCACCCGTGGTATTCCGCACGAACGCAGACCTCGTCACGATCCCCGTGTTCGTGAAAGGCCGCGGCGCCGACACGCCGCTGACGTCGAAGGACTTCGTGCTCACCGACAACGGCGTGGCGCAGACGGTGGAGATGCTCGAGAGCGAGTCGCTGCCCGTTGATGTCACCGTGCTGATGGAGACCGGCGCCGCGATCGAGGGCTACCGCAAGTCGCTGAACGAGCAAGTGCGGCGCATCGCCGCGCTGATGCGGCCGACCGATCGCATCGAGGTCCTCGGCATTGACAACTACGTGCACGTGCTCGTGCCGTTCGGTCCGCCCACGCGCACGCTGACCGTGGAGGCGTTCACCGGCGGTGGCATGATGGCGCCCAACGACGCCATCGTGGCCGCGCTCCTGCGCCAGGCCGATCCGGATCGGCGGCATCTCGTGATTGCGATGAGCGACACCATCGACTCGATGAGCACGCTGACGATGGCGCAGGTGCGCGATGTGGCGAAGCACAGCCAGGCCACGCTGGTGATCTCGTGGATCACCTTGTCGGCAGACGGGGCGCCATCCACCGATCGCCCGACGCCCTGGGCGACGTCGGGAGAGCGCGAAGACCGCCACGTCAAAGCACCGGTGACGCTTGGGGCACTGCCCTTGCTCGGTATTCCGGGCTTGCCACAACACACACCAACACCGCCGACGGGACGCACGGTCCCGGTGCGTCAGCATTGGATGGCGCATTACGACCCGCCGCCCGGACGCGCACTCGCGGCGTTTGATTTCTTGAAGGAGGCCGCCGAGTTCAACGGCGGCGCGCTACATCCGCCCGGTGTGTTCACGGATCGGAACGCGGCGGCGATCTTCGAGCGCATATACGCGGAGTTCCGGCAGAACGTGATCCTGCGCTACCGGCCGGATGGCGTCGCGCGCGATGGCTGGCACGACGTGGTGGTGACGGTGCCCTCGAAGCCTGGCGCGGAGGTGCGTGCGCGGCGCGGCTATTTTGTCGATGTCGATGCGCCGGCGCCAGCGGCGACGATGGCGGCGCCCGCGACCGTGCTATCGCCGTTGATCGCCGCGGCGGAGCAGGGCGACGTGGCGGCCATGCGTACGGCGATTGATCCGGCAAGCGTCAGCGCGCTGATGGCGGCGTTCGATGCCGCCGGCAACATCTGGCCCGCGGCGCCTGAACGCGAGTTCGTCGCCGCACTTGTGCTGGCGGATGTGGCGATGCGTTCGGCGGAGCCCGCGGCGCGCGCGGCCGCGGAGAAGTTGCTGCAGCGCGAGGTGCGCCTCGTGCGGCCGCCCACCGGGCCGACGGCCTTCACGCGCGACTGGGTCGCGGCGGCCAATCTCCTCATGGCCTCGTCGGCATCGGGCACCACGCCTGGGCTGAGCGGTCCGGAGCGCGAGCAGTTCGACGCGCGACTGTCGGCGCTCGCGCGCACGCTCACCGCACGTTGAATAAACGCGGGGCCCCCGCTCGGGCGCCCCGCGTTCGTGCGTTCAATCGTGTGAGCCGAACAGCGACGCGAAGAACCCGCCGGAATACGCGCCCGCGCCGATGACGAGCGCGCCGACGAACGCCGCAAGCGGCGCGATCGTGCCGGCGACCACGAACGGCATCGCCGCGAGCATCGCGACGATGCCGCCGGCGGTGACCCAGGCGGCGCGCGTCCAGCGCGCTCGCGGGCCGGCCTCGAGTGCGGCGATCGTGCCCGCGACGTTCTCCGCGAACACCACCACCATCACGCCGAGCGGCGCATTGAGGAACCAGGACGGTTCCTGCACGTGCGCGCCGCCGAGCACGCTCCATTGCCATCGGATGATCCAGTGCGCGACCACGAACGCGGCCGCGCCGTACGCTGCTGCTCGTCCATTCGCCATCGTCAGATCCATACCGGGCCGCGGCCGCTGCCGCCGCCCGCGAAGCACCACACCACGTCCATGTTGCAGCGATCACAGTTCCAGCTGCTCCACACCCGCCACCACGACGCCGACGTGCAGCCGTACTTCGCGAAGCACGCGTCGTGGATATCGCAGCAGAAGCGGAAGCTGGTCCCGTCGAGCCAGTGTAGGTCATCGCAGCCCGGTTCGTCGGCCTTCGTATTCGGCGCAAAGTACTGGGTCACGCGGCCGAGGAGCGAGGGTTGGGCCGGTGCCGGCGCGGACACGAAGCGCCGCTCGTTGATGGCCGTCTTCCACTGGAACATCCCGAGTGCCTGCAGGTTCATCCAGGCCATGTCTGGCCGGAAGAGCCAGCCGCCGTAGCGGCCCTTGAGGTGCTCGTTCGTGATCTGACCGCGCGTCAGGCCGGGGATGTCCCACGCGAGGATGCGTTCGAACGTGAAGTAGTTGAGGTGTCCGGCCACCGCGCCGTCGCGATAGAGCGTCGTGACGAGCACGTCGCCGCGCACGGGCTTGCCGTCGTAGAGCGCGCCATTCTTGGCCGGCACCTTTCGCGTGCTGGCGGAGAAGCCGTTGGTCCACGCCGTCTCGAGCGTCGAGACGGTCTCGAGCTCGTCGCCTTCCGGTTCGGCGCGTTCCGGCCGGATGTGCCCGTTGCGCCACTTGAGACCGGCGCCCGTCGCGACCTTGTCGCGATGGAAGAGATGGCTCTGCCGGTTCGCCCAGTCGAGCGTGATCTTCACATCCGGTTCGATCGCCGCCTGCAGCGCCTCTTCCGACGGCCGGAAGTACTGCACGACCGCGTTCGGGCCGTCCTTCTGGTCCACGCGGATGCGGTTCAGGTCCGCGCCGAATCCCGTGCGCAGGTTGGTGACGATCGTGCCGTCCACCGCGCGTTCGGCCACGGCCGTCGTGCCGTCGGTGAACACGGTCGTGACCTTGCGCGACTGGTTCTCGAGCGCGTAGTAGGTGGCGCCCTTCTGACCGGGCGTGGCCCCGGCGCGCTGGCCGCTCGGGACGATGCGCACGTCGTTCGGCAGCGCAGGGGGCGGCGTTTGCTGGGTGGTGGCTTTCACGCGCGGATAGGCGGTGAGTGCCAGGCAGAGCGTGGCAGTGAGGGTGATCCAGGTTCGCATGTGGTCCTCCGGCGCGAGGCGCGGCACGACATGCACCGCAGCGTCGCCGCGGCCCCTACTGCAAGCGGAACGCCGCCTGCGGGCGTCTGGATCGGTGTGTTTTGCGGACGCGACGGCGCTCGTGCCGGGTCCGTGCTGCCCCGGGCGGCCGCCGCGGGGTAGTCAGTGCCCGGCGGGCGGAGTTTTGATCAGTTTCTGCGCCAGCGCGCGCGTGTCGTCGAGCAGGCCCTGATATTCGATCGGCACGCGGCCTACCGGCGCGAGCAGTCGCAGCGCCTCGGCCGGCCGCCGTTCCACGATGCGTCGCCGCGCCACGACAATGCGCACGTCGACGTCGTCGCTGCCGAGCTCCAGGGCCTTCGTGATGAGCGCTTCTTCGGTGACGTCGTCAGAGGGCCCCGTGCCGGTGCG
>CAYFLU010000143.1:0-8692 GCA_964343975.1 uncultured Solibacteraceae bacterium
CGGCGCCGGCGGCACGCCCATTCAGTACTGGATCGTGAAGCCGCCGAAGTTCGATCCGGCGAAGAAGTATCCGGTCGTGTTCCTGATCCACGGCGGCCCGCAGGGCGAGTGGGGCGACGGCTGGTCGTACCGGTGGAATCCGACGTTGTGGGCGGCGCAGGGCTGGGTCGTGGTGGCGCCGAATCCACGCGGCTCTTTCGGCTTCGGCCAGAAGTTCGTCGACGAGATCTCGCAGGACTGGGGCGGCAAGGTCATGACGGATCTCACGGCCGTGTTCGACGCGGCGGTGAAGCTGCCGTATGTCGATGCCACGAAGCAGGGCATTGCGGGCGCGAGCTACGGCGGCTACGCCGTCGATTGGCTGATCGCGCATACCAACCGCTTCAAGGTGGCGGTGTCGCACGACGGCGTGTTCAATCTCGACTCGATGTCGCTCAGCACCGAGGAGCTCTGGTTCAGCGATTGGGAAATGGGCGGGTCGGGCCTCAGCGCGGCCGCGCGCGCGAACTTCGCGAAGTGGTCACCGCATCGCTTCGCGCAGAACATCAAGACGCCGACGCTCGTGATCACGAACGAACTCGACTTCCGCGTGCCGGTCGATCAAGGGCTGCAGCTCTTCACGGCGCTCCGCCGCAACGGCGTGCCGAGCAAGGCGATCGTGTTTCCGGATGAAGGACACTGGGTCCTCAAGGCCCAGAACAGCAAGTTCTGGCACGATACCGTGTTCGACTGGGTCGGGCAGTACCTGAAGTAGTTACCCGTCGATCGTTTTCACGGCGTCGGGCCCGTATTGGGCGAGCATGTCGGCAAGCGTTTTCCCGGGTTCGTCCCGGAAGGGCTTGCCGACCGGCCGCACCGCCGCCATGCGGTCGAGCCGGAAGTTGCGGAAGTCCCGGCGCCGCTCGCACCATGCCGCGAGCGTCCAGCTCTTCCCCCAAAAGAACACGCCGAGCGGCCGGATCGTCCGGTCGCTCGCGCGTCCCTCCGCATCCGCGTACGTCACCCGCAGCTTGCGGCGATCGATCAGTGCCGCGCGCGACACGCTGAGCGCATCGGCGCCGCCCTTCGTGATCGTCGGCGGCACGAACATCCGCGTCTCCGACAGGAGCGGTGCGAGATCCTTCGGCACCACCGCAGACACCTTGCCGAGAATCGCATCGGCCGCGCGCGCGAGGGCCGGGTCGCCGACCTGGCGGACGATGCGCACGCCGAGCACGAGCGCCTGCAGTTCCTCACGGTTGAACATGAGCGGCGGCAAGTCGTAGCCCGGACGCAGCCGGTACCCGACGCCGGCTTCGCCGTCGATCGGCGTGCCGGCCGTCATCAGATCGCGCACGTCGCGATACACCGTGCGGTCCGACACACCCAGGCGTTCTGCGAGAAACGTCGCCGTCGTGACGCCGCGCCGGCGCTGCTGCAGCAGACGCACGATCTGAAACAGGCGGTCGGCGCGGCGCATCGTCGGATTGTGTCACGCGGTCGCTTCTTCAACGAGGCCGATGACCTGGCCTTCCGGATCCGCGAACATCGCGAGCGTCACACCGGGCATCTCCGTGCGCGGCACGACCACCGTGCCACCCGCGGCCGTGATCTCGGCGAGCTTCGCCGCGATGTCGGGCGCCGCGATGTAGAACGTCACCCACGGCTTCTGATTGGGCCAGGCCGGGCCGATCCCACCCGGGATGCCCTGATCGGTGCCCGTGTTGGCCACGCCGTAGGCGCCCATGCCCGGTTCCGTCTGGAACGACCAGCCGAACACCGTGCGGTAGAACGACTGCAGCTGGGGCGCGTTCGCGCCCGTCACTTCAAACCACTTCACTGGATTGCCCATGTCTGCTCCCTCATCTGGTTGGTGTGGCGTTGTTCAGTGCAGGGATCGTGACAGGGGGCTCCTGACAGCGTGGTGTCAGGATGGGATACTGAGGCGATGACCCACACCACCGACCTCCGCATCGCGCCCGCGACGCCTGAGGATGTGCCGCACATCCTGCGGTTCATCAAGGAACTGGCCGACTACGAGAAGTTGCTGCACGAGGTCACGGGCAGCGAGGACGATCTCCGGCGCGAGCTGTTTGGTCCGGATCCGGTGGCGCGTGTCGTGATCGCGTGGTGGCAAGGCGCACCGGCGGGCTACGCGCTCTACTTCTTCAATTTCTCGACGTTTCTCGTGCGGCCGGGGCTGTATCTCGAAGACCTGTACGTGACTCCGTCGCTGCGCGGGCGGGGGATTGGCCGCGCGTTGCTCGCGCACCTCGCGGCGATCGCCGTGGCGCGCGGGTGCGGGCGGATGGAATGGTCGGTGCTCGACTGGAACGAATCCGCGCTGCGCGTGTATCGCGGGATCGGCGCGGTGCCGATGGGCGACTGGACGGTGCAGCGGCTGACGGGCGAGGCGCTGACCTCGCTCGCCGCTGCCGCTAGCGTTCGCCGACCGTGATTTCCTGACGGCTGTCCTGGTCGAGGCCGTACGCCACACCGAACACCACGCGGGAAATGGCCAGCAGCGCTCCGATCACGATCCACGTTGTCATCGACATGTGGGACTAATCGGCATCGGCCGGCCGTTCTGTAGGCAGAATTCCTTCGCATCGCGCCCGCTCCTCGAAGCCGATACACTTACGGCTTCGTCATGTTCGCCCGCCTGTGTGAGTTGATGACCCCGGTGCTGGCTGGACCGGCCCGCGCGGAGATCGTCGCGGCGGCCGCCGCCGAACCGCGCATGCCCGATGCCCTGGTGTCGCTCGGGTACGGCGTGGCGGGGCATGCGTTCCAGACCTCGCGCGGCGCCGTGCGATTCGCGAAGGTGATCGAGCGTTTCGATGCGGAGTGTCGCGCGGAGGGCCTCCACGCCTTGCACGACTGGGATGGCGTGTCGCCGCATCCGCACGCCGACACGGTGCCGATCGACGTCCTGAACTACATCGCGGATCTGCGTCGCAACGACGCCACCGACCATCGCGTGCTGGCGATCCTGCTCGACTACTACTTCCTCCACGTACTCTCGCTCATGGCGCTGCGCGCGTGGGACGACGGCGATGCGGACACGAACATCGAGCTGCTGGGGCTGCTGCTGGCGGCGTTGCAGGGGCCGCACGGCAGCGGGCAGCGGTTCGTCGAGGATCCGGAAACGCTGTGGCTCTTCGCCTCGTCCCGGTTCGAGCGCGACGGACGCGGATTCGCCCGGCTCCTCGAGCGCGTGCAGTCACTCGGTCAGCCGCATCAACTGCGCGTCGCGCTCGGCCACGCCGGTGCGTTGAGCTGTCACCTGCGGTTCGGTCGTGAGGCGACCTACGCCGGTGATCTCGCGGCGCTGCGCGCCGACAACGCGACCGACTACCCGTGGCTGCGCTTCGCCGTGCTCACGTTGCTGGAGGCGCTCGATCGCGATGCCTCGGCGCCCGAGTGCACGCACTATCTCGAGGCGCTGGTCGGCGCGCTCAGCGCGGATCCGGAGTGGTTGATGGCCGACCACGAGGTGGCTGCGCGTGTGGCCGCGCATCGCGATGCGCTGCGGAGGGCCACCGAGACGTTCCGCCCGGGCGACGCGGGCTACTCGCCGCTGGCGCTCTTTTACAACTTCTCGCACAACATCGTGAAGGGCGCCGTCGTCGACGCGATGCTGTGGGGCGATCCTTGGAACGTCACGTTGAACGACCTCTTCACGTCGGACGGCGCGCTTTCACACCACGCGTCGCCGCTCGGCCGGCGTCAGAAACTGGCCGTCACGTTGATGGACTATGCGCGCAAGAACCCGCATCGGATCGATGGCCGGCCGGTGCCGGTCATTGTGTACGACCCGGCCAGCGGGCGCCGCCTGCTCGATGGCCTCCGCCGAGCCATATAACCGTTAGCGCATTGACAAGTACTGGCTTACCAGTATTTAGTTGCAAAGAAATGACCGCCTCCTCTCCCGCACGCACCGCGCGCGTGCTTACTTTCTGCGCGATCCTCGCCGTCGGCGCCGCCGGCTGCGAATACGGCGTCGAATCACCCACCACGCCCACCGACACCACCACATCGTCGACCACCACGGCGACGACCACGACGACGACGACCACGACCGGCACCACGACGGGCACGACCACCGGCACCACGGGGAGCACCGGATCCACCGGTAGCACGGGCTCGACGGGCAGCACGGGGTCGACGGGGGGCACCACGACCACGGGCCTCACGTACGTGAAGGACATCGCGCCGATCATGTCGGCCGACTGCACGTCGTGCCACGGCCCCACGCGTCGCGATGCGGGCTATGACCTCTCGACGTATGCCGGCGTGATGAAGGCCGTGTCGTCCACCACCGCCAACGCCAAGCTGGTGCGCGTCACGCAGGCGGGCGGTCTCATGTACGGCCAGTTCAAGAGCAACGCGGCCACCAAAGCGAAGACGATCTACGACTGGGTCGTCACCTACAAAGCCGCCCAACAGTAGGCAGGGAGTTTCTGATGCGGATCAAATCGGTATCGATGGCGGTGTGTGCCGCCGTGCTGTTCTCAGCCGCTCCAGCGTGGGCCTCCGACGTGCAATTGCGTCTGCCGTCGTTGTTGTCGGCGGCCACGCCCACGCCGACCGGCCTGCGTTTCGAGAAGCCCAACACGCCCGCGTCGTTGCCGTTCGTGCGAGACGCTGACGGGACGGCATCCGCCACCCCACTGACGTTCGACGTGAAAGACATCGTGGCCACGGCCGCCGCGCAAACGCCGGTGGGACCGCCGCCGTTCGAGTACAGCGACGGCTATCGCACGCGCGCGAAGATCCACAAGCTCTCGTCATGGGTGATGCTGCCGCTCTTCGGCCTCGAGGCGTATCTCGGCCAGAAGATGTTCAACGATGTCAGCGAAGCCACCGACAGCACGACCAAGCTGCATCGGTCGATCGCGTGGGGCATCGGCGGGCTCTTCGCGGTGAACACCGTGACGGGGCTGCCCAATCTGCTCGAGGGACGCAGCGATCCGAACAAGAGCGACCTGTCGCTGATCCACGGCATCTTGATGCTCGTGGCGGATGCGGGCTTCCTGGCCACGGCGCTCACGCAGCCCGATCACCGCACGTCGGCGGGGCTCGAGATCTACACGCCGAAGAAGAACCAGCACCTCACGATCGCCTACGCCTCGATCAGCGTGGCCACGGTCGGCTACCTGCTCGCGCTCTTTGGAAAGTAGGGGGGAAAGTAGCCGGAACTAACCGTTCATTCAGCGGATTTGACGCGTCCCGGTCACGGGTGTAGCGTCGAAGAGACGCCTAAGACACGGCAACGTGTCGCGGGGGACCCAGCGGCGCGATCGGCGCGCCAGGGGCGAATCGTCACCGGCGTGATCGCTCGAGTGTAGTGATCATGTCGGCGGCGTAGAGGACTCCAATCCTCGAGCCCGTCAGCTAACCTCGTCGGCGAATTGGAGCTCGTCATGGCCGCCTACTCGGCTGCGTCCTCGCGTCTGCGTGCGTTTGCGTTCGTTCCGGTTCTGCTCATCTTCCTCGGCATCATCTGGCTCGTCGGCTCATCGAATCCGTCCACACCGGCGGGCTACGTCGGCTATCTCACCAAAGGGGCGGTGTTCGGTCAGGAGCGCTACTACGGCGTGCAGCGCGGGCCCGTCTCGTCGGGCCGCACCTGGCTCCTGCGCGTGACCAACATCAGCGTCACGCCCTACACCTACAGTGAAGACTTCGTCGGCGATGAGGCGGTGTTGAGTCGCGACAACTTGAAGATCGGCTTCCGCGTGCACACCGTGTGGCGGATCGACGAGCGCAAGGTGCCGCTCTTCATGGATCGCTTCAGCACGACGCTCAGTCACGACGCGCTGTCGCGCGATCCTGACGCCATCGTGAAAGTGGCGTATGCCAACTTCATTCGCGAGCCCCTGAAGACGTACGCGCGCGACGAGGTGCAGCGTCGCAACGGGCTGGATGTGAAGGAAGACCTGATGCCGATCGGTGAGTCGGTGCTGCGCCGGATCCGGAACTACGCCGCGGAGTCGCCGTTCATCATCACGGACGTCGTCGTCGGCAACGTGCAGTATCCGACGGCGGTGTCGGAGGCGGTGTCGGCGAAGCTGGCGGCGACGCAGGAGCTGCAGCGCATGGACACGGAGATCGAAATCGAGCGGAAGGAACGCGTGAAGCGCGAAGTGCAGGCGCAGGGCATCGCGAATGCGATGCAGATCATCCGCGGCCAGTTGAACCCGATGTACATCCAGCACGAGGCCATCGAAGCGCAGAAGGCGATGGTCAACTCGCAGAACCACACCGTGGTCTACATCCCCACGGGCCCGATGGGCGTGCCGGTGACGGGCACGTTCCCGACGACGGGCGGCACCATCAAGTAGGACGACCGCGCGCGCCGGTATCGCCGGCGCGCGCTACTTCTCTTTCTTCCCCTCGAGCTGCGGCACGGCGCTCGCTGACGGCGCGATGAGGCCCGTCTTCGAGTAGATCATCAGCTTGTTGCGCGTGTCCGTGATGTCGAGGTTGCGCATCGTCAATTGGCCGATGCGGTCCTGCGGCGTGAAGGGCGCGTTCTCGACCTTCTCCATGCTGAGCCGTTCCGGCGCGTAGGTCAGGTTCGGGCTCTCGGTGTTCATGATCGAGTAGTCGTTGCCGCGGCGCAGCTGCACCGTGACTTCGCCCGTGACCGCGCGCGCGACCCAGCGCTGCGCCGTTTCCCGCAGCATCATCGACTGCGGATCGAACCAGCGGCCGTGATAGAGCAGCTTGCCGAGCCGACGGCCGTTGTCGCGATACTGCTCGATCGTGTCTTCGTTGTGAATGCCCGTAACGAGCCGCTCGTAGCCGATAAACAGCAGCGCCATGCCCGGCGCTTCGTAGATGCCGCGGCTCTTCGCTTCGATGATGCGGTTCTCGATCTGATCGCTCATGCCGAGACCATGGCGCCCGCCGATGGCATTGGCGTCCATCATCAACTGCACGGGATCCGTGTAGACCTGGCCGTTGATCGCGACCGGCATGCCTTCTTCATAGCGGATCGTGACGTTCTCCGGCGCGATCTTGACGTCGTCTTTCCAGAACGCGACGCCCATGATCGGGTCGACGATGGTGATGCCCGTGTTGAGCTGCTCGAGATCCTTGGCTTCGTGCGTCGCGCCGAGCATGTTGGAGTCGGTCGAGTACGCCTTCTCCTTGCTCATCTTGTACGCGAAGCCGTGCTTCTCCATGTACTCGGACATTTCCTTGCGGCCGCCGAGTTCGTCGATGAACTGCTGATCGAGCCACGGCTTGTAAATCTTCAGGCTCGGATTGGCGAGCAGGCCGTAGCGGTAGAAGCGTTCGATGTCGTTGCCCTTGAACGTCGACCCGTCGCCCCAGATGTTGACGTCGTCTTCTTTCATCGCGACGACGAGCATCGTGCCGGTGACGGCGCGACCGAGCGGCGTGGTGTTGAAGTAGGGCACGCCGGCGGTCGTCACGTGGAACGCGCCGCACTGGATCGCCGCGATGCCTTCGAGTGCGAGCTGGCGGCGGCAATCGACGAGCCGCGCCTTCTCGGCGCCGTACTCGACCGCCTTCCGCGGAATGGCGTCGTAGTCGGTTTCGTCGGGCTGGCCGAGGTTTGCCGTGTAGGCGTAGGGGATCGCGCCTTTCGCGCGCATCCAATGGAGCGCCGCGGACGTGTCGAGACCACCGGAGAACGCGATGCCGACCTTTTCGCCGGCGGGGAGAGACTGAAGGATCGTAGACATCAGAGCCTTCAATGATACCGGAGCCTCGCGGCGCCGTGATCGGTCACTCGCGCATGATCGTGGCCGGATCGATGGCGGACGCGGTGCGGAAGGGGCCGTAGCAGGCCGCGAGCGCGACGAGCACCATGGTCACGGCGGCGAGGGCGAAGGGGCCCGGATCGGCCGGACTGATCTGGAACAGGAAGCTCTGCAGGGCCCGCGCCGCGAGCGCGGCGGCGGCGAGACCGGGGATGAGGCCGGCCAGCGTCATGCGGAGCGCCGCGCCCGCGATGAGCCGGCCGAGATCCGGTCGTGCGGCGCCGAGCGCGCTGCGGATCGCGAACTCGCGCCGCCGCTGGGAGATCGCGTAGCTCATCGTGCCGAACACGCCCATCGCCGAGAGCAGCACGCCGGCCACGCCGAACACCGCGAGGAAGAGCGTGATCATGCGCAACGGCGCGATGAAGCGCGCGAGGTCGTGGTCGAGCGTCATGCCGTTGTCGACGACGAGTTCGGGATTGAGGCGATGCACGGCCTCCGCGAGCGCGCGCTCGATCGTCGCCGCCTCTCCGCCGGCACGCACCGTCACGGTGAGCTGGCGCCCCGGAAACTGTGCGAACGACAGTTACACGCGCGGCACCACGCGATCGTGCATCGCGCTGCGGCGAATGGCGCCGACCACACCGACGACGGTTACTTCAGGGGCGCGGGCGTTGTCGGCGGCGCCGATGCGGAGGCGCGCGCCGATCGGGCTCGCGCCCGGCCAGAGCTGCGCCGCGAGCGCGTCATTGACCACGGCCACTGCAGGGGCGCCGGCCGTGTCTGCGCCGGTGAACGCGCGCCCGCCACGGAGCGACACGCCCATCGCTGCGAAGTAGTCGGGTGTGACGGCCTCGACGCCGCCGCCGCGCTGCACATGCGTGTCGCCGTTGTCATCGATCCGCGTGAGCACGCGCTCCGCGCCGACCGCGGTCGGCACCGCAAACGTCGAGAGGCCGGTCGTCGTGCCGGGCCGC
>CAYFLU010000144.1:0-8564 GCA_964343975.1 uncultured Solibacteraceae bacterium
CGCGCGCGCTCTGCACGAGCGTCTGCGGTCCCATCTCGACGGTGAGCACGAGCGTGGCGCGGTCGGGATCGTGCGACGTGTCGAGTGACGGGCGCACACGCGCCTGACGATAGCCGCGCTCCGACAGCATGCGCTCGACGGCGCGCGCCGCGGCATCGGCCTGCGCGGTGCGCGGCACGCCGACAAATTGCTGCTGCAGCTCGCGCTCGAGTTCGCCCGGCGCGATGCCGCGGGCGCCGGTGATCGACACGCGATCGACGGGGTGACGCGGCACGAGATCGAAGAAGAGGGCGACGCCGGCGCCGTCCACGCGACCGCGCACGCGGATGTCGTCGAACCGTCCGGCGCCGTGCAGCTGCATCAGGCTCGCGCGCAACTCGGCGAGATCGAGCGGCCGGCCGCGGCGCACTTCGATGAGTGCGAAGAGATCCGTCGCCTCGGTCGGCCGGCCTTCGACTTCCAGACGGATCGACGTCACCGGCCGGCCGGCGAGCGCGTCGACCGGATCGCCCTGCGGCGCAGCGGCCGCGCTCACCGCGGTGGTGAGCAGCATCGACGACACGAGCAGGGCACGGAGCAGCGACATCAGAAGCGGTGGCGCACGCGGAAGTCGAGCGCGAAGGACTGATCTTCGTTCTTGGAGAGCACCCAGGACAACTGGTCGTTCTGATCGTACTCGAGCAGGATCACCTCGGCGCGGCCCGTGTTGAGCGCGCGCGTGTAGGTCACGAACACGCGGTCCGACACGCGCTTGCCGAGCGTCACACGCGCGCTCGGACTGAGCTGCGCCGCGTCGCTGAAGCCGAGCAGCGGCGTGATCTGCACGGTGTCGACGCCGAGCGTGCGTTCCATCACCTTGCCGACCGAGGCCGAGAGCGGGCTCGTGAGCAGGCGCGCCGCACTGGCGCGCAGAAGATTCAGGTTCGCCTGCTGCGGGTTGTCGAGCGAGCGCAGCTCGGCTTCGCTCAGCTTCGTCGGATCGGTCTCGCCGAAGAGGAGCGACACGATGTCGATCTGCGGCAACTGCGGATCGGACGTGAAGGTCGGCATGAGCCGGTCGGTGGTGCCGGTCACGCCAACGCCGATCCGGTAGGTCTGTCCGTACGACGTGAAGTTGCCGTTCTTCACACGCACGCGCGTTTCGGCTTCGATGTCGAACACCGGCTGAATCACGGCCGGATTGGTGAACTCGACGGCGCCGCGCTGCACGACGAAGCGGTTGCCCTGGAACGTGGCTTCACCGCGATTGATGTCCACGCGGCCGGTGAGTGAGGGGCGATCGTAGGAGCCGCGGAGCGTGAGGTCCGCGCTCGCCACGATGTGCGCGAGCGCGTTGTCCACGCGCAGCGTCTGCGGCGCGAGCACCTGCACTTCATAGGTCAGCGGAATCCCCGTCTCCGCGGTCGTGCCCGTGATCGCGCCACCGGCGGCCGCCTCGGCCGCGCCGAATCCGAGCAGGCCCATCTCGCTGTCGAGCTCGCGCGTCATGGCCGTGTGCAGCACCGTGACCGTCCCCGAGAGTTCGGCCGCGGACGTGGTGCCGCGCACCGCGAGATCGGCGTTGAGCCGCGACTGGAAGCCTTCGGGATACCGCAGCGTCATCGCGCGGCCCATCGCCGTGAGGTTCAGTTCGTCAGGGCGATAGCCCTTAAGACCGATCGTGCCGCCGAGCTGCACGTCACCGCCGCCGAGCTTGCCGCGCACGCCGTCGAGGCGGATGCCGTCCGAGTCGAAGAGCACGCGGCCGTTCAGATCGTCGAACGAATGCGGCAGCGAGTAGTAGCGCAGCCGGCCCTTCGCCACCGTGGCGTTGCCGGAGAACTGCGGCTCGCGCATGTCGCCGCTCACGGTCGCCGTGAGCGTCGCCGCGCCCGACGCGCGCAGATCCGGAAAGAACGCCTGCAGGATCGCAAGGTTCGCGCCGCCATTGGCCGTGAGCGAGACCTGCTCGTCCTTGAGCGAGACGTCGCCGCTGAGGTCGAGCGACGTGTCGTCACCGACGAGCCGGAAGCGGCCCACGCGGAACACGCTGTCGGCCAGCGTGAGATGCAGCGGGCCGTCGTTGCGCAGCGGGTAGTCGAAGAGCCGGAGATCGGCGCGGTCGATGGTGACGTCGAGCCCGAGGTAGTTGAGGTCGACGAGCTCGCCCGACACGCGCACCGAGCCGCTCACAATCGCCGACGCATACGGCGAGATCTTCGTCTGCGGCGAGATGAGCCGCAGATACGGATCGATGGCGGTGTTCGTCACACGCAGCGTGAGCTCCGTGTCCATCTCGTCGTTCATGCCGACGCTGCCCGAACCGGAGATGCTGAGGCGCGGCGACGCGGCTTCGAGCGCATCGATGACCACGGTCTTCTTGAGATAGTGCAGGCGCGCCGAGACCTGCCCGATGCCCTCGTCGCCGGCATAGAGATCCGCGATCGACCCGCGCGCTTCGTACGTCGGATCGAGCGAATTGCCGGTGCCGCTCGCCGTGAAGTTCAGCTGCCCCGTGAGCGGCGCCGCGGGATACCGCCACGTGTCGAGCGACTCCACCGGAATCCGCTCGCCGCGGAACTCGAACGAATACGTCGACGTGTGCCAGTCGCTGAAGGCCGCGCCACGGACGATGCCCGTGCTCTTGTGGAGCTCGATGCCGTCGGTGCGCACGCCCGCGTACTCGAACCGCAACGTCGCCGTCGCGTAGTCGAACGACTCCTTCCAGCCCACGCCGTTGTCGAAGCGCAGATTGCCGAAGCCGTCCGGGCGATCATAGCCACCCCACAGGTGCAGCTCCGTGCTCACCGCGCCGTCCACCGGCCAGTCGTCCATGAGGAGCGCGTGCCGCATCTCGCGAATCGGCCACCGCTGAATGCTCACGAGCGCGTCGAGCTCCTGCCCCTTGTCCTTGCGCGGATACCCGATCGAATAGCGCCCGCTCGCCGTGATCATGCCGCCCCACCGCTCGAACGTCGCCTTCGAGACGTCGGCATACAGGTTGTCGATCACCATCGACGCGCGCGCGCGGCCCCAGTCCACATCCCAGTAGCGCAGGTGCTCGCCGTCGAACGTGCCTTCGATGTGCGGATCCCAGAAGTGTTTCGTGAGCACGCCGTCAAACGTGCCGTAGCCGCCGACATCCACCACCGACGCCGGCGACTTGAACGCCGCCAACAACTCCACAAGCAGGCGGTCGCTCTCCTGCCAGTCGGTGCTCATGAGATGAAACGGCATGTGCGAGTTCGCGCCGTACTCGGTGCGGCCCTTGAAGCTGAGATACGTGTGCGGCGTCGAGATCCAGCTGCCCTCCGCCGCCTCCATGTACGTCGGCTGCCACGTGTAGGCCACGCGCCCGCTCATCGCATACGGACTCAGCCGCCGCTTCGCATCGAACGGACCATCCTTGATCACGGGCTGATAGCCCTCGGGCACCGTCGGCGTCGTGAGTGCCGCATTGTCCGGCGCCACACTCGCGATTTCACCGCTGCCGTGCTTGGTCGGCCCGAAATGCCCGCTCGTCCATTGCAGGTAATTGCGTCCGGTGGCGCGCCCCGCCATGCGGAACACGGGCCAGCCCAAACTGTCGCCGAAGGCCGTGAGGTCCACGCCTTCATACCGCACGTCCCACGACGCGGTCGGCGGCGTCGGCTCACCGAGCGGCGCGAGCGAGTAGCCCTGCACCGCGCGGCCGCCATGAAATTCCGACGTGAGCGTCATGACATCGAGCCGGTGTGGCATCCAGTGCACCTGCCCGCTGATGTTCGGGAAGGGATACCGTCCGAACGTCGTCTGCACCCCGAACAACGGACTGCTGATCGTGCCCGTCACGTCGTAGCCGCCCTTGTACTTGTGGAAGACGCCGTCGAAATGTCCGCGCCCGTCGAGCTCCCAGTTCGCGCCGTCGAAAAACACCCGCCGGATCTCGGGCAACTGCAATTCCGACGTGAACTTGTAGCTCTGCTCGGGCCAGTGCGCGAAGTCGATGTACCCCGCCAGCTCCGATACGGCGCCGTCAGTGAGCAACTGGCCGCGGTGCACGCGCAGGTAACTGCCGTCGATGCGGAAGCCGCCTTCGAGCGCCGCCGTCATCGGCAGATACTGCTGAATCGTCAGCGTGCCGCCCGTGAACTTGACCTTGCCGTAATACGCATTCAGCGCGCGCGCCACCACGATGTTGACGTTCCGGCACACGACACTCCAGTGCGTGTCGTGATCCTGGTACGCGACCTCGCTGTCGTCCGTGATGACCTGTCGTGTCGTGATTGTGAACGGCAGCGGCTTCGACGGGCCGTCGCGCTTCTTCGGCTTCGGGAGGTTGTTGACGTCGTTCGGCCACGACTCGATCGCGATCTGCATGCCCGAGATGCGGACGTAGTCGATGATGAGCGCGCGCGAGAACACCGTCCACCAGGGCAAGCTCACCGCCACGCGGCGGATCTTCGCGAACGGCGGCTGCTCCTTCGTGAGGCTTTCGATGACGACGTCGGTGATCTCGAATTCGCCGCGGGCCACAAACGCGCGAACCTTGCCGATGTGAACGGGACGCTGCAGGTAGTTGGTGGCCTCGCGCTCGGCGATCGCGCGCACGGCCGGACCGAGGTCGATCGCAAACGACGCGACGATCGCGCCGGCAGCCGCGGCCAGGAGCACGCCGAGGACACGGCGTCCCCAGAGGCGCACCACGGGCCAGCGGACTGTAGCGGTCACAATGTCAGCTTACCGTGAGGCGGCCGGGATCATTCGATCACGGCCAGGAGCCGGCCGGCCTCGACCGACTGACCTTCGGTGACCGCGATTTCCTTGATCTTGCCGGCCTTGGGCGCACCGAGCTCGTTCTCCATCTTCATCGCTTCAACGACCAGCACGCCCTGACGATGGGCGACCTCGTCGCCGGGTTTCACCAGGATGCGCACGACACGGCCCGGCATCGGCGCGGTGATGCGCTGGGCGCCGGCCTTCGCGCCGCCACCGCTGTCGCCGCGCTGATGCCGGCGCGCGTCGACCGCCGCGGTGACATCGGCCGTCGGCAACTGCACGAACCATTCGCCGCCGGGCTTGTCGGTGAGCGCGACGTCGATGCTGCGCCCGTCGGCAAACACAAGCGACAGGCCGAGCTCGGTGCGGCGCGCGTCGACCTCGGCCGGCTGTCCGTCGATGAGCACGCGGAACGCGCCGCCTTGCGGACCGGCGGCGCCGATCTTCTCGACGGTGACTTTGTGCGTGCGTTCGTTGATGTCGATCTCGAAATGCACGGCTAATTCCTCAGTCCTTCACGGAGCGCGCTCTGGCGCCAGGCGCCGCTCTGACGGCCGCCACCCGCCGTGCCGGTCACCGCGCGGTGCGCGCGGAACCACGACATGAGCGCCACCGCGACGAGCGCGGCGCGTTCGTCCGCCGGCGTCGCCACCGCGAACGTCTGCCCCTTGCGCGTGGCCAGCAACTGATCGAGATACGTCGTGTCGAACCGGCTCTCGAGAAATTCCGGCTGCGTCGTCAGCCACTGAAAGAACGGCGTCGTCGTCTTCACACCGACCACGCGGTATTCGTCGAGCGCGCGCCGCAAACGCGCCACGGCGTCGGCGCGCGTATCGCCCCACACGACGAGCTTCGCGATCATGGAGTCGTAGAAGATCGGGATCTCGAAACCCGAGGCCACGCCGCGATCGTCACGCACGCCGGGACCGGTCGGCGCGCTCAGCGCGCGCACGAGGCCGGGCGACGGCATGAAGCCGCGATCGGGATCCTCGGCGTAGATACGGCACTCGATCGCATGGGCGCGAGGCGTCAACGCCTGCTCCGGATCGATCGTGAGCTTCTCACCGAGCGCGATCTTCAGCTGCCAGTGCACGAGGTCGATGCCCGTGACCTGCTCGGTCACCGGATGTTCGACCTGCAGGCGCGTGTTCATCTCGAGGAAGTAGAAGCGCCCCTGTCCGTCGGGCGTGTCTTCGTAGAGGAACTCGATCGTGCCGGCGTTCGTGTAGCCGACCGAGCGCGCGACCATCGCCGCGCATTCAGCCATCGCGCGGCGCGTGGCCGGCGAGAGCGCCATCGACGGCGACTCTTCCACGACCTTCTGGTGCCGCCGCTGGATCGAGCACTCGCGCTCGACGAACGGAATCACCGTGCCGTGATGATCGCCGAGCAACTGAATCTCGATGTGGCGCGGCTTGACGATGCGGCGCTCGAGATACACCGCGCTGTCGCCGAACGCCGACCCGGCTTCCGAGCGTGCCGTGCGGATCGCCGGCAGCAGTTCGTCCGGCGTGTTCACCGTGCGCATGCCCTTGCCGCCGCCACCGGCGACGGCTTTGACGACGAGCGGATAGCCGATGCGCGCGGCCTCGGCCACGATCTCGGCATCGGTCGCGGTGTCGGGAAACGGCGCTTCCGTGCCGGGCACGACCGGCACGCCGGCCTTGATCGCGGCCTGGCGCGCGGCGGTCTTGCTGCCCATGAGCGCGATCACTTCGGGCGTCGGCCCGACGAACGTGAGGCCGGCTGCGACGCACGCCTCGCCGAAGTCTTCGTTCTCGGCGAGAAACCCGTAGCCCGGATGCACGAGCGACGCACCCGACCGCTTCGCGACGTCGAGGATCTTGTCGATGCGCAGGTAGCTCTCGCTCGCGGGATTCGGCCCGAGCGGATACGCCTCATCGGCGAGCCGCACGTGCATCGCGTTGCGATCGCACTCCGAATACACCGCCACCGTGCCGAAGCCGAGTTCCTTGCACGCGCGGATCACGCGCACGGCGATTTCGCCGCGATTGGCAATGAGGACCTTCTTCATGGCAGACCGGGGCGCGCTCACAGCGGAATGTTCCCGTGCTTCTTCGGCGGCAGCTTCTCGCGCTTGTTCGCGGTGCTCGCGAGCGCGGCGATCAGCTTGGTGCGTGTCTCGCGCGGCCGGATCACTTCGTCGATGAACCCGCGCGAGGCGGCCACGAACGGATTCGCGAACTTCTCGCGGAACTCGGCCGTCTTCTCGGCGCGGAACGCCGCCGGATCCGGCGCCTGCTCGATCTCGCGGCGATACAGCACGTTCACCGCGCCTTCCGAGCCCATCACCGCGATCTCGGCCTGCGGGAACGCGTAGTTGAAGTCCGTCCGCAAGTGCTTGCTCGCCATGACGCAGTACGCGCCGCCATACGCCTTGCGCGTGATCACCGTGATCTTCGGCACCGTCGCTTCCGCGAAGGCGTAGAGCAGCTTCGCGCCATGACGAATGATGCCGCCGTGTTCCTGACGCACGCCGGGCAGGAACCCGGGCACGTCCTCGAACACGATCAGCGGAATGTTGAACGCGTCGCAGAAGCGCACGAACCGCGCGGCCTTCACCGACGCGTCGATGTCGAGACAGCCCGCCAGCACCGACGGCTGATTCGCCACGATACCCACCGACTTGCCGCCGAGCCGCGCGAAGCCGACGATGATGTTGAGCGCGTAGTGCTGGTGCACTTCCAGGAACGCGCCGTCATCCACCACCGTGCGGATGAGGTCGTGCATGTCGTACGGCTGATTCGGCTGATCCGGAATGAGCGAGTCGAGCGACTCGTCTTCGCGGTCGGCCGGATCCGACGTCTCGAGAAACGGCGGCTCGTCCAGATTGTTCGACGGCAGGAAGCCGAGCAGGTCACGGATCGCGCGAATGCACGCGCGGTCGTCGTCGACCATGAAGTGCGCCACACCGCTGGTCGCGTTGTGCGTGCCGGCGCCGCCAAGATCTTCCTTGGTAACGTCTTCGTGCGTCACGGTCTTGATCACGTCCGGGCCCGTGACGAACATGTAGCTCGAGCCCTCGACCATGATGTTGAAGTCGGTGATCGCGGGCGAGTACACCGCACCGCCGGCGCACGGA
The DNA here is from genome assembly GCA_964343975.1 of uncultured Solibacteraceae bacterium. Taxonomy (GTDB): domain Bacteria; phylum Acidobacteriota; class Vicinamibacteria; order Vicinamibacterales; family SCN-69-37; genus SCUN01. The sequence continues at coordinate 7,841 of CAYFLU010000144.1, forward strand.
CCCATGATCGCGGAGATCTGCGGGATCACGCCCGACGCGAGCGTGTTGCGCAGGAAGATGTCGGCATAGCCGCCGAGCGACAACACGCCTTCCTGGATGCGCGCGCCGCCCGAGTCGTTGAGGCCGACCATCGGCGCGCCCATCTTCACGGCAAGGTCCATCACCTTCACGATCTTCTCGGCGTTGGTCTCCGACAGCGAGCCGCCGAACACCGTGAAGTCCTGCGCGAAGGCGTACACCGGGCGGCCGTCCACGCGGCCGTGACCGGCCACGACGCCGTCGCCCGGGATCAACTGGCTGTCCATCCCGAAGTCGCGGCACCGGTGCGTGACGAGCTTGTCGATCTCTTCGAACGTGCCCGGATCGAACAGCAACTCGATGCGCTCGCGCGCCGTGAGTTTGCCCGCGTCGCGCTGACGCTTGAGCCGGTCTTCGCCGCCGCCAAGCTCCGCCTGGCGCTCGAGGGCTTCGAGCTGAGTGAGGTGCTCCATTACTTCTTCGCCGCCGCCCAGTCTTTCAGGAACTTCTCGAGACCGATGTCGGTGAGCGGGTGCTTGAAGCACGCCTCGATCACCGACGGCGGGCACGTGCAGATGTCCGCGCCCATGCGCGCCGCTTCCACGATGTGCATCGGGCCGCGCACGCTCGCCACCAGCACTTCGGTCGCGAAGTCGTAGTTGTTGTAGATGTCGACGATCTGCTGGATCAGCCCCATGCCGTCGGT
>CAYFLU010000145.1:0-7020 GCA_964343975.1 uncultured Solibacteraceae bacterium
ATTCGTAATCAGCAGGTCATCAGTTCAAGTCTGATTGCCGGCTCCATTTTCTTCCTTCCAATCCGGTAGCTGTTCCGTCGACCGCTGCACTACAGTAGCGAGCGCATGCCGTCTTCGTCGTTCAGTCTTCGCCAACGTCTCCGTTACGCGTTCGACAACACACTCTCCAAAGGCACGCCGGCCCTGATCGGCTGGCTGGCCGTGGCGTCGTTCCTCTTCGTCGCCCTCACCGCCGCGCTCGTGAAGCTCACGGGCAGCGCGCCGCTCGATGGCGACAAGCCAAACCCGCTCGGGTTCGGCGCGCAGATGTGGAACAACCTGATGCGCACGCTCGACGCCGGCACGATGGGCGGCGACAGCGGATCGCCCGGCTACCTGTTCCTCATGCTGCTGGTGACTGTCGGTGGCGTGATGATCGTCGGCACCTTGATCGGCCTCATCGCCAACGGCGTGTCGAGTCAAATCGAGGAACTGCGCAAGGGCCGCTCCCTCGTGGCCGAAACGGATCACATCGTCATCCTCGGCTGGAGTCCGCAGATCTTCGCCGTGATCAGCGAACTCGTCCTCGGCAACGCGCATCGGCGCAATTGCATCGTGGTGCTCGCCGACAAAGACAAGGTCGAGATGGAAGACGAACTCCGCGACCGCGTGGGGCACACCAAGACGACGCGGCTCGTGTGCCGGCGCGGCGTGCCAAACGACCTCAACGATCTGAAGATCGTGAACTTCAATGCGGCGCGCGCGATCGTGATCCTGTCGCCCGAGGGGGAGCATCCGGACAACGACGTGATCAAGTCGCTCCTGGCCGTGACGAACCATCCGGAACGCCGCGCCGAGCCCTTCCACATCGTGGCCGAGATCCGCGAACACCAGCACATGGCCGCGGCCCGGCTCGTCGGGAAAGACGAGGCCCAGCTGATCGAAACCGGCGACGTGATCGCGCGCGTCGTCGCTCAGACATGCCGGCAGACGGGTCTGTCGATGGTTTACACGGAGCTGCTCGACTACGGCGGCGACGAGATCTACTTCAAGGCCGAGCCCTCGCTCACCGGCAAGACGTTCAGTGACGCCATCATGGCCTTTCCGGACAACTCGCTCATCGGCGTGAAGACGGCGGCCGGCGGCGTGCAGCTGAACCCGCCGATGACCCAGGTCCTCGGCCCCGGCGACCAGTGCATCGTCATTGCACAGGATCTCGACGCGGTGCACGCCGGCGCCATTGCGCCGGAGATCAACGAGCGGTGGCTCGTCACGACGCCGCCGAAGACGGCGCGGCCGGAACGGACGCTGCTGATCGGCTGGAATCGCCGCGCGCCCGTGATCGTGCGCGAGCTCGACGGCTACGTTGCGGATGGCTCGGAGCTCACGATTGTCGCGTCGGGCGATCGGATGGCGGAGCGTGTGCACGCCGCCACCACGCAGGTCGCGCATCAGCGGGTCACCTTCGTCGACGGCGACACGAACGACCGCGCGACGCTCGAAGCCGTCGCGCCGGAGTCGTTCGAGCACATCATCGTGCTCGCCTACTCCGATGATCTGGATCTGCAGGAAGCCGACGCCCGCACCCTCGTCACGCTCCTGAATCTGCGCGACATCGAGGCCCGAAGCGGCAGCAACCGGTATTCCATCGTCACCGAGATGCTCGACATCCGGAACCGCGAACTCGCCGAGGTCACCCAGGTCGACGACTTCATCGTCAGCGACCGGCTCGCGAGCCTGCTCGTGGCGCAGGTCACCGAGAACCGCGACCTCCGGCCGCTCTTCGACGACATCTTCGATGCGGACGGCTCAGAGATCTACCTCAAGCCGGCGTCCGACTACGTCGTGCCCGGCACTCCGATGAGCTACTGGCACGTGGTGGAGGCCGCGCGGCGGCGCGGCCACGCGGCGATCGGGTACCGCATTGCGGCGCTCGGCAACGACGCGGCGCATGGGCACGGCGTCACGGTGAACCCACCGAAGGGCACGACTGTGACCTTCACCGAGCAGGACCGCATCATCGTGATCGCGGAAGACTGAGCGGCCCCCAAAAGACAACGGGCGCCTGGTCAGAGACCAGGCGCCCGGACAGAACCGAAAAGACCGACGGTTACTTGATGAACGCGGTCGGCTTCTTGTTTTCGTACTTCAGCGTGATCTCGGTCGCCGTGCAGAGGTTCAGCTTCGTCCAGGTGATCGACGCCTTGTTCTCGTCAACGACCTTGAGGTCCCAGTTGCACGCCGTCTCGCTGCGCGCGAACTGAATCTCGACGCTCTCGCCGTCGGCGAGCACGTCCTTGCCCATCACGTCCTCGCCCCAGTCGTCATCGTTGGTCGGCGACACGAACACCTTGTCGATCGTCAGACCCGTCTTGTTGACGAGCGTGAAGTCGAGCTTGCGGTTCTGCGCCGCGTGCAGCTGCACAGAGGTGATGGCGGCCACGGCCAGACCGGCCGCGACGAGGGCGAACTTCATGAGACGCGTCTTCATACAAACTCCGTAAGATGCCAGGTCCCCGCCTGCCGAGGACCACCGTGAGAGTGCATTGTAGGACAGATGTTCCACGCGCCCGCGACGCAGTGAGTAGTTCTACTCACAGAACAAACGTTACGCGAGTGCCGCCGCCAGCTGATTCTGCAGGGCGCCGAACTTCTCTGTGTAGTCTTCCTGCGCGCACTGGATCACCAGATGCGCTTCTTCCCGACCGAAGAGGTGGTTGATCTCGATCGGCTTGGTCGTGGCGCCCGGCGCGAGCTTGTAGGTCTCGAAGTAGTGCGCCAGGCGATTCACCACGGCCTGCGGCACATGGAAGAGATCGTTGAACCCGCCGTACAGCCCGTCGCCCTCGAGCACGGCGATGATCTTGTCGTCGGCCTCGTTGCCGTCGATCAGCCGGATGCCGCCGATCGGCCGCGCGTGCAGGAGCAAGTCGCTATGGGTGATCGGCGTCTGCGTGAGCACGCACACATCGAGCGGGTCCCCATCGCCCTTGAGCGCCGGCCGCTTCGTGCGATCCGACGACAGCGCGCCGACCCGATCTCCGCAATAGGTCTGCGGCAGGAAGCCATACGGCGCCGGGCAGATGTTCGAGTAGAGCTGGGGACGATCGACCTTGAGGTAGCCGGTCGACTTGTCGATCTCGTACTTCACACGGTCCGTGGGCACGATCTCGATGAAGCAGGTCACGACCTCCGGTGCACGCGGCCCGATCGGCACGCCGTGCCACGGGTGGCTGCGAAACAGGAGGCCAAGCAACTTGCCGGGATCGTCGATCATCCTTCTATCTTGCCATCATCCGCGGCGGGCCACATGCCGTGCGAGCCACGCGCACCACTCCGACACGCCCTGTCGGGTCGTGCAGGAGGTCTCGAACACCGCCAGACCGGGGTTGCCCTGCAGGGCGAGGCGATGCATCGCCTCGAGATCGCAGTGCGCGAAGGGCACCAGATCGGTTTTGTTGATGATGAGCGCCGATGACGACCGCACCGCTTCCTGGCATCCGAGGAGTGCCTCGTCGCCGGCACTCGCACTGAGCATCACCACACGCAACTGCTCGCCGAGATCGACCCCGGGCATGCAGTGCAACTGGTCGACGTTCTCGATGAGCAGCAGTTCGAGCCCCGCCGGACCAGCGAGAAGACCGGCATCTTCGAACTGGTCGAGCGCCCGCTCCACGAGCGCCGCGTCGAGATGACACTCGCCGTGCAGGAGCACTTGCACGACCGGCACGCCGAGCTGCGAGAGCCGGCGGGCATCGAAGGCACTGCGCGTGTCGCCGGCCACGACGGCCACGCGCACGTCGGCCCGGAGCGCCTCGATCGTGCTCTCGAGCAGGCTCGTCTTCCCCGCATCAGGCGCGCTCAGCAGGTTCACGGCGCACACACGGGCTTCGTTCAGGCGTGCGCGGTTCTCCGCGGCGATGCGGTCATTGCGCACGCGTGTGCGCGACTCGATCGTGACGATCACGACGCCACCGTCCGTTCCAGGCGCAGTTGCAGCGCCTCACGCACACGAGGGATGGCCGCCGCCACGGGTGGCGACAGGTGCATCGACAACTCCCGGGAGGGGCCAATCGACACCGACAACAACTCGATCTCGGGCAGCGGGCCGAGCAGCGCGGCCGATTCCACGAGGTCCCGCAGCCCGACGTCGTGACGCTCGAGCATGCGAGGCAGATGCTCCGGATCCAACGGCACGAAGGCGACGGTGCCCGCCGGGGCGCCGTCTTCGACGCCTTCAATGACGATCAACCGTCGGAAATCCTGCAGGCGCGCGAGCAGGTGAAAGGTACCCGACGCGCCATCGACGAGCGCCACGCCGTCGGGCCAGCGGGCGTCACGGAGCGCCCGCAAGGCATGGACACCCACGCCCTCGTCACCCATCAACAGATTGCCCAGTCCGAGAATCAGCGCCGAGCGCGACGCCATACCCGACCTCCACCGCCGGCGCAGCGAGCTGCGCCGGTGATGGCTACCGCACAGGTCGTACCAAGCACCGTCGTCGACAGGGCCAACGAAATGGCGCGAACGGGCCGTGCGCGGCGGTCAGGCGCGCCGGAGATTTCCCGCCGTCTCGTTGGGAAACACGCGGATGCGGGCATCCACGATGTGGCAGCCGTGGCCGGCCGCCTTCACGATCACCGGATTCAGATCGAGTTCGAGAATCTCGGGCACCGCCTGCGCCAGCGCGGAGATGCGCGAGAGCAGGTCGCCGAGCGCCTCGATGTCGGCTGCCGGTTTTCCGCGATGCGCGGCCAGCAGCCGCCCGGCACGCGATTCGGCAATCAGCTCTGCCACGTCGCGCCCGACGAGCGGCGCGAGGCGGAAGCGCATGTCGCCCAGCACCTCCACATCGGTGCCGCCCATGCCGAAGCCGATGATCGGGCCGAACAACCGGTCATGCACGACGCCGATCATCGTCTCGACGCCGCCGTTCAGCATCGGCTGAATCGACACGCCGTCGAACGGCACGCCATGACGATCCGCCGACTGGCGCAGCGCCCGGAACGCCTCACGCACCGCGTCGACATCGTCGAGATTGAGCAGCACGCCGCCGAGATCGCTCTTGTGCGTCACCTGGCTCGACACGAGCTTGGCAACGACCGGGAACCCCATCGCCTCAGCGGACTCGATGGCTGCCTCGGCCGTGCGCGCGAACGCCGTCGGCGCCAGCGTCACGCCATAGGCCGCCAACACGCGCCGCATCTCTTCTTCGGTGAGCCACGCCTGTCCACGCGACGCGAGCACCGACTGACAGACCGCACGCGCCGCCTTCGCGCTCACGTCAGTGAACTCCCGCGGCATGCCGAGCGGCGTGTCGCGCCAACGCGCGTACGACACCACTTTCCCCAGTGCGCGCGCGGCGTTCTCCGGGAACTCGTACACCGGGATCTGCTCGCCATTGAATTCCACACGGCCCGGAATGTCGCCGGCCATCAGGCACGCGAGGATCGGTTTGCCCGTCGCACCGGCGGCGCGCGCGGCGACGATGCCACGGCCCATGGCGTCGATCACGGCCTTGGCGCCGGACGGATCCACCGGCGTGTAGAGAATGATCAGCGCATCGGTCTCGCCGGCGCGGAGTACCGTGTCGATCGTGCGCTCGTACTCGTCGGGCCCTGCCGACGCGATCATGTCCACGGGATTGCCGACCGACGGCACCGCGGGCAAGAGCGCCTGCAGACGCGCACGCGTGAACTCGCTGAAGCGCACCACCGACAACCCGGCCGCCTCGCACGCATCCGCGGCGAGAATGCCCGGACCGCCCGCGTTGGTCACGATGGCCACGCGACTGCCGCGCGGCAACGGCTGCGCCGAGAGGAGCGCCGACAGGTCGAACATCTCGTCGATCGTGTCGGCGCGGATCACGCCCGTCTGATGGAAGAGCGCCTGCACGGTGGTGTCGCTCGCGGCGAGCGCGGCCGTGTGGCTCCCCGCCGCGCGTGACCCGGCCTTCGTGCGGCCGGCCTTCACCGCGATGATCGGCTTCGTGCGGCCGATGCGACGCGCGAGATTGGCGAAGCGACGCGGGTTGCCGAACGACTCGAGGTAGAGCGCGATCACCTTCGTGGCCGGATCCGATTCCCAGTACTCGAGCAGGTCGTTGCTCGAGACGTCGGCCTTGTTGCCCACGCTCACGAAGCCCGAGAGCCCGACATGACGCCGCGTGGCGAGCGAGAGAATCACCATGCCGAGCGCGCCGCTCTGCGACGACAACGCCAGACCGCCGGAGGACGGAAAGATCGGCGAGAACGAGCCGTTCATCGGCGCATCGGCTTCCGCCGTGAGCACGCCCATGCAGTTGGGACCGACCATCCGCATGCCGGCCGCGCGCACTTTCGCCACGAGCTCGTCCTGGAGCGCCTTCCCTTCTTCGCCCGCTTCGGCATACCCGGCCGTGATCAGCACGAGCGCCTTCACGCCCTTCGCGGCGCAGTCATCGACCACCGCCGCCACGGCCGGGCGTGGCACGGCGATCACCGCCAAGTCGACCGGCTCCGGCACGTCGCGCACGGTCTTGTACCCGGCGTAGCCTTCCACCGCGGAGCCGTCCTTGTTGATGGGGAATATCCCGCCGCGATATTTCGCGGCCAGCATGCAATCGAAGATGCGCCGGCCCATGCCGGAGGGGTTCTGCGAGACGCCGACGATGGCGACCGAACGGGGATGAAAGAGAGGGGAAAGAGTCGGCTCCATGGCAGGCACCACCATCCCCATAGTGGCTGCAATCCCGCTGCCAAGTCGAGCGCGGCTAATCCCTTCCCAGTGCGGCGTAGGTCAGGATCGGCGCAACGATGAGCGCCGCCACGACCGAGATGGTGAGCCACAGCGGCGCCGCGGAGACGGCGGCCGTGGACAGTTGCACCGCGCGTGCGGCCGCGCTCCCGAGCACCGTGCCGGCGCTGCCGAGATAGTCGCTGAACGTGGACCACGACAGGCGCAGCACCGTGCCCATCGCCACGAGGCCGATGCCGATGCCAATGCCCTGCGCCATGGCCACGGGCCGGGCCGCGCGGCGGCCGGCGTCTTCGTGCGCGCGCA
>CAYFLU010000145.1:7120-8523 GCA_964343975.1 uncultured Solibacteraceae bacterium
AGCAGTTCGGCGAGGCGCTTGCGCGCGCGGAACAGCAAGGGCTTGATGCTCTCGGCTTTGACGCCGACGACTTCCGCGATCTCGCGATGCGACGAGCCCTGCGCGTACGCGAGCCAGAGCATGGCGCGGTCGCGGGGTTTCAGCTGGGCCATCGCACGCGACAGATCCACGCTCACTTCGGCGCGCGCCCCGCCGTGGTCGACGCCCGAGGGCAGGAGTTCCACGTCGTGCTCGGTCGTGTTCGGCCGCGCCTTCTGCTGGCGGTAGCCGTCGCGCACGAGGTTGGTGGCGATGCGGTAGAGGTAGTGCTTGCGGTGCGCGTCGCTCGCGAAGTCGGCGTGGGCGCGCAGGAGGCGATAGAACGCCTCCTGCAGCAGGTCATCCGCGGCGTGACGGTCGCCGGTCAGGCGCGACAGGTAGGCCCACAGCGGACGCGCGTGCCGGTCGTAGAACAACCGGAACTCGTCCTCGGTCATCGCGAAGGCCACGTGGGTCTCCGCGCCGGCCTGCTCGGCTGCCAGTGCCATCGCTTCGGCATCTCGCAACGTCAGTTCACGCCAGGTCATGGGTCCTCATGCTCTCACACGTTACGAGCGTGACGGGGTCTCGCGTTCCCCGGATTTCGGCTCGATGAGCCCCATGCGCCGCGACAAGAGATACGAGAGGCCGCTCGACGCGATGAACCCGAGGCCGAGCGCCTGGCCGATGATGCCGAAGAAGTGCAGCATCTCGATGACCTCGTTCGGCGCGGCCGGCGTGACCCAGCGAAGCCCCAGGCCGAGCGCGAGGAGGACCACGCCCGCCTGTGCCGACCACAGGATGCGGCCGAAGGGCGCGTGCATCGCCTTTGCGGCGCTCGCGCCGACCGCCGACGGGCCGACCTTCAGGAACTCCCCACCGGCCGGGCTCTGGATGTAGGCGAGCATCTCGTCGTTGGACGCCAGGCGATCGATCAGCTTGTTGTGCACCTCCGCCTGCACCTTCGACAGCCGCGACCAGCGACGATGGTCGATGATCGAACGGATGATCCAGGTGATACCGGCGACCACGCTCAGAAACCCGAGCAGGAACGTGAAGCCCTCGATGATGTTGCGCCAAGCGTTGATCGCCTGCTGCGCTCGCCCTTCCTCTGAATTGCTGAAGTAGTTCGAACTACCCGAGCGATACGACTGGAAGTAATACATCGGGTTGCGCGCGACTTCGGGATGCTGCTGAAGAAACTGAGCGAGTGATGGATACGCCGTCATGAACTGCGTGTTGGACATCAGCCCCGGGTCCGTCGCGAGCATCGGCCCCAGAGATGGCGGGTATTGTCGGAGAACTTCCATCAGCGCTTCGCGCGTCTCGCCGGCATCGCGGCTGTCGACGACGGCGGCCGCCCCCGCACCGCCCCCGGCCTCCGC
>CAYFLU010000146.1:0-8434 GCA_964343975.1 uncultured Solibacteraceae bacterium
CCGCGCGGTAGACGATGCGGTCGACCTCGAATCGGATCCGGTGAAGGCGCGGCAGGCGCTCAAGGTGTGGCGCGCCGAAGTGGCGCGCGTGTTCGGCGCCGACGCGCCGACAACGCCGCAGGGCGAAGCGCTGAAGCGGCTCGCCGCCGGGTTCTCGCTGCCGCGCGCGCAGTTCGATGCGCTCATCGATGGCGTCGGCATGGACATCACGCCACTGCGCTTCCAGACGTTCGAGGATCTGGAGCCGTACTGCCATCGCGTGGCCTCGTCGGTCGGCCTCATCTGCGCGGAGATCTTCGGCTACCACGACCCGATCGTCCGCGACTACGCGCGTGACCTCGGTGTGGCGCTGCAGCTCACGAACATCCTGCGGGACGTGGGCGTGGACTACGCGCAGGGCCGGTTGTATCTGCCGCTCGACGATCTCGCAAGGTTCGGTTGCACGGAAGCCGACATCGCGGCGGAAGTGGCCGCAGCAGGGCAGGGCGTGCGCTCGCCGAAGGTGCGCGCGGTGCTCGAGCACATGGCGGCGCGCGCGCATGTGTATTTCTCGCGCGCCACACGCGTGCTGCCCGCGGCCGAGCGCCGCGCGGTGCTCGCCGCCGAGATCATGCGTGCGATCTATCAAGAGACCTTGCGGCGCGTGGAAGCCGAGGGCTGTGATGTGTTCTCGCGCGTGATCCGCCTCAGTCGCTTCACGCAGGCGCGCATCGCGCTTGGTGTGCTCGGGCAGACGCGGTTCGGCCGCCCGAGGTGAGCGTGGGCGACGTCATTACCGCCGACGTCGCCGTGATCGGCGCAGGCTGTGCCGGTGCCGCAGCCGCGGTCCGGCTCGCCGAGCGGGGCGCGCGCGTGGTCGTGATCGAGCAGGCGCCGCGGCTCGGCGGTCGCGCCTCTTCCTTTCTCGACCGCGACAGCGGCGAGACACTCGACAACGGTCAGCACGCGCTCTTCGGCTGCTATCGCGCGACCTACGAGCTCCTCCGCCAACTGGGCACTGCCGCGCAGGCGTCCCTGCAATCGACGCTGTCACTCACGATGGTCGGCGGCCCTGAAGGCCGCGCGAGCACATTGCACTGCCCGGATCTGCCGTCGCCCTGGCATCTGCTCGTGGGGCTCCTTACGTGGAATGCCGTGCCGCTCGCCGATCGCGCGGCCGCGCGGCGGCTCGGCTACGTGCTGGAGAGCGCGCAACGCGACGGCGCGGAGGCGACGGCGGCCCGGGTCGATCCGTCGCTGACGGTGGCCGAGTGGCTCACGCAGCATGAACAGCCCACGCAGCTTCGGCGCTGGCTCTGGGATCCGCTCGTGTTCGCGGCGCTGAATCAGCCGCCGCACGTGGCGGCGGCGCGGCCGTTCGTGCGCGTGCTGGCCGAGATGTTCGGGCCGCGACCAGACGATGCGTCCGTCGGGCTGCCGACGGTGCCGCTTGACGCGCTCATCGCCGCGCCCGCGATGCGCCTGGTCGAAGAGCGCGGCGGCCGTGTGCTGACGCGGCGTCCCGGCCGCATCGTCACGAGCGGCGCGCGCCTTGCGCATGTCGTGGTCGGCGACACGATCGTGCGTGCGTCGTCGATCGTGAGCGCGGTGCCGTGGCACGCGTTTCCGGCGCTGTTTGCGGAGTCGACGCCGGCGCCGCTCGCCGAGATTGCGACACATGCGGTGGCGATGCCCGCGTCGCCGATCGTCACTGTGTCGCTGTGGTTCGACCGCGATGTCATGCCGCGCGGCACGCCGTTTCTCGGGTTGGCGGACGGGACGATGCAGTGGTTCTTCGGCCGGCGCGCCATCACGGGCACGGGCACGAGCATCGCGGCGGTGTGCAGCGGCGCCACGGACATCCTCCGGCTCGAGAACGCCGACATCATCGCGCGCGCCGAGGCCGACGTGCGTCGCGCCCTGCCCGCTGCGCGCGGCGCGCGGTTGACGCGCGCGCTCGTCGTGCGTGAGCCGCGCGCGACGTTTTCACTCGCGCCGTCGGCGCCGCCGCGCCCGGCGACGATCACGCCGATGCCCGGGTTCTTTCTGGCCGGCGACTGGACGGACACCGGGCTGCCGGCCACGATCGAAGGCGCGGTGCGCAGCGGTTTCGCAGCGGCCGACGCCATCCGCTAGCGCGCAGCCACTACACTGTCTCTACCCGTGTCTGTTCTCGTCATTCACTTCCTCGAACTCGCGCTCAAGGGCCGCAATCGGCCGTGGTTCGTGACCTCGTTCGTGCGCTCGATCCGGTTGCTGTTGGCGGATCAGCAGGTGTCGCACGTGCGGCACGTGCAGGGGCGGGTGGAAGCGCGCCTCGGCCCGGGCGCCGACTGGGCGGAGATCCGGCGGCGGTTGTCGCTTCTGCCCGGTGTGGCGAACTTCGCGCGCGCGGTCGAAGTGCCGCCCGATGTGGATGCGATGTGGACCGCGCTCGCGCCGGAGCTCGACCGCTTTTCGCCGCGCACGTTCAAGGTGAAGGTGCGGCGCGTGAACAAGCAGTTCCCGGCGCCGTCGCCCGAGGTCGAGCGTACGCTCGGCGAGCGTGTCATCGCTGCGAAGGGCTGGGCGGTGGATCTGTCGAAGCCCGAGCTCACGCTGCGCGTGGAAGCGCTCGACACGCACGCGCTTGTGTATGCCGAGCGCGAGCCGGGGGCGGGCGGTCTGCCACTCGGCACGGGCGGCAAAGTGCTGTGCTTGTTGTCGGGCGGCATCGATTCGCCGGTGGCCGCGTGGAAGATGATCCGCCGCGGCTGTCGCGCGTCGTTCATTCACTTCCACGCGTATCCGATCCTGTCGCGCGCGTCGCAAGAGAAGGTGCGCGAGCTCACGGCGGCGCTCACGCGCGCGCAGCTCACATCGCGGTTGTTCCTGGTGCCGTTCGGCGGTGTGCAGCAGCGCGTGGTGTTGTCGGTGCCGCCGCCGCTGCGCGTCGTGATGTACCGCCGCCTCATGGTGCGCATCGCCGAGGCCGTGGCCACGCGGCAGGGCGCGCTGGCGCTCGTCACCGGCGACGTCGTGGGGCAGGTGGCATCACAAACGCTCGAGAACATCGCGGCCGTGAATCAGGTGGCCACGATGCCGATCCTCCGTCCGCTCATTGGCGACGACAAGGAAGCGATCACCGCCACCGCGCGGGCGATCGGCACGTACGACACATCGATCCTGTCGGACGAAGACTGTTGCACGCTCTTCACGCCGCCGTTGCCGTCCACACGCACGACGCCTCGTCTCGTCGAGGAGGCGGAGGCCGCGCTCGATGTGCCCGCCCTCGTGCAGATGGCCCTCGATGCGGTCACGGTGGAGACGTTCCAGTTCCCGCCACGCCCCTGAGAAGTCTTGATAAGATTCCCATTCATGAAGATGCCCCCCGGCAAGTTGGCTGGCATGAAAGCGGTTTCGGATGCGCGTGGCGTGATCGCGGCTGCCGCAATGGATCAGCGCGGCTCGCTCAGGAAGGCGCTCGCCAAGGAGAAGGGCGGCGAGATCACCGACGCGATGCTGGAGGAGTTCAAGAGCCTGGTTACCGAGGTGCTGACCCAGCACGCGAGTGCGATCCTGCTCGATCCGGAATGGGGCATCCCGGCGTCCAAGCGCCGCGCCAAGGGCTCGGGTCTGCTGATGGCCTACGAGAAGACGGGCTACGACGCCAACACGCCGGGCCGTCTGCCGGACCTCCTCGATGCGTGGTCGGTGCGCCGTTTGAAGGAAGCCGGCGCCGACTGCCTCAAGATCCTCCTCTACTACACGCCCTTCGATCCGAAGCCGGTCAACGAGTTCAAGCACGCGTGGGTCGAGCGCATCGGCGACGAGTGCCGCGCCAACGACATCCCGTTCTTCCTCGAGTTCGTCGGCTACGAAGAAGGCGCCGATGAAAAGGGCGCCGCCTACGCGAAGAAGAAGCCCGAGGTCGTGAAGGGCGCGATGGAAGAGTTCAGCAAGGACCGCTACGGCGTGGACGTCATGAAGGTCGAGATTCCGATCAACATGAAGTTCGTGGAAGGCGCCCAGTGCGCCGCGGCGGGCACGACGCCGGCCTACACGCGCGACGAAGCGAAGAAGCTCTTCAACTCGGTCGCGGCCGTCGCCAAGAAGCCGTTCATCTACCTGTCGGCCGGCGTGAGCAACGCCGAGTTCACCGAGTCGCTCGCCCTGGCGGCGGAAAGCGGCGTGAACTACTCCGGCGTGCTTTGCGGTCGCGCGACGTGGAAGGACGGCATCGCGATCTACGGCAAGGAAGGTGGCGACGCGTTCCGCAAGTGGCTCGAGACGAAGGGCGTCGAGAACATCAAGAACGTCAATGCCGCGCTCGCTCCCTGCAAACCGTGGTTCGCGTTCTACGGCGCGAAGTCGGCTGATGAACTCGCCTAAGACGTCCCGTTCGATCCTGTTCTCCCTGACAAGCGCCGCGGTTGCGGCGCTTGTCGTTTGGGGCCACGCGCAAACCACCATCACGCGTCGTCCCGGCACCCTGCGTCTCGACGCGCCGATCGCCACCTGGGACGAAGGCGTGCCGCTCGGCAACGGCCTCATCGGCGCGCTCGCGTGGGGTGAGGGCGACGTGCTTCGCCTGTCGCTCGATCGCGGCGACCTCTGGGACAACCGTCGTCCCGAGATCTACAGCCAGCCCGATTGGAACTACGCGACGATCAAACGTCTCGTCGCCGAAAAGAACCAGAAGGAGATGGAGCGGCTCTTCGACACGCCGTACGAAGCCGTGCCGTATCCCACGAAGTTGCCGGCGGGGCGCGTCGAACTGCGGTTCGCGGCAGGGGCGACGTTGTCGAATGTCGAACTCGATCTCGCCACCGCCGAGGCGCGCGCGCGGTATGCCGGCATGACGCCCGCGTCCGACCTCCGCATGTTCGTCGACGATGCGTTGCCGGTGGTGATGGTGTCGATGCCGGGCGCGACCGGCGCCGGGGCCGGGCCGGACCTCATTGTCACGGCGCCGACGGCCGTCGCGAAGCTCGGCTATCCGAAGGCGACCGCGATTGCCGACAGCGGCTATCGCGGGTACGTGCAACAGACGTCGACCGGGGCGCGGTATGGCGTGCTGGCGAAGATCGCGCCTGGCGCGCGCAGCACCCTGGCGATCACGGTGTTCACGGCGCGGGCCGGGCAGGATCCGCTGCCAGCGGCGAAGGCCGCGCTGACGCGCGCACTTGCGGATGGTTACGATCGCCGGCTCGCGGCGCACGTGCAGTGGTGGCGGCGCTTCTGGGCCACGTCGTCCGTGACGATTCCCGACGGGCGTCTCCAGCAACACTACGAACTCGTGAAGTACTTCTACGGCGCGGCCTCACGCGTGGGCGCGCCGCCGATGCCGCTTCAGGGCGTGTGGACCGCGGACAACGGCAACTTGCCGCCGTGGAAGGGCGACTACCACAACGACCTCAACACGCAGACGACCTACATCGCGTATCAAGCGGCCGGGCTCTTCGAGGCCGGCGAGAGCTTTCTGCGGTACATGAGCGGTTTGCTGCCGGAGTTCCGCGCGTTCGCGACGTCGTTCTACGGCGTCGACGGCGCGGTGGTGCCCGGCGTGATGGCGCAGGACGGGCGCGCCACCGCGGGCTGGGCGCAGTACTCGTTGTCGCCGACCAATGGCGCGTGGGTGTCGCACTTGTTTGCGCGGCACTGGCGCTACACGCGCGATCCGCTGTTTCTCGAGCGCGAGGCGTATCCGTTTTGTCGAGACGTCGCGACGGCCCTGGCGGCGCTGCTCGTCACCGGGCCAGACGGCAAGCGGCGGCTACCGCTCTCATCGAGCCCCGAGATCTTCGACAACTCGATGCGTGCCTGGCTGCCGCCGATGTCCAACTACGATCTCGCGCTCGTGCGCGGCGCCTTCACCGACATGGCGGAGCTCGAAGACGCGCGCGGCCGCGCGCTCGAAGCGGCGCGGTGGCGCGGTCTGGCGAAGACGCTGCCCGATGACGTCGTGGATCCGGCGACGGGCAGCCTGATGTTCGCCGACGGGCTACCCTACGACGCGTCGCATCGTCACTTCTCCCACGCGATCGGCATTCATCCGCTCGGCCAGCTCTCGCACGATCCGCAGATCACGAACCGCACGCTGGATGTGATCACGGCCAAGGGCACGCAGCAGTGGGTGGGCTACAGCTTCAGCTGGTTTGCCACGATGCTGGCGCGAGCCGGGCGCGGCGCTGAGGCGCTCGACTACCTGCAGAAGTACGAGCGGTCGTTCACGCTGAGGAACGGCTTCCACGCGAACGGCGAGCAGACGCGGGAGGGCCTCTCGAACTTCCACTATCGTCCGTTCACGCTCGAGGGCAATTTCCTGGCGATGGAAGCCGTGCACGAGATGCTGCTGCAGAGCGATGGCGGCATCCTGCGTGTGTTTCCCGCCGTGCCGCCGACGTGGGCGGATGTGTCGTTCGAGCGTCTGCGTGCCGAAGGGGGGCTCATCGTCAGCGCCACCCGGCGCGGCGGCCGGACGACGCTCGTGAGGCTCGAGGCGACGGTTGACGGCACGGTGCGGCTGCTCGATCCGGTCACGCGCAAGATCACTGAGCGCGCGATGACCAAAGGCCAGGTCATCGTCATGGCCGATCCCCAGTAGACTGTCGCGCATGACGGTCGACGAACCGGTGCTGACCGCGAAGATCTCGCGGCGGCTCATCCCGTTCATGTTCGTGCTCTACATCGTGTCGTATCTCGATCGCATCAACGTCGGGTTCGCGGCGTTGCAGCTGAACGGCGCGATGGGGTTTGATGCCGCGATCTACGGCATCGGGGCCGGGATCTTCTTCATCGGGTACTTCTGCTTCGAGATTCCGAGCAACCTGATCATGCAGCGCGTCGGCGCGCGGCGATGGATTGCGCGCATCCTCGTCACGTGGGGGCTCATTTCGTCCGCGATGATGTGCGTGCAGGGCGTGCGCAGTTTCTACGCGCTCCGGTTTCTGCTCGGCGTCGCGGAGGCCGGGTTCTTTCCCGGCATGATCCTGTATCTCACGTACTGGTTTCCGCCGGAGACGCGCGCGCGGGCGGTGGCGACCTTCATGACCGCCACCGCGATTGCCGGCGTGATCGGCGGGCCGGTGTCTGGGGCGTTGCTGCAACTCGACGGCTGGCACGGGCTCGCCGGCTGGCAGTGGTTGTTTCTTGTGGAGGGCGTGCCCGCGGTGCTGCTGGGTGTGGCGACGTTCGTGTATCTGCCTGACGGACCGCAGGACGCGTCGTGGTTGAGTGTGGATGAAAAGGCCTGGATCGCCGCGCGTTCGGCCCGCGAACACGCGCAGGTGCAGTCGCACGGGTACGCGACGCTCGCCGCCGCACTGCGCAGTGGTCGCGTGTGGATGTTGTCGGCCGCCTACTTTCTCGTCGTGATGAGTTTCTACGGCGTATCGCTGTGGCTGCCGCAGATCATTGCGGCCTTCGCCGCGATGCCGACGTGGACGGTCGGCATGATCAGCGCGATTCCCTATGCTGCCGCGGCGGTGGCCATGGTCGTGGTCGGCCGCAGTTCGGATCGCACGGGCGACCGGCGGTGGCACGTGGCGCTCTCGGCCTGGACCGGCGCACTGGGGCTGGCGGCGGCTGCGCAACTCACGCATCCGGTGGCCGAGTTGGCGGCGCTGTCGGTGGCCGCCGCGGGAATCTGGGGCCTGCTCGGTCCCTACTGGGCGTTCTCGTCGCGCTTGTTGACCGGTGCGGGCGCGGCCGGCGGGATTGCCCTGATCAACTCGATCGGCAACCTCGGGGGATTCGTCGGGCCCTATCTTGTGGGCTGGATCCGGGGACGCACGACGGGGTTTGCCGTCGCGCTGTGGGTGCTGGCGGTCTGTCCGATGTTCGCCGGACTGATCACGCTGATGGTCAAGCCGCTGCCGCGCAAATGAATACGGGCCGGCACATGGTGCCGGCCCGTCGTGTGATCGTCGTGGATTCCGAGCGCTAGAACTTCTTGCTCAGCTTCACGAAGAAGATGTTCGCCTTGTAGTTGCCGTCGTTGGCCTTCAGGTAGAAGCCGCCGCTCTCCGGGAACACTTCGTTGCCGTAGTCGAACTGTCCGGCGCCCGTCTGGTTGCCGAAGATCGAATACGCGTCAGCGATCGTGTACTTGTCGTACATCCAGCCCAGGTTCAGGCCCCAGTCCTTGTTGAATGTGAACTTGAACTGCGCCGTCATCGTGGTCCAGTCGGTGTCGTTGTAGTCGGTGATGTCCTGGATGCCGCCGTAGGCCACGCGGGCAAGGGCGAACGAGCCCGTCGGGTCGCCGGTGATGTCCATCAGGCCGTCGACCTTTGCGCGCTTGGCGTTGAAGTCGAACACCAGTCGGTCGGGCACGAGCGTGAACGTCGCGTAGGCGCCGTAGGTGTCGCCCTTGGCCGAGCCGTCGAAGGTCAGCAACGACGCGAGCGCCGTGGCCGCCACCGTGCCCGTGCCGCCGGTCTGCGTGCGCGAGAAGTCCTTCTCGTACGTGTAG
>CAYFLU010000147.1:0-8336 GCA_964343975.1 uncultured Solibacteraceae bacterium
GTCATCGCCGCGCAGTCGATCGGCGAACCGGGCACGCAGCTGACGATGCGCACGTTCCACATCGGCGGCACGGCCTCGCGCGTTCAGGATCAGTCGACGCTCGAAGCGCGCCACAAGGGCACCGTCAAGTTCGACGGCCTCCAGTACGTCGAGGGCCGCGAGCAGAACGGCGTCAAGGCGCTGATCGTCATGAACCGCAGCGGTTCGATCAACGTCGTCGACGACAAGGGCGTGGTGCGCGAGCGCTACTCGGTCGTCTACGGCGCGCACCTGCGCGTCAAGGACAGCCAGAAGGTGGAGAAGGGCCAGGTCCTCGTCGAGTGGGATCCGTACACCTTCTCGATCCTCACCGAGCGCGGCGGCACGGTCCGCTTCAAGGACATCATCGACAAGGTCACGGTGCACGAGGACGTCGACGAAGTCACGGGCCTGTCGCGTTTGATCATCGTCGACTCGCCGGATGAGAAGAAGCAGCCGGCGATCGAGATCCTCAACAAGGACGGGCTGGTGCTGCACAAGTACCACATGCCGTCGAACGCCCACTTGATGATCTCGAACGGTCAGGAAGTGGCCAACGGCGACGTGCTCGCGAAGATCCCGCGCGAAACGACGAAGACGAAGGACATCACGGGCGGTCTGCCGCGCGTCGTCGAGTTGTTCGAAGCGCGCAAGCCGCGCGAGACGGCCATCATCTCGGAGATCGACGGCGTCGTGCGTCATGGCGGCGTCGTGAAGGGCACCCGCAAGCTGCTCGTGGTGCCGGACGAGGGTGGCGAGCCGCGTGAATACTCACTGCCGCGTGGCGTGCACGTGAACGTTCAGGAAGGCGACCGCGTCCGCGCGGGTGAGCCGCTCATGGACGGTCCGCGCAATCCGCACGACATCCTCGCCGTGCTCGGCGAGCGCGAGCTGCAGAGCTACCTGGTCAACGAAATCCAGGAGGTCTACCGCCTCCAGGGCGTCGGCATCAACGACAAGCACATCGAAGTGATCGTGCGTCAGATGATGCGGTGGGTGAAGGTCGAGGAAGTGGGCGATACGGAATTCCTGATCGACGAACAGGTCGACAAGTTCCGGTTCCAGGAAGAGAACGAGCGCGTGCTGGCCAACAGCGGCATGCCGGCGAAGGGCCGGCCGCTGCTCCTCGGCATCACGAAGGCGTCGCTCTCGACCGATTCGTTCATCTCGGCCGCGTCGTTCCAGGAAACCACGCGCGTGCTCACCGAGGCGTCCATCTCCGGCAAGGTCGACTTCCTGCGCGGCCTGAAGGAGAACGTCACGATGGGCCGCCTGATTCCGGCCGGCACCGGCTTCGACTACTACCGCCACGTCACGATCCCGGCGGACGAGCCGCCGCCGCCTCCGCCGCCGTCGCCTGAAGAGCTCGAACTTCAGCGCGAAATGGATGACTACGCCGATGCCGACTTCGGCTTCGGTCGTGACGACGAATAGCCGCGAGTAACGCCAAGACATGCCAGCCGTGACGCTCTGAGAGATCCTCACAGAGCGTCACGGCTGTTTTTGGCTCACACTGTGTCTACCGACTCCGACGCCCCGCGCCCCGCCGGTCCCCGCGTGTGCCCGCACTGCGGGCTGCTCGTGCCCGGCGATCACTCCAGCTGCGAGTGTGGCTACGTGTTCGCCACGAGCGCGCAGCTGGCCGGATCCGCCGTCTCACGCCTCCATGACGCCGCCGATCTCTTCTCGGCGCGCGAGGCCCTCGCCATCGCCTTTCGGGGCCTCCAGGAAATGCGGGGCGGTCTCGTGCGGTGGCTGGCGCTCGTCGGTGTTCTGCAGCTTCTGCCCCTGACCCTCGCCAATCCCAAACCGACAACGGGGAAGGATCTGGCGGTGCTGTTGGTCACCGGCATCCTCTCGTCGTGGGTCAGCTACGGCATGGCGCGCACGGCGCTCGCCGCTCTGCGCGGGGAGGGGATCGATTTCCGCCGCGCCCTGCTCCCGCCCGGCACGTTCCTTCGGATCCTGATGACGCTGATGATCACGGTGCTCCCGGTGTTCATCGGCCTCTTGTTCTTCCTCGCGCCCGGTATCTACCTGATGCTGACGTGGTCGCAGGTCGGCTTCCTGATCATGGACGGGCGGGCCAATCACGTTGACGCGCTGCGGGCGAGCGAGCAGCTCACGCGCGACCGCCGGTTCGAGATCCTGATGGCGATGGGCGTGCCGATCCTGTTGCAGTTCCTGGCGCAACTCGTTCAGGCCGCCGTGCCGACGGGGGGCACGGTGCTATCGCCGGGGTTCCTGGTGTTTCTCGTGGCGACGGTGTGGCAGATGCTGCTCGTGACCTACGGGACGTGGGTGAGCGCGGTCGTGTATCAGATGCTGCTGAATCAGCGTCGCGACCCCCGGATCTGACGCCGGAAGCCCGCGCGCGACGGTAAACAGGCGGGGCGGTTTGATAGTATGCCGCCACAATGACTAAGACGGATACCGCCGCAACGCCCGGGTCGCTTGCCGCTCAGCGCGCGCTGCCCGTGCTGTTGTTCCTCTTCATCGGGAGCGGCTGCGCCGCCCTCATCTACGAAATCGTCTGGTTCCAGCTCCTGCAGCTGGTGATCGGCTCTTCGGCCATCTCGCTCGGCGTGCTTCTCGGCACCTTCATGGGCGGCATGTGCCTCGGCAGCTTGCTCCTGCCGCGCTTCGTCAGTGCGAAGGAGCATCCGCTGAAGGTATACGCCTACCTCGAGCTCGGGATCGCCGTGTGCGGCCTGTTCGTGCTGTTTGGCGCGCCGCTCATCGGCGGCTGGTATGACGCGCTCGGCCTGACGGGCATGGTCGGCATCTTCGGCCGCGGCATCGTCGCCGGGATCTGCCTGCTGCCGCCGACGCTGCTGATGGGCGCCACGCTGCCCGCGATGTCGCGCTGGGTCGAGACGACGCCGGAGGGCGTGTCGTGGCTCGGGTACTTCTACGGCGGCAACATCGCTGGTGCCGTGGCGGGCAGCTTGCTCGCCGGCTTCTACCTGCTCCGCGTGTTCGACATGACCACGGCGACCTTCGCCGCGATCGGGCTGAACATCCTCGTGGCGGCGGTGGGGCTGATGCTCGCGAGCCGCACGCCGCACGAAGGCGCTGCGTCATCGGCCGATGCGTCCAAGCCGACGCCGGGAGCCAACAGCATCTACATCGCGATCGCGCTGTCGGGTCTCACGGCCCTGTCGTCGGAAGTGCTGTGGACCCGGGTGCTGTCGCTGCAGTTCGGCGCCACGACCTACACCTTCTCGCTGATTCTGGCCGTGTTCCTCTGCGGTCTCGGCATCGGCAGCACGATCGGCGCATCGCTCGCCAAGAGCGTGGCTCGACCGCGCGTGGCGCTCGGCTGGTGTCAGATGTTGCTCGACGCCGCGATGTTCTGGGCGGCGTATCAGACGAGCGAGTCGCTCCCGTTCTGGCCGATCAACCCGTCGATTGCGTCGGATCCGAGCTTCACCTTCCAGCTCGACCTCGTGCGCTGCTTCTACGTCGTCCTGCCGGGCGCCATCCTGTGGGGCGCGAGCTTCCCGCTGGCGCTGGCCGCGGTCGTCTCGAAGGGGCAGGACCCGGCGACGCTCGTCGGTCGCGTGTATGCCGCGAACACGGTGGGCGGCATCGTGGGGTCGCTGCTCGCCAGCTTGCTGCTCGTGTGGTGGATCGGTTCGCAGCACGCGCAGCAGATCCTCATGGGGATTTCGCTGGTCGGCGGCCTGATGCTCCTGGCGCCGGCGGTCAGTGAAGCCGACGACAAGAAGTCGGGCTTCGCGTTCGGCCCGGCCATCCTGCTCGTGATCGCCACGGGCGTCGGCGGCTTGCTCGTGCGCAACTTGCCGGCGATCCCGCCGATCCTCGTCGCCTACGGCCGCTACGCGGCCACTTGGCTCGGGCAGAACGAGATCGTCTACATGGGCGAAGGCCTGCAGGCGTCGGTCGCCGTGTCGCGCACGCCGAACGGCGTCCTGAACTACCACAACGCCGGCAAGGTGCAGGCGTCGAGCGAGCCGCAGGACATGCGCTTGCAGCGCATGCTCGGTCACCTCACCACGCTCATCCCCGACAACCCGAAGAAGGTCGTCGTCATCGGCTGCGGCGCGGGCGTCACGGCCGGCGCGGTGTCGATCAGCCCCTACGTCACCGACCAGACGATCGCCGAAATCGAGCCGCTCGTGCCTGCGAGCGTGTCGAAGTACTTCGGTGAACACAACTACAACGTCGTCACCAATCCGAAGGTGAAGGTGCATATCGACGACGCGCGGCACTACCTGCTCACGACGAAGGAGAAGTTCGACGGCATCACGTCGGATCCGCTCGATCCGTGGGTGAAGGGCGCCGCCACGCTGTACACGAAGGAATTCTTTGAAGTCGCCAAGGCGCATCTCAACCCGGGCGGCGTGGTGACGCTCTTCGTGCAGCTCTACGAGAGCAGCGAAGCCGCCGTGAAGAGCGAGATCGGCACGTTCCTCGAAGCGTTCCCGAACGGCATGGTCTTCGGCAACACGCAGAACGGCCGCGGCTACGACCTCGTGCTGGTCGGCCAGGTGGAGCCGACGAAGATCGACGTCGACAAGATGCAGGAGAAGCTGATGCGGCCCGAGATGGCGCCGGTGCTGCAGTCGCTGCGCGAAGTCGGCTTCAACGACGCGATCGAGTTGTTCTCGACGTTCGCGGGTCAGCGGCCGGACCTGGCCAACTGGCTGCGCGACGTGCAGATCAACACGGACCGCAACCTGAAGCTCCAGTACCTCGCGGGCCTCGGCCTCAATCTCTACCAGAGCGACCGCATCTACGCGAACATGCTCCAGTTCCCGTATCGCTTCCCGAGCAACGTCTTCACCGGCTCGGAAGAGACGATGCAGAAGCTCGCGATGGGGATTCAGCGCGCGCAGGGTCGTCAGTAACCGACGCGCTGCTGACGGCGCAGTCGCAGCGGAACATCACACGCCCCCGATCGGCTTGGCCGGTCGGGGGCGTTTCTCTTTTGCGGATCAGTGGTCGTTACGCCGGCCCAGTGCGCGGACCAAGGCGATCGACCAGTCGGGGTTGTTGTCGCGCCAGATGTTGGTCAGGCGGAGCGCCGAGGTCACGACGGGCGCGGGCAGGGGAATGCGAATGGGGATGTCTTTCGCGGTCAGCGCGGCACGCAGCGCGAGTCCGGCCACCGATCCGCGCCAGACAGGCGTCACGCGATCACCCGCAACGGTGGAGATCTCGAGATCGCGCGGGTAGTTCCCGGTCCACGGCCCGAGCGACAGTTCCAGTTCACTGACCGTGACCGGCTGGCCGAATTCGAGATCGACTTGATCATTGGTGCCCGGCTTCCGCTCGCTGTGCCAGCCCACCTGTGGGTTGCGATCGAGCATCAACGCCGCCGCGTCAGCGCGCGAACTAGTGCGGACGCGACGGATCTCGAGCTCATCAAGTCCCGCGGAAACCGGCGCAGCCGGCACGGACGGCAGCAGGAACCAGTCGCCGCCGCTGTCACTGCCCAGCGCGGCGGCGCTCGGGAGCGCGGCCACCAGCGCCTTCAGGCGGCCGCCTGCATCTTCGGCGCGGTGGATGTAGGTCGCGATGGGGCTGTAGGCGCGAAGCGCCTCCAGCACGCCGCCATCGGCGTCTTCGAGGCCGAGCCGGAGTACGTGGTAGTGCGCAGGAATGTAGCCCCCGAAGCCGTTCACGAGCGGCATCCCGTGTCGCATCGCGTTGAGCAGGGCCCGCGTGTTCGGCGCGAAGTCGTCGTCCACCGGCAGCTCCAGCACGGCCGCGCCTGCGGCTCGCGCCTGGGCGGGGACCACTGGTGACGCCGGCAGCAGCGCGACCGGTAGCGCAGGCACCCAGCCCTCTGCGAGCAGAGCCACACTCACGATCCAGGCGGCGCGATGACGCGCCGGGAACAGCTTGGCGTAGGCGAGGGCCAGGGCGGGTGCCAGCGCGACGATCATCAGTTGGCCGAAGCGGGCAGGCACGCGCACCGAGTCGAGGCCGGGCAACTGCATGAGCCACCAGTAGGGCGCGCGATACAGCAGATCGCGGCCCCAGGCCTTTGGTTCGGGGCCGAGCGCGAGCAGGAACATCACCACGCCAGCCAGCGCGTAGAACACGAGCGGAGACCGTGTGGCCCAGGCGCGTCGCATGGCTGTGCTGCGGGCCAGGGCGATGCCCCCCAGCACGAGCGCAATCGACAGCACGCGGTTCGCGCGCTTGGCATTGACCGCGAGCGCGCCCACGTCGATCTTCGCGCCGCCCGTGAGGAGGATGGCCAGACCGGTCAGGGCGAGGACGATGGCCGCAGCGGCGAGCCATCGATTTCCGCGCGCAGGGACCGCCGTTGTTGCCGGCGTTCGTGTGGACCGCCAGGCGACGATGAGGCCAATGAGTGTGACGATCACGATCGCGAGGCCGGGATAGAGCTCGCCCTCGGGTTTGGGAGCGAGGGTCCAATGTGACGACAGCCAGGCCCGTGGCGAGCCAGCCAGAAGGGCGGAGAAGTCGGCGCTGAACTGCCGGATCTCATTGATCCCGCGCGAGAGGCCCAGCGCGGCTTGCCGGATCTGGTAGCCGTAGAGCAGGGGCAGCCAGGGCAGCGAGCCGACCGCGAGGGCGGCGGTCAGGGAGAACGCGGCGCGGCGGTCGCGCACGAACCAGAGCATCCACAGCCCCATCAGCGCCGGGAAGTAGGCGAGGTAGTAGCCGTTCGTCAAGCCATTGATACACCAGAAGATGGCGAGATACACGAGCGGCCGTTTTGTGCGCTGGCCTAAGAAATCGTGGGCGGAGGCCAAGGCGAATGGCATCCAGCAGGAGAAGAGCACCTGCAGATGCGAGAGCTGGCCGAGTCGATACGGCGCGAACGCGAAGGCCAGGGCCGCGAGGAAGGCGGCATCGGTGCGCGGCGTCAGCCGGCTCACGAGGCGCCAGGCGCCCCACGCCGCCAGCGGCGTCGACAGGAGGAACGCGACGTTGTGCGCGGTGACGGGGCTTGCGCCAAGCCACTGCAGCGGCGTGGTGAGTGGCGCGAGTCCGAGCAGCGACTCCGACAGCGCCATCGCGCCGGGCATGGGCACGAACATCGGCGCATTCCACCAGGCGGTCGTGAGTGGCGTGACGTGGGCGTTCCACCAGATGAGCCACGTTTCGAGAACAGGATCGCCGAGGTCTGCCGGGAGGGCCGCGGAGAAATGCCGGAGCAGCGGCCACGCTGAGATGAGCGTGAGTCCGGCGATGAGCGCGAGGCTCCGCGTCAGTGGGGCACGAACGAGGGCGACGAGACGCGACACGGACGACTCAGTATTTCCAGCTCACCAGGTCGGCGCCGGCCGGGGCGTACTTCGTGATCTGCGTGACCATCTTCTCGGTCATCTGATCACGCGGCGGGCCCCAGCAGTGCGGGGCCATCGGCTGAAACACGGTTTCACCCGTCCACTTCGGCGCGTCCGCCTTGCGCAGGAACTCGTCGAGCATGTGCACACCCATGTTCAGGAAGTACGAGTCCGCGTCGCCGACGTAGATGTTGAGCTTGTGCGCGACTTTCGGACCGAGGGTCTTCCAGTCGCGCTCGAGGATGTTGCGCAGGTCGTAGTGTTCCTTCCAGTACGCCGCCACGTCCTTGTTGATCTTGCCGGTCTGCTTGTCCCAGATGCGCTGCGGATAGCCGTCCGGCCCGACCGGTCCGTACGTGGCTTCCCAGATATCCCACTGCCCGCCGGACCGCGAGTGATCGCCTTGCACGAGTTCGTACCAGTTCTCGTCTTTCATCATCGAGATGATGTTGCCGTCGGGGCGACGCTGGTTCGGGCGCTCGATTTTCATCCAGCCGCGATCGACGAAGTACGCGTTGTCGTCGCTGTAGATGTTGACGATCTGGTGGTAGCGGAAGTCGACGCCGTCCGGGCAGGTGGAGAAGACGCCGCCGTAGAAATCGGGATAGAAGATCTGGTGCGCGAGCGAGATCCAGCCGCCCGTGGAGCCGCCCGTGAGCATGCGAGCCCACGGGGCGCGAATGACGCGGAACTTCGACTCGATCGCCGGAATCAGCTCCTGCATGATCGCGTCGCCGTACGGGCCGTTGTTTGCGGAGTTCACGCCGTACGAGTCGTCGTAGTAGGGCGACGGGTGCTGCAACGACACGTTGATCATGCGCGGCTGCGGCCCAGAGGGCGCGGGCGGTGGGGTGCCGCGGCCGCGCGCCCCACCCGCGCCACCGCCGCCGCGCGGGAAGTGGCCCTGTGTGTAGACGATCGGATACTGCGCGTTCGGATGCGTGGCGTAGCCGTCGGGCAGCGTCACAATTGCGCCGAGATACATCGGCTGGCCCCACCACTTCGTGAGGATCTGGCTCTGGATCT
>CAYFLU010000148.1:0-8281 GCA_964343975.1 uncultured Solibacteraceae bacterium
TGTTCTACGCGGGCACGTCGGGCCGGCCGTTCACGATGGCCTTCAGCCGCGATGTGAACGGCGATGGCCGTGGCACGAACGACCTGCTCTACATCCCGGCCTCGGCGACCGAGAGCGGGTTCACCTACACGGGCGGTTCGTACAACGACCTGCTGACCTTCATGCAGGCGGATCCGTGCCTCAAGGACTACATCGGCAAGATCATTCCGCGTAACGCCTGCCGTGGTCCGTGGACGAACACCCTCGACGGCAAGCTCGCGATTCAGCTGCCGTTCAAGAAGGTGAAGGCCGAGATCACGCTCGATGCGCTGAACCTGATCAACCTGTTCGACAACAAGGGCGGGTTGTTCCAGTACGCGTCGTTCAACCAGCTCCAGGTGATCAGCTCGGTGCCGACGTCGGTCACCGCGACGGCGCCGTTCACGGGCTACAACCTCTCGACGCTCACCGGGACGACGTTCACGAAGTTCTTCCGTGACGACCTCCGGTCGCGTTGGCAGCTGCAGCTCGGCGGCCGCATCCGGTTCTAGTTCGCACCACCCCCACACACAAACGGGCCCGGCGGCATCAGCCGCCGGGCCCGTTGTCGTTTTCGGGGAGAGTGGGTGCGCTCAGTCGAGCGCGTGCTGAATCCGGTCCACGGCTTCACGCAGGTAGTGCTCGTCCATCTCGATGCCGATGAAGTCCAGTCCGAGCTTGGCCGCGGCCACGCCCGTGTTGCCGATGCCCAGGAACGGGTCCATCACCGCGCCGGCCCGATCGAGCCCATGGAGGAGGAAGCACTGCTCCGGCACCTTCGGCGGGAAGGACGCCGGGTGCGGGCGTTCCTTGTCGCGGCTCTGAATCGTCTCGTAGGGGATGAACCAGGTGTTGCCGCGGCAGCGCTTGCCGTCACCGGCCGCCGCCCACCTCTTGATATTCGAGGGGTCCTGATAGGGCACCCCCACAGCGCGCCGGTCCAGCCGCGTGCGACCGCCGGGGCTGAAGTGGAAGATGAACTCGTGGCAGTCATTCACGAAGCGGTCGCTGTTGATCGGCTTGTAGTGGCCGACCGCCAGGTCGCGCTCGAGCCCCGCATTGGCACCCGCGGCGTCACGGTCGATCGCGATCGACTTCACCCAGTGAATCGTGTTCTGAAGCTTGAAGTACCGGCGGGCAATCTGTGCCACCTCGAGCGGCACCCACGGATCAGTCGGCTTGGCGCCGACGTTCAGGAAGAACGACCCGTCCGTGTGCATCGCCTTGGCGGCGCTGCGCATCCAGCGGTCGGTCCAATTGAGGTACTCCGTCCGGGGCATGTCGTCTTCGTAGCTCCGGTATTTGACTCCGATGTTGTAGGGGGGCGACGTTACGATGACCCCGACGGACCCCGGGTCGATGGCGGGGAGGACGGACAAGCAGTCTCCCAAGTAGAAACGCATGCGAGCTTTGCCGACAGAGAGTTCCTGCCACGGCCGGACGGGCCGCGAGGAGCGGAGCGCGAGTGCCATACCTAAGATCTGTCGGACGAACGAGGCAGGAAGTACAGAGGGGGGCAGCGGGTCGGCGGAACGACGGGAGGTGTCTTCCGGCCGACCGGGCGAAAACGGGAGGAGCTTAGGACGCGCGGACGATCACGCCACCGAGGCCATGCGCGACGCGGTTGGGCGCCACCGGCTGGTTGCGCTGATGCCCGGAATGGCCGCAGCCCATGCCTTTTTCTTCGATGTACGTGATCTCACGGTCAGTGGCCATCTCGTGGTACCGACCCGAGACGCAACCACAGGACAACGTCGTGAATCCCAACAGGCGAACGAGGCTCATACGTACACTCCTGCCTTTCTCTACCTTCCGATACTGCAATCGGCATGCCGTGTATCGGCTTGAGTCGCGTAGAGGGAGAGTGGCGATGGCGCACGTGCGACTGCGTCGAAATTACCTCTCTTGTTGGATCTTTGACACCAAGGAGTTGGACGAAATTACCTGATCGAGTGCCGCCAGATCGTGCGCGCGCTGCTGCGCGGCAAATCGGCGCGCCAGCAGCACGCGGATCGAAAAGGCCGCGTGGCAGGTGATGCCGACGCCCGCTTCCATGGCGGTGCCGGCGAACAACACTGGCAGGAGATTGACGAAAGTGGCGAGCAGGAAGACGCCGCCGAACAGCGAGTCGAGGCCTCCCGGTGACAGCCAACGGGCGCCCATGCCCATCGCCACGTGCTCCCACGCCGGTGCCGTGACGTCGCCGCGTTCGTGCACGCGCTGGATGTATCGTCCGACTCGCTCGACGCCCGTGTGGATGGCGAGGACGACCTCAAACCCGCCGATCAGGACAACCAGGGGGATCAGGCCGGCCAGAGGGTGGCTGTCGATCGCCCACGCCGCGAACGCGAGTACCGCCCACACGGCCCACGCCGCAAACGCGATGGCCATGCGTGCGGTGCCCCGCGTCTGGACCGTCGCGCGGAGCGACCGATACTCCTCATGAGCGAGTGTGCGCGTGTCTGCCGAAGGGATCGGATCTGCCATGGGGCCTCTGTACGGGCAACGCGGTGTGCAACTTCGGGCAACGCAAATAGCCGGTACCCATTGCAGCGCTTGTACTTGTGATGGTACTATCCCTCGCAACTCACGGCGATGACTCTTCAGAGACCTTCTCGACTTTGGATCGGCGCCCTCGGTGCCGTGATGACATTGGCCGTGGCGTCGCCGGTGCTGGCCACCCCGAAGCGCGGTGGACGCAAGCAGGCGCAGACCGCGCCGGCCAAGCCGAGCACGACAACGACCGCCAAGGCGCCGGCCAAGTCGGCGACGACTCAGACGAAGGCGACGACCCCGGCCAAGCCGGCCAGCACGGCCAGCGCCGCGACGAAGCTCGCGATTGCGCGCGCGCAGGCTGCGGCTCGGGCTAAGGCCGCCGCGGATGCCCGCGCGGCCGCCGCCGTCACCTCGCCCCGCTTCAAGCGCGATGCCTCCGGCAACCTCGTGCCGGATGTGCGTGCGGCCGCGGCGATTGTCTTCAATCCGCAGACCGGCGAAGTGCTCTGGGAAGAGAACTCGCACGAGCAGCGTTCGATTGCCAGCCTCACGAAAGTGATGACGGCGGTCACGTTCATCGCGGACGACCCCGATCTCAACCAGCCCGTGCTGATCACCCGCGCCGATACGCTCAATGCGTCGGTCACGCACCTGCAGACGGGGGACCTCGTGACGTGGGGCGACCTGCTCCATCTGGCGCTGATCGCGTCGGACAACGCCGCGGCCCGCGCACTGGCGCGCACCTCGGAAGGCGGCACGCCGGCCTTTGTCGGCCGCATGAACGACATGGCCCGCCAGCTCGGTCTGACGAACACGCACTACCTCGACCCGTCGGGCCTCGTCGCCGACAACGTCTCTTCGGCGTACGACATGTCGCACCTGATCGCGTTTACCGCCGGCGACAAGACGCTCGGTCCGATCATGCGCACGGCCGAATACACGATCAAGACGCCGCGCCGCACCATCCAGATCCACAGCACGAACAAGCTGCTCAACACGGACATCGACGTCCGCGGCGGCAAGACCGGCTTCATTGCGAAGGCGGGCTATTGCCTCGCGACGCTCCTTCAGGTGCCGAAGGGCAGCCAGGTGGCGGTCGTCGTGCTCGGCGCCGCCAACAGTGCCACGCGTTTCTGGGAAGCACGCCACCTCTTCAATTGGGTGGTGGGCAAGGCGCAGGGCATCATTGGAACCGACGATGACGCCCGTCCCGTCGAGCAGCACCTCGACCTCCGCTAGTCCTCGTTCGCTTTCGGCTCGTCGCTACGCCGGGCGCACGCCGCGCCTGCACGTGCTCATGGTGTCGTCAGAAATGGCGCCGTGGGCCAAGACGGGCGGCCTGGCCGATGTCCTCGCCGGCCTGCCGGCCGCGCTCGCGCGCCAGGGACACGCGGTCACCGTCGTGCTGCCGCGCTATCGCGGCATCGACGCCGGTCCGGTCACCGAGACCGGTCGCGTCGTCCAACTCGGGCAGGTCCGCCACACCATCGATGTCCATGCCCGCACGGGTGAAGACGGCGTGCGCACGATCTTCATCGCGTGCCCGGCGCTCTACGACCGCGCGGGATTCTATGGCGCGGGCGGACAGGACTTCGCTGATAACGCGGATCGATTTGCCATCCTCGCGGCGGCCGCGCTCGATGTCGTCGAAGGCGAGCGGCCGAGTGGCGCCACGATCGTGCACGCACACGATTGGCAGGCTGGTCTGGTGCCGCTGCTGTTGCGGTCGCAGCCGCGGCGCTGGCCGCGGTTGTCGCGCGCGGGCCTGATCTTCACCATTCACAACCTGGCGTATCAGGGCCGCTTTCCGAAAGAGATCGTGCCGCGCTTCGGCCTCGACTGGAGCGTGTTCACGATGGAGGGCGCGGAGTTCTGGAACGAATTCAGCTTCCTCAAAGCCGGCGTCGCGTTCAGTGACTACGTCACGACGGTCAGTCCGAAGTACGCGCAAGAGACACTTACGGCCGAGTTCGGGTACGGCTTCGAAGGCGCGCTCGAGACACTCGGCGAGCGCTACCTCGGGATCTTGAACGGCATCGATCCCGACGTGTGGAATCCGGCGACCGATCCGTACCTGCCGGCGCACTTCACGGCGGAGGATCTGACGGGGAAGCGCGAGTGCAAGCGCGCGCTGCTCAACACGTTCAGCTTGCCGCAGGGCGACGACGCGTTGGCGCGCCCGGTGATCGCGATGGTCTCGCGTCTCGTGGCGCAAAAAGGTCTCGACTGGATTCATGCCGCGGCCGACGAACTCATGGCGCTCGACGCGACGTGGGTGGTGTTGGGCTCGGGGGAAGCGAAATACGAACAGATGTGGCAGACGCTGCGCGATCGGCATCCGTCGCGTGTGGGCGTGTACTTCGGCTTCGACGAGCGGCGCGCGCATCTGTGCGAAGCCGGGGCCGATCTCTTCCTGATGCCATCGCGTTTCGAGCCGTGCGGGTTGAACCAGATGTACAGCCTGCGGTACGGCACGGTGCCGGTCGTGCATGCCGTCGGCGGATTGGATGACACGATTCGCACGTATCGCCCGAACGCGCGGCACGCGAACGGGTTCAAGTTCTCGGGCGGTTCGCCGTCGGCGCTGGTCGCGACGTTGCGTCAGGCGCTGCGGCTTTACCACAACCCCCTTCAGTGGACGCGACTCATGGCCGAGGGCATGGCCGACGACCATTCGTGGGACCAGTCCGCGCGGGAATATGTCAAAGTGTATAAGCGAGCTCGACGGGACGCGCGTGACCGGTAACCGCGCGAGGACAAAACGAACATGGCATCAGACAAGATCGTGACGTTTACGGACAGCAACTTCGACGCGGACGTGCTCAAGGCGAATACGCCGGTGCTCGTCGACTTCTGGGCGGAGTGGTGCGGCCCCTGCCGTGCGCTCGGTCCGACGATCGACGCCCTGGCGGCGGAATACGCCGGCCGCGTGCGCGTGGGCAAGCTCAACGTCGACGAGAATCAGCACGTGACGATTCAGTATCAGGTCCGCGGCATTCCCGCGGTGATGCTGTTCAAGGGCGGCCAGATGGTCGACCAGATCGTCGGCCTCGCCGATAAGTCCGCGTTCAAGCAGATGCTGGACAAGCACCTTGCGTAACGTCGTCATCATCGGCTCCGGACCGGCCGGGCTGACGGCCGCGCTCTACACCGCACGCGCCAATCTGTCGCCGCTCGTCATCGAAGGTCTCGATGCCGGCGGGCAGCTCATGATGACGACCGAGGTCGAGAACTTTCCCGGCTTCCGCGACGGCATCATGGGGCCGGAACTCATGGCCAACATGCGTGCGCAGGCGGAGAAGTTCGGTGCCGAGATCATGCAGGGCCGCGTCAGTGCGGTAACGCCGAACGGCGCGACGTTTACGGTCACGACCGATCAGGGCCCCATTGAGACGAAGACGCTCATCATCGCCACGGGCGCATCGGCCCGCTTGCTCGGCTTGCCGAACGAACGCAAGCTGATGGGGCACGGCGTGTCGACCTGTGCGACGTGCGACGGGTTCTTCTTCCGCGGCAAGCCGATTGCGGTCGTCGGCGGCGGCGATTCGGCGCTCGAAGAAGCCAACTTCCTCACGCGCTTCGCCTCCAAGGTCACGCTGATTCATCGCCGCGACACGCTCCGAGCGTCGAAGGTGATGCAGGACAAGGCGAAGGCCAACCCGAAGATCGAGTTCTGCTGGGACAGCGAAGTCGTCGACATCACCGACGTCGCGAAGGGCGCGGTGTCGTCCGTGGTCGTCAAGAACGTGAAGACGGGCGTGACGAGCGAGATCCCGGTCGACGGTGTCTTCGTCGCGATCGGTCACACGCCGAATACGTCGCTCTTCACCGGTTGGCTCCAGATGGACGAGACGGGCTACCTCGTCACGCGCGATGGCGCGAAGACGAATGTGCCGGGCGTGTTTGCATGTGGTGACGTGCAGGACCACGTGTACCGGCAGGCGATCACGGCGGCCGGCTCAGGCTGCATGGCGGCGCTCGATGCGGAGCGCTACCTCGAACATCTCGGGCACTAACGCGCGTCAGTCGATCCAGCCGCCGCCGATCACGGCATCGCCGTCGTAGAACACGACGGCCTGACCCGGCGTCACGGCGATCTGCGGCTCGTCGAACAGCATCTCGGCACGATCGGCACCGTGCGGCGTCAACACACCAGACGCTTCGCGGTGCCGATGCCGTATCTGGGCCGCGGCGCGCACCGGCTGTGCGGGCGGCTCACCGGCAATCCAGTTGACGCGCGACGCGGTGAGTGTGCGGCGACCGAGTTCGTCCTTTGCACCGACCACGACGCGACTGTCGTTCGGATCGATCTTCACCACATAGAGCGGCACGCCGGTCGACAGCCCGAGGCCTTTGCGCTGCCCGATCGTGAACTGGTGAATACCGCTGTGTTCGCCCAAGGGTTTGCCGGCCGTGTCGGTGATCTTCCCTGGCGAGAGACGGTCGAGGTTCTTGGCGACGAACGCCGCGGCGTTGCCGTCCGGGATGAAGCAGATCTCCTGGCTGTCCGGCTTCTTCGCGACCATGAGGCCGCGTCGCTCGGCGATCGCCCGCACTTCCGGCTTCGTCAGTTCGCCGACCGGAAATGACGCGCGCGAGAGCTGCGCCTGCGTCAGCGAGAACAGGAAATACGACTGATCCTTGTCACGGTCGACGCCGCGACGCAGCCGGAAGAGATGGGTGACGGGATCTCGATCGATGCGCGCGTAGTGACCGGTGGCTACGATGTCGGCGTCGAGTGCGGCCGCCCGCTCGACGAGCGTGGCGAACTTCAGTCCGGAATTGCAGTGCACGCACGGAATCGGCGTGCGCCCGGCCGCGTATTCCTGCACGAAGTTGTCGATCACGGCCTCGCGGAATTTCTCTTCGAAGTTGACGATGTAGTGCGGGAAGCCCACGGCGTTGGCGACGCGCCGCGCGTCGTGCAGATCGCCGATGGAGCAGCACGAGCCCCACGCGTCGCTGCCGTCGCGCTGGTCGTACAACTGCATCGAGAAGCCGACCACATCGTGGCCCTGCTCGGCGAGCAGCACCGCGGCGACCGACGAGTCCACACCACCCGACATCGCGACGACGATCCGCATGGCTACCGCACCTCCGCCGCGGAACGCGTGAGGCGCCGCAGTTTGTCGACGAGGCCGGGGAGGACGCTGAGCACGCGATCGATGTCGGCGTCGGTCGTCGAGTGGCCGAGCGAGAAGCGCAGTGAGTTGCGGGTGCGCTCGCGCGGCAGGCCCATGGCCTTCAGCACGTGCGAGGGCTCGAGCGTGCCCGACGAGCAGGCGGCGCCCGTCGACACTGCGATGCCTTCGAGGTCGAGGGCGATCAAGAGCGCTTCCGCCTCGATGCCGGCAAAGCCGATGTTCGACGTGTTGGCGACGCGGCGGGCGGGATCGCCATTCACGATCGTGCCCGGGATCGTCGCGAGCACGGCCGCCTCGAGCCGGTCGCGGCGCGCGGCGATGGCTGCCATGTCGCTGAGCGTCGTGCGCGCCGCGTCCGCGGCGGCGCCCATGCCGATGATGCCGAGCACGTTCTCGGTGCCCGCGCGGCGATTGCGCTCGTGGCGTCCGCCCGTGGCCGTGGCGGCGAGCGTGACGCCGCGGCGCACCCAGAGTGCGCCCACGCCGGTCGGGCCGTTGAATTTGTGTGCAGAAATGGACAGCAGGTCCACGCCGATCTTCGACCAGTCGCGCAGGTGGATCGGGAGTTTGCCGGCCGACTGCACGGCATCCGTATGGAACCACGCGCCGGCCGCGCGCGCGGC
>CAYFLU010000149.1:0-8202 GCA_964343975.1 uncultured Solibacteraceae bacterium
CGTCGATCTGGGGCCGCGAGAGCGGCGGCCGCATGACGTACAACGCGGTGAAGGCGGCTGAGATCAGCCTCGCGAAGGCGATGGCGCAACAGCTCGCGAAAGACAACATCCGCGTGAACAGCGTGGCGCCGGGGTCGATCTCCTTTCCGGGCGGCTCGTGGTGGAAGCGTCAGCAGGACGATCCGAAAGGCATCGCCGAGTTCGTGGCGCGCGAGATTCCATTTGGCCGGTTCGGGACCGCGGAGGAAGTGGGCGCGCTGGTCGCGTTTCTCGCGTCACCGAAAGCGAGCTGGATCACCGGCGCGTCGGTGACCGTGGACGGCGGCCAGAGCCGCAGCAACATCTGAGTCGACCGCTATGGCCAACATCGCAGACCTCATTCAGAACGCCGCCGACTGGCTCTTCATGCCGTGGGTGCTCGTCGTCCTCATGGGCGGCGGGGTGTTCCTCACGCTGCGTCTCGGATTCGTCCAGATCCGGCGGTTTCGTGAGGCGCTGAGCGTGATGATCGCGTCGCAGGCGCAGGGCGCCGGTGGCGCGCTCTCGCCGTTTCAGGCGTTCATGACGGCGCTCGGCGCGTCGATCGGCACCGGCAACATCGCCGGTGTGGCGACCGCCGTGATCTCCGGCGGCCCCGGCGCGCTCTTCTGGATCTGGTGCTACGGGTTCTTCGCGACGGCGATCAAGTTTTCAGAAGCCGTGCTGGGCCTGAAGTTCCGCGAGCTCGTCGGCCGAGCCGGGGCGCAAGGGGCACCGGCGATACAGGACGACGTGAAGTGCGGGCCGATGTACTACTTGCGCGACGGCATGAAGTCGCCGGCACTCGCGTGGATCTACGCGGCGGTGGCCGGTGTGGCCGCGCTCACGACGACGCCGTTCACGCAGCCCAACTCGATCGGCGTGGCGATGGGCCACGTGTTCCCGAGCGGCACGGTGGTCTTGCCCGTGCTCGGTGAGGTGTCGCGCACGGCGCTCATCACCGGCGTGGTCGTGGCGGTGCTCACGTGGGCCGTGATCATCGGCGGCATCAAGTCGATCGGGTGGGCGGCCGAGAAGCTGGCGCCGGCGAAGGTTGGCCTCTACCTCCTTGGTGGTCTGATCGTGATCGTGTCGCACGCCGCGATGCTGCCGTCGGTGTTGGCGCTCGTGTTCCGTGAGGCGTTCTCGCTGCACGCCGCTGGCGGCACTGCCGCCGGCCTCGGCGTGATGATGGCGCTGCGGTACGGCGTGGCGCGCGGCGTGTACGCGAACGAAGCCGGCTACGGCACGGCGGCCGTGGCCTACGGCACGGCCAAGAGCGATCAGCCGCAGCTTCAGGGTCTCAACGCCGTGATGGAGACGTTCATCGTGTCGTTCGTGACGTCGACGATCAGCGCGTTGACGATTCTCGTGAGCGGCGTGGCGCAGCACTCGATCGAAGCGATTCGCGCGGGCGGCGCGGGCCTCACGAGCACAGCCGCGGTGGCGAGCGCGTTCAATACGTCCATGCCGACCGTCGGCGGCTGGATCGTCGCGTTCTGCGCGTTTCTCTTCGGCTACACCACGCTCATCGGCTGGGCCTACTACGGCGAACAGTTCCTCGAGTACATCCTCGGCCGCAGCGTGACGATTCCGTACCGCTGGGTGTACTGCCTGCTCATTCCGTTCGGCGCGATTGCCAAGCCCGGGGTCGTGTGGGCGTGGGGTGATCTGATGAACGCCCTGCAGGTGTTCCCGAATGTGATCGGCTTGATCGCGCTCAGCGGCGTGGTGGCCACCTACGCACGCGCGCGTCGCACCTGACCGCGCGCTAGACGATCGCCGCCAGCCGTAACTTCACGTGCGTGGCGATCTTCCAGAACACGGCGTCGCGCGTGAGCAGCGGCGCCTCACGATCGAGGGCGCACTGCGCCACATGAGCATCGGCCGCGCTCACGCTGAGGCCATGCTCGCGCAACGATCGCCGCAGCTCACCCACGCGCGCCCAATGCATGAAGCCCGCGTCATGGAGCGGGAGGTCCATCAGGAGATCCTCGAGCGCCATCCGGTCGTTCTTCGACCGCGCGCCCGAGGTCAGTTCCGCCACGACGATCGGCGGCACGACGATCGCCTGACTCTCAAGCGCCTGCTCGAAGAGCTGCGCGGGCCGACCCGCCAGATATTCGATCCACTCCGACGTGTCGGCGACGATGCCCTTCACGACCGGTGTCGTCCGCGTGTCTCCGCCGCGCGTTCACGCGCGTCGTCAATATCCAGATCGAGATGGATCTTCCCGCGCAGGGCTTGAGCCTTTGAAAATGCGCGGGAACGCTTGACCAGTTCCAGTCCCGCGATCAGCGTGTCCGTAATGCCCTTTCCGCTGACAGACGTCGCCTCGTCGAGCAGATGGGCGGGCAGATTGGCGGTAATCCGCTTCGTCATGTCAGTGATGATGACACTGATATTGATTGATATCAATACGATGGTCAGGTCACTGCGGTGAACCTTCGCCATTTGATCGCCATGTGACGTCCGGCTAAGATCGGGTGGCCGATGGAAATTCTGCCCGCGCTCACGTCGAACAAGGACGAATCGCTCCAGCAAGCGCTGCAGCGCATGCTCTCGTCGCACGAGCGGGCGCTGCAGTCGGGCGACGATGACCCGCATGTGACGGCGGTGCGGCGGTTGGCGCCGCAGGCGGCGGTGTACGCGCCGTTTCCGGATGCGCTGGATCCGCGGGTGCATGCGGCGTACGCGTCGCGCGGCATCGATCAGCTCTACTCACACCAGGCCGAGGCGATCGATCACGCGATCAACGGCCGCCATGTCGTGGTGGTCACGCCGACGGCGTCGGGCAAGACCCTCTGTTACAACGTGCCGGTTCTGAACGCGATCCTGGGCGATCCGGCATCGCGTGCCCTGTACCTCTTTCCGACGAAGGCGCTCGCGCAGGACCAGCTGGCCGAGCTGCACCAGATGGCGGAGGTCATTGGCGGGCAGACGGGCGAGAACATCGGCGTGTTCACGTACGATGGCGACACGCCGCAGGATGCGCGTCGCGCCATTCGCGGCAAGGCGCACGTCATCCTGAGCAATCCCGACATGGTGCACGCCGGGATCCTGCCGCACCATCCGCGGTGGGCCAAGCTCTTCGAGAATCTCAAGTACGTCGTCATCGACGAGCTGCACACGTATCGCGGCGTGTTTGGCTCGCATCTGTCGAACATTCTGCGGCGCCTCGAGCGGATCTGCCGGCACTACGGATCGTCGCCGACGTTCATCTGCTCGTCGGCGACGATCGCGAATCCGCGTGAACTGGCGGAGAAGCTCACGGGCAAGCCGTTCGAGCTCGTGGACAAGAGCGGTGCGCCGCGTGGCGAGAAGTTCTTTCTCTTCGTGAATCCGCCGGTGGTCAACGCCCAGCTGGGGATCCGCCGGTCGTATCTCTCCGAAGCGCGGCGCGTGGCGATCGAGTTCCTCAAGCGCGGCCTGCAGATGATCGTGTTCGCGCAGAGCCGGTTGTCGACCGAGATTCTCACGACGTACATGAAGGACGCGTTTGCCGGCCCGCCGGGAGCGGCGGACGTGATTCGCGGGTACCGTGGCGGGTATCTGCCGATGCGGCGGCGCGAGATCGAGCGCGGGCTGCGTGACGGCGACGTGCGGTGTGTTGTGTCGACCAACGCGCTCGAACTCGGCATCGACATCGGCGCCCTCGACGTGGCGGTGATGGCCGGCTATCCGGGCACGATCGCCGCGACGTGGCAGCGCGCGGGCCGGGCCGGCCGACGCGCCGGCCGTTCCGCGGCGGTGCTGGTGGCTTCGAGCGCGCCGGTCGATCAGTTCGTGGCGCGGCATCCCGACTACTTCTTCGGCGCCTCACCCGAACACGCGCTCGTCAATCCCGACAACCTGCACATCCTGCTCGATCACGTGAAGTGCGCCGCGTTCGAGATGCCGTTCAACGACGGCGACATCTTCGGGTCGATCAACGTCGATGAAGTGCTCACCGTGCTGGGCGAAGAGGGCTTCGTGCATCACGCGGACGGGCAGTGGCAATGGACGCACGAGTCGTACCCGGCGGACGCCGTCAGCTTGCGGAGTGTCACCTCCGACAACTTCGTGATCATCGACCAGACCAACGGCGAGCGCGTGATCGGCGAGACCGACTTCACGAGCGGGCCCTCGGTGTTGCACGAGAAGGCGATCTACATCCTCGAAGGTCAGCTCTTCCAGGTGGAGAAGCTCGACTTCGAGAATCGCAAGGCGTTCGTGCGGGCGGTGGAGTGCGACTACTACACCGACGCGATCGACTACACCAAGGTGACGATCCTCGAGGTGTTCGCCGGCGACGCGATGCCGCAGCCGGAACCGGACACGGCGGCCAACATCGCCATGGCCGCCGCCGGCCTCGAGTCGGACGACGTCACGCGTGCCACCGATCTTGAAGTGCTGCCGGCGTCGTTGCAGCCCGTGGATCCGGGCGTGTCGCACGCCGCCGCGTTACGCTCTCACGGCGAAGTGCACGTCGTGTCGCGCGTCGTCGGCTTCAAGAAGATCAAGTTCTACACGAACGAAAATGTGGGCTCGGGTGAGTTGGATCTCCCCGAGCAGAACATGCACACGACGTCGTACTGGCTCCGCATTCCGGCCGAGCTGATGGCCGCGCTGCCGTACAGCACGGACGATCGTCGGGACGGGATCGCGGGCATCGCGTTCGCGATGCACAACATCGCGCCGCTGCTCCTCATGAGCGATCAGGGCGACATCGGCGTGTCGATCGACCGGGAAACGATCTACCTCTACGACAACTATCCAGGCGGCATCGGTTTCAGCGAGCCGTTGTTCTCCATGCACGACGAGCTGCTCTCGCGCACGAAGGAACTGATCGGCGAATGTCCGTGCACGAGCGGCTGTCCGTCGTGCGTCGGTCCGGAAGGCGCGACGGGCCCCAACACCAAGCGCGTGGCGCAGGACCTGCTGAGTCGTCTGTCGGCGTAAGCAGCGGCGCCGTCTATCGGCCGCCGAAGTGCACGCCGAACTTCACGCCGTATTCCATGGTCGTGTTGAACGGCTCGTAGGCATTGAGCGTCTGGCGGGCCACGACCCCGCCCACGCCGTACGCCACCGAGCCGGCGACCGTATTCGAGTCTTCCACCTGCCACTTCACGATGTACGGCTCGATCGACCATCGGCCGACGGCATACGTCGCGCTCGCACGGAGCGCCCAGCCCTGGCGCTGATCGAACGAGAAGTCCGTGAAGTCGCCAATCGTGAACGCGGGCGTGGTGCTCGTGGCGGGCACGGTGCCGCCGCCGAGCAGGGAGTTGCGCGTGGTCTGCCAGCCGCGGAGCAAGTGGTCGTATTCCACGGTGAGCCCCAGCACGTGGTCGGCGGCCATCGTGCGGAGCGTGGCGCCCACCGGCAGATAGAGATATTCCTCGGTACGGAAGTCGTAGTTGCCGGTTGTGCCGTTCGAGAGATGGCGTAGGCCGACACCGACAAACGGCGACAGGCTCATCGAGCGACCGATCAGGTCACGACCGATGACGACGCGTCCTTCGGCGTACCAGTCGGGATCGCCGGTCTCACTGCACGCCGACGCGGTGCCGAGCGTGAGGCGGTATCCGTTGGCTGACGTCGTGCTCGGCACGATCTGCCACGGGCGGCACCAGCCGTCGTACGCGGTGTTGCCGACTGTGCCGCGCGCATTGAACCGGCCGAACCAATGCCGTTCTTCGCCAATGAAAAATGTGCCCGTGTATTCGGCGCCGGCTTTCGGTCCGTGAATCGAGATCGCCAGATCCTTGGGCTCGCGGTAGTCGTAGTGCTGCACGCTGACGTTGATGTCGTGGCCCGACTGGGTCGCGAGCGGGTTGACCGTCGGTGCGGTGGACTGCGCGAACGCGGGCGCCGACATCAGCAGGCTGAGGCCGATCGCCGCGGCCATTGAGCGCGTGCGAAGACGTGAGGGCTGCGGGGTGGGCATGATGACCCTGATCTTACAAGGCTGATGCCAACTCTCGTGTCCTCACGCGTGAACACCGCTCGTTCTGGCATATCCTCCGCGTATGTGGCGCTCGCGCATGTTCGGTCTTGTCGTCCTGATGCTTGTTTCGATTGGCGCCGTGGTTCCGGTGCGGTTGCCGGCGCAGGCCGCCGCGCCGCTGACGGCCCGAGGGACGCTGTCCGCTGACGCGCCGGGAGCGGTCATCGCGCCCGAGATCTATGGACAGTTTGCCGAACACCTCGGACGCGGCATCTACGACGGCGTCTGGGTTGGCCCGTCGTCGCCGATCCCGAATACACGAGGGTTTCGCAACGATGTGGTCGCGGCGCTCCGCGCGATTCACGTGCCTGTGATCCGGTGGCCGGGCGGGTGCTTTGCCGACGACTACCACTGGCGCGACGGCATCGGCCCGCGCGACAAACGCCCGGTGCGGGTGAATGTGCTGTGGGGCGGCGTCGAAGAGACCAACGCGGTCGGCACGCACGAGTTCTTCGACCTGGCCGAGCAGGTCGGCGCGAAGACGTACATCGCGGGTAACGTCGGCACGGGGTCACCGCAGGAGATGGGGCAGTGGCTCGAGTACATGACGTCGCCGACGCGCTCGACGCTCGCCAATGAGCGACGCGCGAACGGACACGACGCCCCGTTCAAGATCGACTACTTCGGCGTGGGCAACGAGAACTGGGGCTGCGGCGGCGCGATGACGGCTGAGCATTACGCCGACCAGTACC
Source organism: uncultured Solibacteraceae bacterium (assembly GCA_964343975.1). Lineage (GTDB taxonomy): Bacteria > Acidobacteriota > Vicinamibacteria > Vicinamibacterales > SCN-69-37 > SCUN01. The sequence goes on from CAYFLU010000149.1 coordinate 6,700, forward strand.
GCAACTTCGCCGAGTTCGTGCGCTCGCCACAGCAACCGCGCATCACGAAAGTGGCGAGCGGTCCAAACGGCGACGACTATCGCTGGACCGACGTGCTGATGGCGCGGGCGGCCGATCGCATGGACGCGCTCTCGGCGCACTACTACACGGTGACGACGGGCAACTGGAACCGGAAGGGGTCGGCCACCACCTTCGACGAGTCGCTGTGGCTCGACACGCTCGTGCAGGCGCGCCGCATGGACGAGATCGTTGGCAAACACGTGGCGATCACGGAGCGCGTGGACCCGCGCAAGCGCGTGGCGCTGTACGTCGATGAATGGGGCACGTGGCACGATCAGGAGCCGGGCACGACGCCAGGGTTTCTCTATCAGCAGAACGGCATCCGCGACGCAATCGCGGCGGCGCAGACGCTCAACATCTTTCATACGTACGCGGATCGCGTGAAGCTGGCGGCCATCGCGCAGATGGTGAACGTGCTGCAAGCCATGATCCTCACCGACGGCCCGAAGATGGTGCTCACCCCGACCTATCACGTCTTCGATCTCTATCAGGTGTTTCAAGGCGCCACGACGCTGCCGATCCGCGTCGATGCCGCGCCGTACGCCATGGGCACGCGCGCGGTGCCGCGCGTGAGCGCGACGGCGGCGCGCGGCAAAGACGGCGCGGTGCACATCGCCCTTGTGAACGTGGATCCCGTGCACCCGATCACGGTGGACGTGCAGCTCGGCGGTCTCACCGCGTCCACGGTGACCGGACGCGTGCTCACGGCGCGTGAGATGACCGCGCACAACACGTTCGACGCGCCGAATACGGTCGCGCCGGCCGCGTTCTCGGCGGCGTCCATCGCCGGTGGCACGCTGCACGCCGCACTGCCGTCGAAGGCAGTCGTTGTGTTGACGCTGAGATAACCGCGTTTCGCCCTTTGATCGCCTCGCGCGGCCCGGCTAAGATCGAAGGCGCCGTGCGAAAAGATCTGTCCGAGCGCCTGCGCGCGATCGTGAAGAACGCCGTGGCCGCCACCGAGCCGCGCCCGGCGCTCGATGCGCCGCTGCGCGAGCTCACGGTGGAGCCGGACGTGCGCGCCACCTCGGCGCACGACCTCGACGGCGTGGCCGACGCGCTCGGCGGCCGCGCGATCGTCGACGGCAACGCGAGTCTCGTCGTGATCGATCGCGTCTACGAGGCCACGCAATCACACGGGCGATGGCCGATCGAGCAGAGCCGCCCGCGCCAGAACGCGCCGCTCGATGTGTTCGATGCCACGGCCGCGAAGGCGCCGTTCTGGGCGTCGCGGCCGGTGTTCTTCGACACGGAAACCACGGGCCTCAGCGGCGGCGCCGGCACGATCGCGTTTCTCGCCGGGCTCGGCTGGTTCGAAGACGACGGGAGCTTCCGCGTGCGGCAGTGGCTGCTCACCAGCCAGGCCGGTGAGCGCCTGATGCTGCGCGAACTCGGCGCGGCGCTCGATGACGCGTCGCTGCTCGTGAGCTACAACGGCCGCAC
>CAYFLU010000150.1:0-8188 GCA_964343975.1 uncultured Solibacteraceae bacterium
TGTTGTAGTACTTGTAGTCGGGCGCGTAGTCCATCAGCACGAGATCGCCGGCCTTGAGGGTGTCTTGCGCCTGGTGATAGTGCGACCAGAACGCGTTCGTGCCGGTGGCGACGAGCGCGAAGTAGGCGATGCCCTGGGCGTTGTTCTTTTTGAAGATGTGGTCGGCCGCCGCTTCGAGTTCGTACTCATGCACACCCGGGCGCGCCGCCTTCATGGCCTCGAGAATGCCGAGGCTCGCGATGCGCGTGCCTTCGCGCAGCGCCGCCAGTTCCTGTGCGCTCTTGATCATGCGCAGCTGATCGAGCACGGGATCGAGATCTTTGACGGCCGCCGCGCCGGACGCGGTCTGCACCTTGTCGCGGAACACGATCTCCTTCGACGGACGCTGATCCCACGGATCGGCCTTGGTCGCCGTTTCGTGCGAGCGGATGCGATCCGTCGTGCCCGCGCCGAGCGACTCTTCGCGGAACGGCATGTACACCGTGCGCCCGCTGAGCGCTTTGACGGCGGCGTCGAACGTGGTGCGATCCGCGACGCGCTCGACGCCCGTGAGGCGCTGCGCCTCGTCGTCGGGGCCGAGGCGCGGGCCTTCGCCGCGCTCGAGCGCGTCGTGCGCCGGCAGGAAGAGCGTGGACTGTTTGGCGCGGCCGTCGATCACGAGGATCGCGCGCGGCACTTCGACGCCCGACAGGTAGAAGAACTGCGCGCCCTGGCGGAACTTCGTGTAGGTCGACGTCTCCGTGGCGCCTGAGATCACGGCGACGCCGTCGCCAATGGCGGCCATCACTTTCGCGCGCCGCGCCGCGAATTCGGCCGGCGTGAACGCGGTCGTGAACAGTTGCTTGTCGGCGCGAACGCCTGCGGGCAGGGCCAGCAGAAGCAGGGCGAAGAACACAGACAGTCGTCGGAGCATGGCGGCGAGTATACGCGGGTCCTGACCGTGCGTCTGCGATACACTGCCCGCGGAGTTCTCCCCCGAGCCATGAGCCAGACATGAAAGCGTCCATCGGTGTGGCCGCGATTGCGGTGATCGTGTTGATTGCGTCGGCGCTCACGCTCGTGGCGGCGGGCGGCACGGCGTTCGTGTTCCTGGGGCCGATGAGCAGCCAGTTGTTTGATCCCGCCGTGTTGCCGCCGGGCGCCGATGTCCGTCTGCTGCGCGCCATGGGGATCGCCGCCGCGGGCATGTTCGGCGCGTTCGGCACGGTGGGGGTGATTACGGGCGTCGGCCTCTTCCGCCTGTGGCGATGGGCGCGCTACTCGATGATCGCGTTTGGCGCCTTCATGGCGGTGACGAGCGCCCTCACGGTGGCGTTCGGCGTCGCCGCTCCGATGTCGGCCGCACCAGACATGCCGCGCGGGCTGCAGATCGCCCTCGTCGTGTTCTACCTGCTCCTCGCCGCCGTCGGCGCGGGGCTCGCGTACTTCTTCACGCGTCCGGCGATTGTCGAGCAGTTTGGCGGCACCTCGGGCCGCACGCACACGCGGCCCGTGTCGGTGACGATCATCGCGTGGCTGATGCTCATCAGCGGCGCGATGATGGTGCCCTCCGTGCTGCTGCTCTCGCTCCCCGCCGTCGTCGTGGGCGCGCTCGTGGTCGGCGCCGGCGCGCGCCTCTACTACGCGGCCTACATGACGGCCTACCTCGTGATCGGCGTCGGGTTGTTGCGCCGCACGCGCGCGTTCCTCGCGCCCGCCATCGGGCTGCAGGTGTTCGCGCTCCTGAATGCGCTCGCGTCGCTCCGGCCGGGTGTGTGGTCGCGGTACCTCGAGGCCGTCGCTGCGGCGGTGCCGTCGATGACGCTGCCCGCGGCCTCCGGCACCCACTGGTGGACGAGCGGCGCCGGTGTCGTGACGGCCGGCGTGATGGTGTTCTTCCTCGTGAAGGCGCGCGAGCAGTCGGTATGATGATCGGGCGCCCATGCCCGCCCCGATTCGCCTGACCGTCGTCTTCAGCCGCGGGATGTCGCTTCGCGGCTGGCAGCAGGCCGGCATTCTCGATCGCGAACTCGCGCTCTACCAGCGGCTGCGCGCGCACCTCGACCAACTCACGTTCGTGACCTATGGCGGCGCCGACGAGCAGGCGCTGGCCGCGGCGGTGCCGGGCGCGCATGTGCTGTGCAATCGGTGGCGGTTGCCGGCGAATGTGTACTCCGTGCTGGCGCCGGTGCTGCACGGCGCCGCGCTTCTTGGCACGACGCACGTACGCACCAATCAGCTCAATGGCGCCTGGATGGCGGCACGCATCGCGCGCCAGACGAAGGCGCGACTGATCGCGCGTGGCGGTTTTCTGTGGTCGGATTTCGTCGCGCGCCTCCACCCGGGGTCGTGGCGGGTGCGCGCGGCACAGTCGCTCGAGCGGCGCGTGTACACGGCGGCAGATGCCGTGGTGGCCACGACCGCCGCGGACGCGGCGGTGATCACGCGGCGCTATCGGCTCGCGCCGGAGCGGGTGCATGTGGTGCCCAACTTCGTCGACACGGCGCAGTTTCGCCTGTCGACCGAAGGGCGTGCGTCCAATCGCGTGCTCTTTGTGGGACGCCTCGATCCGCAGAAGAACCTGGTGGCGCTCCTCGACGCGCTGAACGGCCTCGACGCGACGCTCGATATCGTGGGCGACGGCCCGTTGCGCGCGTCGCTCGAAACGCACGCGGCGGTGCGGGGCGGGCGCGTCCGCTTTCTGGGGACACGCCCGCACGCGGAGCTGCCGGCGTTGATGCAGGCGGCGACGATCTTCGTCCTGCCGTCTGCGTATGAAGGGCACCCGAAGGCCCTGCTCGAAGCGATGGCGTGCGGCGCCCCGGTCGTCGGCGCCGCGTCGCCCGGGATCACCGACGTCATTCAGGATGACGTGACGGGTGTGCTGGCGGCGCCGGTCGCGAGCGATCTGCACTCGGCCCTTGCTGCACTCCTGAACGACGGCGCGCGGCGCGCGCGGCTCGGCGCGGCGGCCGCGGCCTACGTGCAGCGCACGTGCTCGCTCGACGCGGTGGCCGCGCAGGAACTGCAGATCTGGCAGTCCCTGGCGGCGCGCTGAGCGTTACTGAATCCCCATTTCCTTCAGCAGGAAGTGGGCCTTGCCGACTTTCTCGGTCACCCACAACACGTAGCGGATGTCGACGCCGATCGAGCGCGAGTAGGCCTCGTTCCACGCGAAGTCGTTGATCGTGGCGCCCCAGGCGCGATCGAAGTTGATCGCGACCAGCTCGCCCTTGGCGTTCATCACGGGGCTGCCGGAGTTTCCGCCGGTCGTGTCGGTGTTGTAGAGGATGTCGACGGGCAGTTCCTTCGTGCCGGGCAGGGCATAGCGGCCGTAGTCTTTCGCGGTGTAGAGGTCCTGCACCGACTTCGGTGTGTCGTAGAGGAACGCGTCGCGCGTCTTCTGGATCACGCCGGTCAGCGTGGTGAACGGCGCCATCGTCACCGCATCCGCCGGCGAGTAGCCGCGCACGCGGCCGTAGGTGAAGCGCAGCGTGCTGTTGGCGTCGGGAATGAAGCTGGCCTGCTGGAACTGCTGTTTCACGTCGATGAGGAGCGCCGACAAGCGCGAGAGCTCGGCGGTGCGCCGCGCGCGCGTCTCGCGGAGCGCGGTCTGGAGCGGCGCGAGCGCCTTGGCGAGTGCCACGATCGGATCGCTCGCCACGAGCGTGTCGATCGGCTTCGGCTGCGCGGCCGTGAACCCCGCGGCCGACGTGAGCGTCGTCTTCGCGAAGGCGTTGTCAACGAAACGGGCGAGCGCGGCGTCGCTGTAGTCGTTGTTCAGCGCCGCGTCGATCGGCGCGATGCGCTGGTCTTTCGGCAGCGCGCCGGCCATCGCGAGCGCCTTCTTCAGGAAGGCGCGCTCGCCGCCGTCGTCGTAGTCGGTGTAGCTCGCGGCCGTCACGCGCGTCGTGCCGGCGCCGGCGAGCGTGGCGCCCGCGTTGAGGAGCAGCGACATCGACGTGAGGTTGTCGAGCGTCAGTTCGTAGGCCGCCCGCGACGACATCTCCGCGTAGACCTTGCCCGTGTCCGCGAGCACGGTGCCGAAGGTGGCCTTGCGCTTCGCGTCCGCATCGATGTACTTCTGCAGCGCCGCTTCTTCCGTGCGCTTCAGGTCCACGAGCTTCATGCGCGGCATGCCCGCGAGCTTGCCGCGGTAGTTCTTCATCGTGTTGGCGAGCGACTTCGATCGCGCGTCGAACTTCAGCGCTACTGCGCGGTTGTTCTTGCCGAGCGCGTCCATGGTGGTGATCATCCACTCGTTCGTGTCGGCGATGAACGGCATGCGCAGCCGCTCTTCGTAGTCCATGTAGAACGACGTCTGGTGCCGGAAGGTGCGCCCCGGGTAGCCGAGGATGAACACGAAGTCTTCGGTGTTCGCGCCGTTCGGGTTCACCTTCAGGTAGCGCTTCGGATGGAGCGGCACGTTCGTGGCCGCGTAGTCGGCCGGCGCGCCGTCGGCGGCGGCGTACACGCGCAGGAACGAGAAGTCGCCCGTGTGGCGTGGCCACACCCAGTTGTCGTCTTCGCCGCCGAACTCACCGATCGACCGCGGCGGCACGTACACGAGCCGCACATCACGGTAGGTCGTCGACACGAAGAGGAGATAGGACTTGCCGGCCAGCATCTCCGACACGGCCACGGTCTTGCCGGGATGCTCGCCCTGTGCCTTGCGCGTGAGGTCGGCCATGCGCGCGTCGAGCGCCTTCAGGCGATCGAGCGGCGCCATGTCGGGAGTGACGGCGCTCAGCACGTCGGCGGAGACGTCCTGCACCTGCTCCGTGATCCGGGCCGTGAAGTTGCGCGCCCGGATCTCGTCGGCGCGCGTGGGCGCGAGGAGGCCGTTCGTGACGTAGTCGTGCTCGGCCGTGCTCGCCGCCTGCACCGCGCCGAACGCGCAGTGATGGTTCGTGATGATCAGACCGTCGTTCGACACGAATGAGGCCGAGCAGCCGGGGATGTTGACCATGGCCTGCACGAGGCTCGTGCCGTTCGGGTTGTAGATCTCGCTCGTGTCGATCTGCAGACCCTTGGCCTTGAGGTTCAGGCGGGCGAGATCGTTGACGGGATACATGCCTTCCTCGGTGCGGGCCGAGGTCAGGAACACGCAGGCGAGCAAGGCGGCGGTGAGCGCAAGACGCTTCATCTGCCCATGATGCCACCGCCGTCGCCGCGCCGTGTTGCCGGTGTTGCGGCAGGGCTCCTCTGCTACACTCCCCCCTGCCAGCGCCTGTGGGGAGAAACTGAACATGCGACGACGCATCGCACTGCCGATCGCGCTAGTGCTGCTGTGCTCCGCGGCGGGTCTCGTGGCGCAGCAGCCGACATTCCGGTCGACCATCGAGCTCATCAGCGTCGACGCGGTCGTCGTCGACAAGGACGGCAATGCCGTGCGCGGCCTCAAAGCCAGCGATTTTGCGCTGACCGACGGCAAGAAGCCTCAGGCCATCGCGAATTTCAATGAGGTGTCGCACGAGCGTCCGACGAGTGGCATGGGGGCCTTGCGGTTGCCGCCGACGCTCAAGCTCGACGTGGCGACGAACACGACGGTGCAGGCCGACCGTCTCGTGCTGCTGGTCATCGACGATCTGCACATCTGGAAGGGCCGCGTCGATCAAGCGAAAGCCATCGCGCGGGACGTGGTGATGAAACTCGGCGCGCAAGCGTCGATGGCGGTGATCTTCACGAGCCGTGAAGGCGGCACGCAGGTCACGCAGGACCGGTCGGAGTTGTTGGCGGCGATCGACGGGATGACGGCCCGACAGTCGTTTCGACGGCCGCATCAGGGGTTCTTGAAGCAAACCGCCGCCTACGTCGACCCGGAAGATCCGAAGTTCATGGCCAAGAAGTTCGATGCCATGAACACCGCGCAGAAGGCGCTCCTGCAGGAGTACGAGGACAACCTGCAGTATTTGAAGACGCTGCAGGATGCCGCGACCATGCTCGTGCGTGAGGATCAGCGGCGGAAGGCGTTTGTCATCCTTTCCGAGGGCATGTCGATCGACGCGGCGTTTGCCGGTGGTGGCGCCTCACACCTCGTCGAGATGGTGAGTCAGGGGGCGCAGTCGTCGGCCCTGCCGACGAATCGCACGATGACGGCCGCCGGGATGGATGCCACGCGCGACAGCTTCGACATGCTGCGTCGCGCCAACGTGGCGCTCTACGCCATTGATCCGCGCGGCAAGGTCCGTCCTGAGGACATGATGCTCGAGTCGTGGCCGCCGCCCGACTGTGCGGTGTGCAACAACCCGGTCGACATCCCCGGCCCGGCAGAGCGGGTCGCGAGCCGGGAAGACTCGCAGTTCGCCTGGGAAAATCCGGTGCGGTTGGCGCAGGAGCAACTGCGACTGACGACAGAGGCCGCGGGTGGCTTCGCAATCACCGACACGAACGACTTCACCGGCGGGGTCAATCGCATCCTCGACGACCTCGACCACTACTACCTGCTCGGGTTTTATCCCACCGACACCAGCAACCCGAAGGCCACACACGTCGTGGGACTTACGGTGCCGGCGCATCCGGAGTACACGATTCGATTTCGGCGTGGCTTTACGGTGGATGCACCGCCGCCTCCACTCAAATCGAAGGATCCACTCCTCGAGCTCGCGACGAGCGTCATGCCGCGCAGCGACCTCCCGATGCATCTCACGGCGCAGCCGCTCGCCGGCATCGACAAGAAATCCAAAGTGAGCGTGGCGCTCGTGATCACGGCGCCGGTCGGGCAGATGAAGGAATCGGACGCCAAGCTGCGCGACGACGTGACGTATCAGGTGATGGTCATCGACGAGAAGAAAGCCAAGGTCACCGAGCGCGAAGGCCGCGCGGCCAGCTTTACGCTCTCGGCCCGCGACGCCTCCAAGCCCGAGCCCGACACGGTGACGTATCAGATCCCGATGACGATCGAGCTGAACCCGGGCCGCTACCAACTGCGGGCATCCGCGCTCAGCAAGAAGCTCGACAAGGGCGGCAGCGTCTACCTCGACATCGTCGTGCCCGACTACTCGAAGGCCGAACTGGCCGTGACGCCGATTGCGCTCGGCTATGCCGATGGCACGCGCGTGGCGGTGGGCCGCACGCGGACGCGGTTCGTGCCGGCGCCGTCGCGCGGAGGGATCAGTGCGTCGAACGGCAATGAGGCGCCGCTGCCGCCGGCGCAGGAGCGCGCGCAGAACAACATCAATCCGCTGCCGTTCGAGCCGACACTCGATCGCGAGTTCGATCACACGGACACCCTGCGCGTGTATTTCGAAGTGGCGCGACGCGACGAGGGCGTGCCTGTGTCTGTCACGCTGACGGTGCTGGCGGCCGACAACACGGCGCTCATGGCGTTCGACAAGGCCGTGGCCAAAGACGCGCCCGGGAAGGTGAGCCTGTCGCTGCTGCTCGCGGGTCTCGGTCGCGGTGCGTATCGATTGCGTGTGACGGCGACCGACGGCCGCCGCGTGGCCACGAGCGAGAGCGGCTTCGTCGTGCGATGACCGGGCGCGCGTTGGCGGTGGCGATCGTGCCTGTCGTGCTCGTCGCGCTTGGCGCTGGACAGGCCGCGGCGCGCCGTAATGACATCACCCCCGTGACCGTGCTCGAAGTCACCGGCTGGGCACGGGCAGTGCTCGAGCACTGCCCAGGGCGGGTGGACGATGCGCTGACGCGGCAACTGAGCCTGTCGCCGGAGCGGCGCGCGGAAGTCGACGAGGGGCTGCCGCTCCTGCTCGACGCGATCGCGGGCCCCGTGCGCGTCAGCGACGGCAACGAGAAGCGCATCGCTGATCTTGGCGCCGACATTGCGCGGACCACCGGCATCGCGGCGTTCTGGCGGCGGATGGTGTTGCTCCATGGCGATGCGGCCATCATGGCGCTGCAGAGCCCTGATCTCGTCCCGCCGGAAGGCCGACGGCCGTCGCTCGTGAACGGGCGCGTCGTCGCCGCGCCGATGATCGCGCTCGAACGCGACGGCGAGATCGTCGGCTCGATGTCGCCGAACTGGAACTGGGCGGTGGTGCGCGGCCTGCTCAAAACCGCGAAGCGATACGACGCGGCATTCGTCGCGCGCTGGATCCACGCGACGACTGCGTTCCTCATGTCTCGCCGCCAGTTCGCCGAAGCGCAGAACCTGTTGCGGGTCGCCGCCGATGTGCTGCCCGATGACCCGCTCGTGCTGTTCGATCGCGCCGCCTACGCCGAGATGAGCGGGATGCCGTCGAGTCAGGTG
>CAYFLU010000151.1:0-6131 GCA_964343975.1 uncultured Solibacteraceae bacterium
AACATGAAGATCGTCACGATGACGATCGCCGCCGAGAAGCTCGGCTGGAACTTCACCTACGAGACGAAGCTCGAGGCGGTCGGCACCATCACCGATGGCGTGCTGAACGGCGACCTCATCGTGACCGGCGGCGGCGACCCGACGATCGTCACCAACGACGGCGGCCCGGCGCCGCTGATGGCTGAATGGGCGGCCGCGGTGAAAGCCGCCGGCATCAAGCGCGTGAACGGCCGCATCATCGGCGACGACTCGTACTTCGATGACGACACGCTCGGCATGGGCTGGTCGTGGGACGACACGGTCTTCGGCTACAGCGCGCCGATCGGCGGGCTCAGCTACAACGAGAATCAGGTGGTGGCGCGCGTCACCGCCGGCGACACCGCGGGCGCCCCCGCCAAGGTGGAGCTCTCGCCCGCGCAGGGACACGGCCTCCGCGTGGTGAACCGCGTGACGACGCAGGCGCGCCCGGCCAGTGCCGCGGCGGACGCCCGGCTGCGGGGCTCCGTCAGTTTCGATCGCCTGTTCGGTCAGCCGACGCTCGTCGTGACGGGCACGATGCCGGTCGGCGCCGTTCCGGTGGTCCAGACGGTGGCCATCGACAACCCCACCCTCTTCTTCGTTGAAGCGCTCCGCGCGGGCCTCGAAGAGCACGGCATCATGGTCCGCGACGGCGTCGCGGATCTCGACGACCTGCCGGCCGCACCGGCCGGCACGCGCCGCCCCATCGCCAAGCGTGTGTCACCGCCGCTCAGCGTGATCGGGCCGTATTTCATGAAGGAAAGCCAGAACTACATCGCCGAAACGCTCTTCAAGACGCTCGGACGGGTCCTGAAGGGTGACGGATCGGCGGCGGCGGGTCGGGCGGCGGTCAAGGAAACGCTCACGGCCTGGGGCATCCCCGACGATGGGCTGGTGATGCGGGATGGGTCGGGCCTGTCGCGGTACGACTACGTCACGTCAGACCTCCTGGTGGCCCTGCTGACCCGCATGTGGAAGAACGACACCCTGCGCGGCCCCTTCGCGGCCTCGCTGCCGGTGGCGGCCCACGACGGCACCCTGAGCGGCCGGATGAAGAACACCTGGCTCGACGGGCACGTGCAGGCCAAGACCGGCACCATTTCGAATGTACGTTCACTCTCTGGCTACCTGGAAACCAAGTCCGGGGAGCGGATCGTCTTCTCCATCATCGGCAACCACTTCACGGTGCCCTCGTCGGCGATCGATGCGCTGGCCGAACGGGCGTTAATGTGGGTCGCTGACCACCGTTAATATCCCGAACGGGATCTCATTGATCCTGAAGGGTGTCGTATGATTGTGTGCGGCTGGGCGGGAGTACCGCCTATGCCACACGTTCGTTAGAGGAGCTCACTCCCCAGCTATGGCAATTTCACGTTTCGGCATGCGGATGGTCCCGAACGCGTCGGAGATCATCGACGACTGCCGCCGGAAGGGACAGCTCGTTGAAGGCCCGTTCATCGAGGCCTTCGAACAGGAATTCGCGCGGGTGCTCGACTCGGGCTACGTCAAGACGTGCTCGACGGAATACGGCCGCACGGCGCTCTACTTCATCCTGAAGGCCCTCGATCTGCCGAAGGGCTCCGAGATCATCTGCCCGGCGCTGACGTTCTGGGTCGTGCCGGAGATCACGCGCGTGGCGGGCCTCGTGCCCGTGTTCGCCGACGTTGATCCCTACACGTTCACGATCGATCCGGCCGCCATCGAGAAGGCGATCACGCCGAACACGCGCGCGATCCTGCCGACGCATCTGTACGGCCTGCCCTGCGACATGGATCCGATCATGGCGCTGGCCAAGAAGCACAACCTGAAGGTGATCGAAGACTGCGCCCACTCGCTCGGCGCGACCTACAAGGGTCAGATGACGGGCACGTTCGGCGACGCGAGCTTCTTCAGCTTCCAGGCGTTCAAGCCGCTCAACACGTTTGGCGGCGGCCTCGCGTGGACGCGCGACGCGGACCTGATGAAGAAGGTGGCGGCCATGGCCGACGCCGAAGAGCGCCCGAGTGAGAAGCGCGTGGAAGGCATCCTCCGCGCCGGCCTCTGGCAGAACTTCGCGATCCGTCCGGCCGGCTTCACGTTCACGCTGTTCCCGATCTGGTGGACGGCGTCGTGGATCGGCGCGAAGCCCGAAGAGAAGCTCTGGGAAAAGGTGCGGTCGCTCGATCCGCTGCCGATGCACTACCGCGGCAAGTTCTCGAACGTGCAGGCCGCGCTCGGCTACGCCGGGCTCAAGAACCTGCCGAATTTCATCGACCGCACGCGCCAGCATGCGAAGTTCTTCGACCAGATGCTCGGCGACATCCCGGGCGTGACGATCCCGAGCATTCCCGAGGGCCGCACGCACGTCTACTACCAGTACTGCCCGTACATCCCGAACCACACGAATTTCGTGGCGGGGTGCATCCGCCGCGGCGTCGATGCCGCGCCGATGCACGTCGATCACTGCACGGAGATGCCGCTCTTCGGCTGGAAGGGCGTGGCCTCGCCGGGCGCCGCGAAGGCGATGACGGCCGTGCAGATTCCGGTGTACGAGTCGCTCACGGATGCGCAGGTCGAACGCGTCGGCAAGCTCGCGCGCGCGCAGGCGCAGAACGCCGCGAAGCAATAGCACGGCCCGCGCTCTGGCTCCCTCGGTCGGCATCGACTTCGGCACCACGAACACGTCCATCGCCGCCGTGCGCGACGACGGCACGGTGCAGCTCGCGGAGTTTCCGTTTCTCGGCAAAATCACCGACGCCTACCGCTCGCTGCTCTACTTCGAGCAGGAGCCGGTGCGGCCGCCGACGCCGCCCGTCACGCAGTGCTGGACCGGCCCGGCCGGCATCGAGCACTACCTCGTGGCCGACCATCCCGGCCGCCTCATTCAATCGCTGAAGTCGTTTCTCGCCATGCGCAGCATGGAGAGCACGCAGGTGTTCGAGAAGCGCCGCACGGTGGAAGAGCTCATCGGGCGCATCCTCACGGACGTGCGCGTGGAAGCGTCGCGGCAGTTCGGCATGGACATCCGCTCGGCGACCGTCGGGCGCCCGGTGCGGTTCGTGAGCGCCGACTCGGAGGAAGACGATCGCCACGCCGAACGGCGGCTCGCGCTCGCCTTCCAGCTCGGCGGCTTCGACGACATCCGCTTCGAGATGGAACCGGTCGCGGCCGCGCATCAGTACGAGAGCACGCTCGACCATGACGAGCTGATCCTGATCGGCGACTTCGGCGGAGGCACGAGCGACTTCTCGCTCATCCGCGTGGGGCCGTCCGTGCGCGCGCGCGGGCGCACGAGCGCCGACCTCATCGGCAACGCCGGCGTCGGCCTGGCGGGCGATGCGTTCGACGCGCAGATCGTGCGCCACCTCGTGTCGCCGGCGCTCGGCTCGCGCGGCAAGTTCAAGTCGATGGAGAAGCTGCTGCCGCTCCCGACGTGGCCGTACGCGAGCCTCGAGCGCTGGCATCACCTGTCGTTCCTCAAGGCCAGCGACACACTCGAGCAGCTCGAGCGGATCAAGGCGCAGGCGGTGGAACCGCAGAAGATCGGCTACCTGCTCCACCTGATCCGCAACGACCTCGGATATCAGCTGCACCGCGCCGTGCAGAAGCTCAAGACCGAGTTGTCGTCGTGGAATCGCGCCGAGTTCGAGTTCCGCGACGGCGATCTCGCCCTCCATGAAACCGTGGAACGCCGGTCGTTCGAAGAGTGGATTGAAGAAGAGCTCGACGCGATCGCCAACTGCGTCGACGGCCTCCTCACATCGTCAGGCACGGCCGCCGAGGATGTCGACGCGGTGTTTCTCACTGGCGGCTCGTCGTTCGTGCCCGCCGTGCGCCGGCTCTTCCAGCAACAGTTCGGGGCCTCGAAGCTGCGCTCGGGCAACGAGTTCACCTCTGTGGCGATGGGACTGGCGCGCAGCGGTGCCGGGCGGTAGGATCGACGCACGGCCCCAACCTCATGACTCTCGCGTCACTCCTCACTCGTGCTTCAGTGCTCGTGTGCGCGGCCGCCCTCGTGGCTGGCTGCTCGTCGGTCGTCGCGGCGCACGTGCCGCCGGTGCCGCCGCCGGCCGTAGACGACGTGCTGTCGCCGAAGCCGGACCAGAAGGTGGCGGTGTTTGCGGGTGGCTGTTTCTGGGGCGTGCAGGCGGTGTTTCAGCACGTGCGCGGCGTGATTCAGGCGACGTCGGGCTACGCCGGTGGCGACGAGGCCACCGCGCATTACGAGATGGTCGGCACGGGCAACACCGGGCACGCCGAGAGCGTGCAGGTGGTGTACGACGCGTCGAAGGTCACCTACGGCACGCTGCTGCGGATCTTCTTCGCGGTGGCGCACGATCCCACGCAGCTGAATCAGCAGGGGCCCGATCAGGGCACGCAGTATCGCTCGGCGCTTTTCGTGCTCAATCCCGAGCAGCGTAAAGTGGCGACGGCCTACATCGAGCAACTCGATGGCGGCGCGGTGTTTCCGTCACCGATCGCCACGCAGGTGGTGGACTACAACGGCTTCTATCCGGCCGAGGACTACCACCAGGATTACGCCACGCTCCATCCGACCGAGCCGTACATCATGATGTACGACGCGCCGAAGGTCCGGGCGCTGGCCGATCACTTCAAGGATCTCTACAAACGTTAGAGGATCTCTACAAGCGCTAGCGGTACTCGCGCTTGATCTGGAACAGCAGGTAGAGGCCGATCAGCCCACCGATCACGGCCGACACGACGGCGCCGCGCAGCAGGCTCGACGCGATCGACACGAGCTCACCGTAGAAGATCCACGTCCATCCCGCCATCCCGCGGCCGAAGAGCCCAGGCAGCGCGAGCGCATTCAGCACGAAACCGGCGATCGCCGCAATCGTGGCGATGCCCAATCCGGGGACGTAGGCCACCCCGAACGGCACCGCGAATGTGCCGATCCCGAGCATGATCAGAATCCCGGGCACGGCGAGCACCGTACCCAGCAGCACCAACCACGGCACGATGGCCGCGAGCACGGTGCGCACGCCGTCCGGCAGCTGAAACGGCGCGTTGGTGACGAGGTGGTATTCGAGAAAGCCGATGAGGTCTTTCGGAGCGTCGGTGCCGTCAGCCATGGCGAACCTCCAAGGAGCCGTGCACCGGAGAGTCTACATCAGGTGGCGTGGGACGGCACTGCTACCTCATCACGCCATGTTTGCCATCCGCCCACGTCTGCGCGAGGACCTGAGCGGGGGTGTGATGCGGCGCCGTGAGGCTCATGCCTTCGCCCCCAACGGCAGGTCGCCGTGCAGGATCCGCACCGCCACGAGCGAGCGGAGGCCGAGCGCGGTCGGCTCGTACAAGCGGCGGCCGCCCTCGCCGGGGGCGGAGGTGACCAGCCCCTTCTCTTCCATGCGGCCGAGCGTGACGTAGATCCCGCCGCGCTTGAGGATGCCGCCCGAGGCCTCCACGAGCTGAAGACCGTAACAGGCGCCGCGCGCGGCGAGCAGATCGAGGATGACGGACTCGGAACGGGCGAGCATGGCCAGAGTCTTACATGATGTAAGACCAAAGGCAAGAAGGGCCCGAAGGCCCTCCCTGTCGTGCCACGCCGGGTGTTACTTGATGACCTCGCCCCCGCCGCCCTTCTTGGCGAGCGAGCGGTAGTACTCCTCCACCGAGCCGCGGAACGCCGGTGGCACCTGATCGGAGCCGTTGAGGAAGAGCTGGTTGCTCTTCTCGACCTTCTTGCGCAGGTTGAACTCCACGGTCTGGAGATTGTCGAGCGCCTTGGTCGCGAGCTGCTTCGTCACTTCCGGATCGTTGTAGGCGTTGGTCTGGCCGAGGCTCTTGAGGTTGTTCAGCACCTGCTCGAGCGCGGCCAGATCGTCCTTCGACGCGGCCGCGTTCTGCAGCGCCTGACGCAAGCCCTGCGCATCCTGCGCCGCCTGTTGCGCCTCGTTCGCAAACTGCCGCGCCTGCTGCTGGCCATACTGCCGGCCCGCCTGCATCCGCGAATCCGCGCCCGCATTCACACCACGCGCCGGTCCGTTCGTCATGCCCTGCTGACGTCCGCCCTGCTGACCACCCTGGCCTTGCTGACCCTGCTGACCTTGTTGGCCCTGCTGCCCCTGCTGGCCTTGCTGACCTTGCTGACCTTGCTGGCCTTGCTGACC
>CAYFLU010000151.1:6231-8179 GCA_964343975.1 uncultured Solibacteraceae bacterium
TGCTGACCCTGCTGGCCCTGCTGACCTCGCTGACCCTGCTGGCCTTGCTGGCCCTGCTGACCCTGCTGACCCTGCTGACCTCGCTGACCCTGCTGGCCTTGCTGGCCTTGCTGACCCTGCTGACCCTGCTGACCTTGCTGCCCCTGCTGACCTTGCTGCCCCTGCTGGCCCTGCTGACCCTGCTGCTGATCGCCCTGTTGGCCCTGATCACCCTGCTGCGCCTGCTGCATCCGGTCCTGCAGCGACTGGATGTTGCGCAGAAGATCGCTCGCCTGCCCGAGCGCGCGCTGCTGCGCGTTCTGCTGTTGCTGACGGCCCTGCCCCGACTGCGCATCCGCCACGCGCTGACGCACGTCCTCGAGGTTCTTCCCGATCTCGTCTTCGTACGCCTGCGTCGTCTGTCCCTGGTTCTGCAGCGTGCCGCGCGTGTAGTCGATCTTGTCCTTCACGCGGTTGTCGCGGAGCGCCGACGCCGCATCCGCCACGCGGCGTGACGTGTCCTTGTCGCTCGCGCGCGTGTCGGTGGCGAGCTTGTCGAGCTGCTGCTGCAGCTGATTGACCTGATCGGTCATCTGCGCCTTCTGCTCGGCCAGCTGCTGCGCGCGCTGCTGACGATCCTGCGTGCCCGCGCCGTTCTGATTCAGATTGCGCGTCTGCTGCTGAATGTCCTTCTGCTGCTGCGCCAGGCGATTGGCCTGCTGCGCCGCATTCGCCAGATCGCGCTGCGGCCGGCTCTGCTGCGCGTTCTGCAGCTGCCGCGCGGCTTCCTGCATCTGCTGCAGCGCCTGCTGCGCCTGCGCGCCGCCGTCGGCCTGCTGATTGGCCGCCGACTGCCGCATCTGGTTCGCCGCCGACTGCATCTGCTGCGCCGCGCGCGACAGGTCATCGCGCTGCTGTTGCTGGCGCTGCTGCTCGCGGCTCAGCTGCTGCAGCTGCCGCGCCATCTGCTCCATCTCGTCGGCGAGCTGCCGCTGGCCCTGCCCGCCCTGCGTGGCGCGGTTGCCCTGCTGCTGCGCGCGACGCTGCCGCTCGGCTTCCTGCTGCTGCCGGCGCGCCAGCTCCTTCATCTTCTCGGCCAGCTCATCGACCTTCTGGTCGGCCTGCTGTTGCTGCTGCGACTGCGCCTGCTGCTGCGTCTCGTACTGGTTCGCCATCTTGTCGAGCTGCATCTGGAAGAGATCCGCCAGATCCTCCGACATGGCATTCTGCTGACCGCCGCCGCCACCGCCGCCGCCCTGCTGTTGCTGACGCATCACCTGCAGTTCGTACTTCTGCTCGGCCTCCTGCAACAGCTGATACGCCTTCTGCTCGGGCGTGAGCGCTTGCTTCGCGCGCTGCGCATCGAGCTCCACACCGGCCTGCTTCATCGGCTCGATCGCCTTTACGAGCGTGTCGGCGATCTTCTTGAACTCGTCGTTGCCCTGCAGACGCTGCACCATCTGCCCGATCAACTCCTCGACCTGCCCGCGCAGTTTGTCCTGCTGCAGGCGGATCACGACGAGCGCTTCCTTCGTCTTGTCAGCGCCGTTCAGCTTCGCATCGCGATCCGCATTGAACGTGGCCGCGATGATTTCCTTCTGCTGCTGCGCCAGCGAGCCGCGCTGCTGTTGCTGTCCCTGCCCTTGCCCCTGGCCCTGCTGCTGCGACTGCGCCTGGCGGAACGTGCGATTGAACGGATCCACTTCGATGAAGTAGATGTCGCTCTTCGATGTCTTCGGCCCGCTCACGATGTCCGTGTCGGTCACTTCCGCGTAGTAGCTCACCGAGTCGCCCGGCTTCACGCCAAGCTCTTCGAGATACAGCGTGTGCCCGGCGGTGACTTCGCTCAGCGCCTTGCCGGACGGCGAGTACAGATCCACGCTCTTCTCCGGACCGCCGTTCACGGAATACACGAGCTTCAAACCGCGCACGCCGTAGTCGTCGTCGGCCTTCGCCTGCAGAAACACTT
>CAYFLU010000152.1:0-8049 GCA_964343975.1 uncultured Solibacteraceae bacterium
ATCCTACGTCGCCTTGGTAGTGGCCGACACCGGCAGAGGCATCGACGACGCCGCGCGTCCGCACATCTTCGAGCCATTCTTCACGACCAAGGCCAACGACGGGAGCCGCGGCGTCGGCCTCGCCACCGCGCTCGGCCTCGTGGCACAGCACGGCGGGGCGTTCGGCCTCGAGAGCCAGCTGGGGCGCGGCAGCACGTTCACGGTGTATTTGCCGGCGCACGCCCACGACGCGCGGGCGTAACGGACACGCGTGAAACGGCACCGCCGTCAGCGCGGGCTGCGGGCTTCGGTCAAGCGGAGGTCGCGCAGCCAGACGTCGCCGGCGCCTTTCATCAACACCGGATTGAATCCGACGCGATACGGCTGGCCGTTCCAGTGCGGCGTGACGAACACGTAGCGCACGCGCGTCCACTGGGGGTAGGACGTCTCGATGTTGAAAAACCGGCCGATCTCGCTCTGCCAGTAGAGCGCGACGATCGGCGCCGTGGTCTTGATCCACGCTTGATAGATGTAGACCGTGTCCGGCTGGAGCAGCTGCTCTTGATAGATCGTGCTCCAGTTCCCTTTGCGCCACGTCGCGTGCCACACCGGCTCGGCGCCAGGCTCCACACGCACGGTGGCATCCGCTTGCGGATGCACGCTCCAGCCGTCGAGGCCACGCGCGAACGTGCCGTTCTGAAACAGGTTGTCGCTCTCGGTCGCGCGTCCGGCCTGTGCGTCGTCCACCAGTCGCGCGCGGCCGTCGGCCGCTGTGGCGAGCACGGTCGCGGCTTCACCCTGCACGGTGACGGCAAGGTCATCGACGCGCTCGAAGCGCTTGATCCACGCGCGCGACTGGCGCTGGAGCTCCGCGTCGAGCGCGGCCTGCGCCTCGCGGGCGCGCGCCATCGCCGCCGAGAAGCGATCGCCACCTGCCGCGGCCGCCGCATCCAATGCCGCGCGCGCCTCCGCGATGTCTTTGTCGGGCTTGACCGCGCAGCCTGCGCCGGCGCCAGCGGCGATCACGAGCGCCACGATCGTTGCACCGGGCGGCACACGCCGCACGGCACGCTGGACGGCATCGCCGACGACCGCCAGATACGGAACGAGCAGCAGATAGAACGGCAGCAACAGGCGATCGCCTTGCGTCGGGAAGATGACCACGAGAATCGCGAAGTGGCTGAGCGCCACCGCCAGCGGCAAGAGCCGCGTCGCGGAGAACCGCGGTGCGCCGAACGCCCCCACGAGCATCAATGCCACTCCAAGGGCGCCCAACATCCACACGACCATGAAGAACATCGACCGGCCGAGCGCGGGATCGATCGCGTCGTACCAGCCGAGCGTGAACTGCGCCTTCTTGATCCAGCCGTCAAAGAACGCGCGCGGCATCTGTCGGGCAAACTCCACCGCCGTCTGCGCATTGGCGTCGATGCCCCACCGCGCGTAGGACGCTTTGTGCGCCTCCGGAATCACGATCGGCTTCGGCGGCAGGTTGCCGAGATAAAAGTTGATGCCGCCGCTCGATGCCACGAGCACGGGCGTCCCGGAGACTCGCCAGTTCCGGTAGGTCGCGAGCCCTGTCACCGCCGTGAGGCACACGGCGACCACCAGCGCCGAACGCCACGCGCGCCCGCTCCGCCAAAGCGCGATGAGGAGCAACGGCAGTACCAGCACCCAGGCCGCCATCAACGGCGAGCGCGCGAGCGTCGCGAAGCCGCCCACGGCGCCCGTGAGCGCTGCCACGCCGAGCGATGGCGCCGGATCGGTGGCCAGCCGCACGAGCAGCCACACCCACACGCACACGAGCGGAATGTAGAGCAGTTCGCTCAACACGAGTCCGGTCAGCGGCGCGAGTTTCTCGAAGATCACGACGGCGCCAACGACCAGCCCCAGCGCGCCGACGCGCTCGCCGAAGGCACGCGCGGTGAGACGCCACAGCGCGATCAGGACGACGCCGAGGAGAAGCCGCTGCACGAAGAACACGCCGATCAGGGCGTCGCCGAAGAGCCAATGCACGCCGGCGACGAAATACGGATAGAGCGGCTGGAAGTAGAACGGCTGCCCGTGCCCGAGCGTGGCGCCCTTCAGCATCCAGAGCCCGTGCAGTCCGATGTCACGCGCGAGCGTTTCGTACGTCAACCAGTCGTCGCCGCCCGACAGGACGAACATGCGGCCCCACGCCGGCAGGTTGCCGCGCAACGCATCGACGCCGACGATCACCAAGAGCACGGCCGCCACATCCCGCACGACCGGCGCGACCCAGAGGCGCTGCGCCAGGCGCACCATCTGCCACCCGATCGCCACGCACAACAGCAACAGCAACGCCGCGTCGATGCCGACACTCGCGGGCCGCACCCACCGATCCGTCACGATGCGCGCCGGCTTCGGCGCCCGCCGGTAGACGAACGCCTCATCGAACGGGCGCGGTTCGCCGTTGACCATCCAGCCGGCGGAAAATTCGCGCGGCGCGCCTTGCGGCAACGTGAGGGTGACGTGCAGCGTCTGCAGTCCGGCGCGCAACCGGATGAATCCCGTCGCGGTCTCGCCCGTCAGCGCCACCGTGAACGGCTCGGACCCACCCACCGCGACCTGCGCCTGCCCCTTGGCCGCGCCGCGCACGTAGACGCGCTTCAGCGTGTCGTACGGCACATCGAGCCAGCCGTCCCACTTCACCGACACCGGCAAGGTCGCGCGATCGGGATCCGTCGGCAGGTAGAAATTGAATCGCTGAATGTCGTTGAAGAACGCCATCGGCAGATCAGTGTCACGTGCAGCGCCGAAGTCGAGACGCCGGTCGGTGCGCGTCGCGTCGCGTTCGGTGGGCTCCGTGCCGAGTTCTGCTGCGCCGGAGAATGTGGCATTGGCGAAATACTGCGCGGCGAACCCGTGCGGCGCGAGCGCCAGCGTGCCGAGGGACAACTTCACCGCCAACGCCGCGATCGCCAGCGCCCCCCACCGCCACGGCCGCTGCACGAACCACAACCAGAGCACGGCGACGAGCGCGGCGGCGCTCAGCGCCGACAGGGGACGCCCCGACAGGAGGCCCCACCCTTCGACGGGCACAAGCAGATAGATCACCCACAACGCCGGCGCGACGCGATTCACCGCCGGTCATTATCCATCAGCTGGCGTGCTACCCTGCGCCACCGATGCCCGAGTTGCCCGACGTCGAGCTCTATCTCCACGCGCTCCGGTCCCGCATCGTCGGCGCCGAACTGCAACGCGTGCGGCTCGTGGGGCCGTTTCTCCTGCGCAGCGTGGATCCGCCGCTCGCGGCGGTCGCCGGCCGAACCGTCACCCGCGTGTCGCGACTGGGTAAGCGCATCGTGTGGCATCTCACGGACGGCCTCGCCATCGTCATTCACCTGATGATCGCGGGCCGATTTCGATGGAAGCCGGCCGGCGCGGCGGTGCCCGGCAAGATCGGACTCGCGGCCTTCGACTTCTCCACTGGCACACTCTTACTGACGGAAGCCGGTTCGAAGCGCCGCGCCTCGTTGCATGTCGTCGCTGGCGAGGAGGGATTGGCGGCACTCGATCCTGGCGGCCTCGATGTCCTCACGGCGACGCCAGACGCCTTCGCGGCGGTACTGCGCTCGGAGAATCACACGCTCAAGCGCGCGCTCACGGATCCACGCCTACTCGATGGCATCGGCAACGCGTACTCCGACGAGATCCTGCACGCGGCGCGCCTCTCCCCGATGGCACTCACATCACGGCTCAGCGACGATGAGATCGCGCGGCTGCACACCGCCGCCGTGGCCGTGCTCACCCGATGGCGAGACGCGTTGATCGCCGAACACGGGGAGCGCTTCCCGGAAAAGGTCACGGCATTTCGGGAGGAGATGGCGGTGCACGGCAAATTCGGCGCGCCGTGCCCGGTGTGCGCCACGCCCGTGCAACGGATTCGCTACGCCACCAACGAAGTCGACTACTGCCCCACCTGCCAGACCGGCGGCAAGTTGCTCGCCGATCGCGCGCTGTCCCGACTCCTCCGCGAAGACTGGCCGACGTCACTCGACGAGCTCGAGCAGTACAAGGCGCAGAGACGGCTCACTGACGTTGCAAGTGGGAAGGAAGAAGTGGGAAGAAAGAAGTAGAAGGGGAAAGTGGGAAGTTAGAAGTTAGGCCTCGGACGGCCAGGCGACGGTGAGTGCCACGGCCGACACGAGGGCACCGACGGCCCCCACGACGAAGGGCGCGGGGGCGCCGATGTGATCCCACAGCAGCCCGGCGATGGCGCTGGCGGCGAGCGTGCCGAAGCCGGTCACCGTACCGAGTGCACCGATCGCGGTGGCGCGTTGCGCCTTCGGCACGAGGTCGACGACGCAGGCCTTGCTGACGCCGTCGGTGGCGGCGATGTAGAGCCCGTACACCGCAAAGAGCGCAGCGACGTGCCACGGCGCAGACGCGAGCGCAAAGCCGGCATACACGCCGGCAAACACCACGAGGCCAGACACGAGCACGGCGCGACGGCCGATCCGATCGGACAGCGCGCCAAGTGGCACGCTCGCGAGCGAATACGTGACGTTGTAGAGCGTGTACGCCAGGACAACGCCTGTTGTCGAGTATCCAAGTTGCTTCGCGCGCAGGATCAGGAACACGTCGCTCGAGTTCACGAGCACGAACGGCAGCCACGCCATCACGAAGCGCCAGTACGGCGACGGCAATGACGCGGGCACGGCGGCAGCGCCGGCCGGCACGGGCACATGCTCACGATCACGCACCGTGAACACGAGCAGCGCGCCAATCAGTCCGGGCACGGCGGCCCAGACGATGATTCGGCGGAGATCGCCATCGAGGGCGGTGAGCGCCGCCAAGGCAAGCAACGGACCGACGACGGCGCCAAGGGTGTCCATCGCGCGGTGCCACCCGAACGCGGCGCCGCGCAGGTCCGACGAGACGCTGTCAGCGAGGATGGCGTCGCGCGGGCTGCCGCGCAGGCCTTTGCCGATGCGATCGGCGACACGCGCACCGAGAACGGCCGGCCAGGCTGTGGCCAGCGCGATGAACGGCTTGGCGGCGGCCGACAGCGCATAGCCAGTGAAGACGAGCCGCACGCGATGGCCGGTGCGATCGGCGATGCGCCCCGACACGGTTTTCAACAGCGCGGCCACCGATTCCGCCACGCCTTCGATGACGCCGACCGCGGCCACTGGCGCGCCGAGCACGGTCGTGATGAAGAGCGGCATCAGCGGATACAGCATCTCCGACGACACGTCGGCGAAGAACGACACGAGCCCGAGCCGTACGACGTTCGGCGTGAGCGCGCGGCGCCAGGCGGGTGCGGTCGGGGCGTCGGCCATGACGTGAGTATGCCCGAGTCGCGCAGCCGCGGGCACACCAGTGTATTCTCGTCGCGCCATGTGGACGCGACGCGACATGCTCAGTGCGCTGGCGGCGGTGCCGGCGGTGCTTCAGACACCGAAGGCACGCGTGCCGCTGCAGTTCGGCGCCACGCGCAAGGGGCGGCGCACCGATGCGGCGATGGCGCGGTGGCGCAACCACCGCCTCGGCCAGATCCTCCACTTCGGCCTCTACTCGCTCGCCGGTGGCGACTGGAATGGCCGTCACTACGACTACGCCGCGGAGTTCATCAAAGAGAGCGCCAAGGTCAGCGACGCCGAGTACAACGCGCTCACCGCGCGGTTTCAGCCGTCTCACGATGCGCCGGCCCGCTGGGCTGCGCTCGCCAAAGACATGGGCGCGCGCTACGTCGTCATCACGACGAAACACCACGAGGGCTTCTGCCTGTGGCCGAGCCGGTTCACGGACTTCTCAGTGGCCACCACGCCCTACCGCGCCGACTTTCTCGGCGAGTACGTGCGCGCGTGCGACGCCGCCGGCCTCGACGTGATGCTCTATTACTCGATCCTGGACTGGCATCACCCCGACTGGCGATACACGCTCACGACTGACGAGGACCGTGCCGCGTTCGCGCGGTTCTGGAGCTATTGCACGAATCAGCTGCTCGAGTTGCTCGAGCGGTATCCGCAGACCAAGGGCTTCTGGTTCGATGGCCCCTGGGATGAATCGGTCAAGAGCCACGGCGCGTGGACGTTCGAGCTCGAACAGAAGCTCCGCGGGGTCAATCCCGCGCTGGTCATCGGCTCACGCCTGCGCGCGGACGAGACCGGCGCGCGGCACTTCGACGCCAATGGCGAGCTCATGGGCGACTACGAGCAAGGCTGGGAACGGAAACTCCCCGACCACCCACTTGAGAACGACTGGGAATGCGTGATGACCGTGCCCGAGAACCAGTGGGGCTATCAGTCGCAATGGAAGGGCCACGTCAAGGATGCGAACGAGCTCATCGAGATGATGGCGCAGAGCGTGGCCTATGACGGCAACTTCGTGCTGAACATCGGCCCGATGGGTGACGGCAGCATCCGCAGTGAAGAACAGGCGCTCGTGCGCGACATCGGCGCATGGATGCGTGTGAATGGCGCAGCCATCCACGGCTGCGGCCGTGCCGATCTCGCCAAGCAGGACTGGGGCTGGTTCACGAAGTCTGCCGCCGACGGCCGGCACTACGCGATCGTGTGCAATGTGCCGGTCTCGCGCGCGCTGAAGGTGACGCTACCCAAAGCGATGAGCGTGGCGCACGCCGAGCTGCTCGACGGAAAGACGACGCTGCGCATCGAATCGATCTCGGCGTCGGAACAGCGCCTGCATCTGCCCGATCGCGCGTTCACACGTCCCGCCGCAATCGCGCTCGATCTCGCGATCGCGTAGAAGCTGGCTGACCACTCGCAAGACCGGCCGTCTCTCCACAAGCGCCCTATATATAATGTGCGCGCTCCTGAGGGACACACGATGTCTGACGCCACACGCCGGGAATTCATCGCCACTGCCGCCACTGCCGCGGTCGGACTCACGATCGTGCCGCGTCACGTGCTCGGCCAGGGCCTCACGCCGCCGAGCGACACCGTGAATATCGCGGTCGTCGGCATCAACGGCATGGGCGCGTCGAACGCGCAGGCGGTGATGAGTCAGAACATCGTCGCGATCTGTGACGTGGACAAGACGCTGGCCGACGAGCGCCTCGCGGCCTGGCGCGACTCCCTCAAGCCGCGCCCGGCACCCGCGCCCGGTGCGGCACCGGCGCCGCGGCCGCCGGCCGCCCCCGCACCGGCCACGCTCGATTGGGAAAACTGGGGCCCGTCAAAGCTCCAGCGCGAAGCCGACGCCAAGTGGCGGCCGATGCCGTCGCGGCAGGGCGTACAGCGCTTCGTCGACGAACAACTGCCCCGCCTCAAGCGGTACGAGGATTACCGCGAGATGCTGGCCAAACAGAAAGACATCGACGGCGTCATCGTCGCCACGCCCGATCACATGCACGCGCCGATCGCCTCGGCCGCGATGGCCGCCGGCAAGCACGTGTACGTGCAGAAGCCGATGTGCTGGTCGGTGCACGAGGCGCGCTATCTCGCCAAGAAGGCCGCCGACAATCCGAAGCTCATCACGCAGATGGGCAATCAGGGCCACTCGATGGACGACGCGCGCCGCGGTCAGGACTACATCGCGAGCGGCGTGATCGGCGACATCACCGAAGTGCACGTGTGGACGAACCGCCCGCTCGGCTACTGGCCGCAGGGCGTGCCGCGGCCGCAGGAATTCGACGGCGACTGGAAGAAGCTCGGCTGGGGCAACCCGGAAATCATGAAGCGACTCGGCGATGCCTTCATGAAGAAGGTCAACACGCGCGTGCCGAAGGGCCTCGACTGGGATCTCTTTCTCGGCTGCGCACAGGAAGTTGAGTACCACCCGATCTATCACCCGTTCAACTGGCGCGGCTGGGTCGACTGGGGCCAGGGCGCCCTCGGCGACATGGGCGCGCACATCGTCGATCATCCGGTGTGGGGGTTGAAGCTCGGCCATCCGACGTCGATCGAAACCGTGTCGACGCCGTTCAACGGCGTGAGCTATCCGGACGCGACGACGACGTATTACGAGTTCGCGGCGCGTGACGGCAAACCGCCGGTGCGCATGGTGTGGTTCGACGGCGGCTTGCTGCCGCCGCGCCCGGCCGAGATGGGCGAAGTGAAGTTCGAAGGCAGCGGCGGCGTC
>CAYFLU010000153.1:0-7828 GCA_964343975.1 uncultured Solibacteraceae bacterium
CCTAGCGCGGCACCATTGCCGACGGCGGGCGCTGACCGGCGTGGCTGAAGATCGCCGCGCCGCACGCGCCGCCGATGATCCAAGCGACGGCCAACACGCCGAGATGTCGAGCGGTCATGAGGGGCCTCCCGATCTGCCCCCAGTGCGTGAGCACGTCCGACCACGGCCGCAAAGTCGAAAATGGAATCGTCGGCGGATACGGCATCATCCACGCCGCCACGGCGCCGGCCGCGAACAGGAGGCCGGCCAGGGTTCCGGCGGCGGGCCCCAGCGCCGCAGCGCGCCAGCGCACAATCGCCAGTGCGGCAACCAGTGCCGGCACGAGGGCCAGCAAACAGACGTCCCGTCGGGGATCGATCAGCAAAACGATCAACCCACCCGCGTAGCCTGACGCAAACAGCGCCACGCGCGTGATATTGGGCAACGGCGTCTCGCCGCGCCGCTGTTGCCACCGCGTGGCGATCGCGACCGGAAGAGCCAGATGCAGCAGGCCGGTCAGGAGCATGAGGCTGCGGGTCCCGGCCCAGTTCACGTCCGCGGTCGTCGACAACAGGACGGCGCAGCCGAGGCTCGCGCCCAGCAATCCCAGTTGGCGTCGCACGCGAGCGTCCGGCATCGTCGCCCACGATCGCTCGAGCGCACCCACTTCAAGTACCAGACCGGCGGCGAGCACGACCACCGCCATCGTCGAGAACGCAAGCCCAGACCGCGACGTGACGACGGTCTGCACGGCGCGGCTCGCCCCTTCGAGCAGCAGCCACGCTACCGCCCACCACACGGCGGCGTCCGTGGCCAGGCGAACTTCGCGTCGACCGCGCGCCCATTGCCACAACAGCCACGTCACGATGCTGGCTCCAAGCACGGCATGCGGCGCGCGCGTCAGCGCGCCGAACTCGCCGCTCGGGCGCAGCCACTGCATGAGTTCGATGGCGGACACGCCGACGACGACGATCACGATCGCCGCGATGCGTCCAGTTGGCGGCACGAGCCGCACGGTCTGTCGCCCCATCCACTCGGCCGCGTGCAGCGCGCCTGCGCCCGCGCGGCCACCGAGCCACATCCAGAGCAGGACGACGATCGCTGCGAAATCGCCGGCCATCGCCTGCGTCCAATCGACTGTGACCGGCAGCGCGCGATACGCCGCAAGCGCCATCGCGCCGCCGAACACGAACACGGCCGCAACGAACACACGCCGATAGCGCTGGCTCTCGCTCGCACGCGACGAAAACAGCGCCATCACCGTCCATCCGAGCACGGTCACCGTGAGGGCGACGACCAGTTGCGTCTCCGTCGACGTCCAGCCGAGCAGACGTCGCAGCCCCGAAGCGACGGCGGCCGCGTAGGCGAACGCCGCGGCCACGCCGGGCCAGATCACGGCAGCGCCGACCCGTGACGACCACGCATGCAACGAGCGATGCACGGCCACGAGAACGACGAGGGTCGGTGCCACAACAATCGGCGTCCCGACCCACACGTTCAGCGAGAGGAGTTGGTAGAACGCGAGCCACGGCGCCACCGCCAGTAGGAGCCACGGCGACGGCTGCGCGGCGGCCGCGGCGAGGCTCGCAGACCACACGACCACGAAGAGCGACAGATGCGAGGCGGCGCGCAGCATCGCCTGCGCGCCAGGCGGCACCGCGGGAGCGAACGAGAGCGCAGCAAGCATCGCGGCGACACAGACCAGCAACACCGATGCGGTCTCGGCGAGACCGAGCCCGACCACGCGACGCAGGAACGCAGCCGCGCGCGCCACCGGCGCGACCTGCTCGCGCCAGAGAAAGTGTACGGCGCTATGAAACGGAAGCCACGCGCGAAACCGCGGCGGTGCTACCCGATCTTCTGACACGTCGAGCTCGACGTTTGCATCACCGTTGGCGAAGGCATCGAGAACGGAATCAGTTCGGGCGTGGGAATGCCGGCCGGCCCCGCGTAATCCGCGCGAAGCACATTCCCCTGCACGCTCCATCGTCCCCAGGCATCCATCACTTGTCCATTGGCCGTTACGACGTGCACGCGGAAGGACGCGTCTGGATTCAGCCGCATCTCCTCTTGCCCGTTCATGCCATTGACGAGCACCTGGCAGGACCAGACTCCGGCCAGCGAGGTGGGCGACGCTCCGGCCGGGCGCGGCGTCGGAGGCGCCGGCGCGCCACCGCCGGCCGGCGCGGGTGTGTCCCCGCCCGCGCCTTGTGCCTTACGCGTGGCGGCGACGAGCGCCTTCGCGAACATGTCGACTTCGTGCTGAAAGAGGTCGTGGCAGAGCGTGATCGTCTTGTCCTGCGGCGACCACCAGGCATTCACTTGATCGCAGCCCTGCGCCTTGACCGTGATGTCCTCGGGCAAGACGACCGACGACGAGAGGGCGTCGAACATGGGCTGGAAGATCTGTCCCTGTCGGTAGATGTTCTCGAACGCGCCCCACTCGGCCCTGCCGACCGGCCCGTAGGCCATCGTGAGCTTGTGCAATCCGCCCCGGCGCTGCTTCGCCGTCGGCTCGTGCGTCTTCAGCAGCTCGTTCCACGCGGCGTACTTTTCTTTGTACTCGCGCGCGCACTTCTCGAGTCGCGCCTGCGGCACACCATCGGCCACGGCGCGACCGATGAATCGCAGGGGATCTGCGGCCGTCGCCACGCAGAGCACGCTGTAGAAGCGCCGTTCATCCGGCGGATGCTCGTCGTAGTACGGGAACTTCGCGCCACCGGCGGCAAATTCCTGCGCCGAGAACTTCCATGAGAGCGCGCCGGCATAGATGATGTCGGCGATGTTGCCCTTGTTGTCCTCAGGGGCACTCTTCAGCGCCTCCGTAAGCACGAACGACGCGAACTCATCGACCACGTCTTCCTGCGGGCCCGTGACCGGGAGCTTGAGTTCACTCACCAGCATGTGGCCGCTTTCATGGAAGAACGTGAAGATCATCGAACTGACCGCCATGCCGGTGGCCGCACGGGCGATCTCCGGCGGAACATTGGCGCCGCCGGTGATGGGTAGTGTCGGCAGCTCCGCTGGCGGCTTCGTCGACGGTGATGTGGATTTCTCCGCGAGCGTGTTCGACGTCGTACCTCCGTCGTTCGACGTGATCCGAGCCGTGATGCCCATGAGTACGACGACGCCAATGGCCGCAAGAACGAGTTGCTTCCGAGTAACTTGCATCCGGCACCTCCGGGGAGTGAGGTGTACCACGCGACTGCTCGCGTGAGTATCGGGTGAAATCCCTAGTGGTCGGCGGCCGGAATGTAGATCCGGAAGGTCGTGCCGTGCCCGAGTTCGCTGTCGACCTCGACGGCGCCGCTCATCTCCTGCACGACGCCGTAGACGATCGCCAGCCCGAGCCCCGTGCCGCGACCGACTTCCTTGGTCGTGAAGAACGGCTCGAACATCCGCGACTTGGTCACGAGGTCCACACCGCTGCCGGTGTCGGCCACTTCGAGCAACGCGTAACGCCCGGGCGCCACATCGAGCGTGGCGCTCTGCGCGGGCGTGAGCGTGACGTCCTGCACGCGGATCGCGAGCCGTCCGCCCCCCGGCATGGCATCGCGCGCGTTCACCGACAGATTGATCACCACCTGCTCGAGCTGCGCGCGATCCGCCACGATCGGCGGCGTGGACGGATCGACGACGTCGACGATCTCGATGTGCTCGCCGAGCAGCCGCGCGAGCATCGGCACGAGCCCCACGACGACATCGGCGAGATGCAACCGCTCGGCGTGATACGCCTGCTGCCGGCTGAACTGCAGCAGTTGCTTGGTCAGCGCGGCCGCGCGTTCGCCGGCGCGACGGATCTCGCCGAGCGGGCCGCGATGCTCGTCGGCCAGTACCTCGTCGAGGTTTTGCGCGTAGCCGATGATCACCGTCAGCATGTTGTTGAAGTCGTGCGCCACGCCGGCCGCCAGACGGCCGATGGCTTCGAGCTTCTGTGATTGACGCAGCCGGTCTTCGAGCGCACGCCGCTGCGTGATGTCGCGCATCACGAGCACGAAGCCCACGCGGGGCCGGTTGCGTCCGCCGAGCGGGCGAATCACGAGGCTCGTGGTGAGCGTGGTGCCGTCGCGACGCCGCGCCGTCGTATCAGAACTCACCGGCTCGCCGATGCGCGCATGCTGCAGCTGATCCTCGAGCCACGGCGCATCGTCGGCGAAGAGTTCCGTGACGGAGCGGCCGACCGCGGCCGCGGTTTCGTGCTGGAACATCTGCGCCGCGCCCGTGTTCCAGCTCGTGACGACGCCCGCGTCGTCGATCGTGATCACGGCGTAGTCCTGCAGGCTCTCAAGGATGAGATCGAGGTGCGCGGCCGCGTCGCGCGCCTGACGCGCGCGCTCGTCAGCGAGCAACTGCCCTTGATCGAGTGCTTCGGCCGTGTAGCGGCAGAGCCGCTTCAGCAGGTCGCGGTCGTCCGTGGGAAAGAGTGACGGCCGGAACTGCAGGACGATGAGCGTGCCCCACGGGCGTGTGCCGACAATCGGCAGCGCGAGGAAGTGCTGGGCGCCCACGGCGAGCGCCTGCAGTTCTGGTTCGAGCTCGGTCACATCGCCCGTGATGGTGTCGGCGAGGCTGACGGCGCGTCCGGCGGCGGCGGACGCGGGCAGGTTGATGCCCCGCGCGCCCGGCACACTCGACGCGGCGACGTGCAGCGTGCCGTTGCCGATCAGCACGAGCGTGCCGGCGTTCGGCACACCGTGCGCCACGGCGTGGGCGAGATCGATCGTGATCAACCGGCCGCGATCGTTCGGCGGATGTTCACTCGTGCGGCGGAGGAATTGATATTCGACGCTGCGGAGCAGCGCGCGGCGCAGGCGCCGGGGCGGCAAGAGACCGAAGTAGTAGCAGGCGGCCAGCGCGAAGCTCAGGTTCCGGTTCGACCCGAGATGGTCCAGAACAAATACGTAGCCATCGTCGGTGGCCGCCACGACCAGGAGCAGCAGAACGACGAGCACCAGCGCGGCTTCGACGGCCGCGAAGTTCAGGCGCCAGGCCGCGAGGCCACGATACCGCCGCGCGGTGGCCGCGAGCGTCACGGACGCGCCCATGATGGTGCTGCCGACGAAGAGAATCGCGACGACGCGGAAGGTGATCGGCCGTGGACTCGGCAGGGCAGCGGCCACCGCCGTCCCGACAATCGCTGCGGCCAGCAACCCGCGCGTCCACCACTCCGGCACGGGCCGGAAGTGGCGGATCACGCGGATCAGGAAGTACGGATGGGCCAGAAACGCCAGCAGGCTGATCGCCTGAATGGGTGCCAGCTCTCTTCCGATGCTCGACCCGACGAGCGAGATGACCACGACCAGCGCGAGCGACGCGAGGCTCAGCCAGGCGTCGGCGCGGTCCCAGTCACGAATAGCGCGTCGGGTCTCTGCCATCGGTTACTTACCGCCGGTGTTCACTTTCTGCATTTTGGGGAGCGGAGACTGGCACATCTTGTCGCATTCACCGGCCCAGATGCACCCGCAATTGTTGTTGGTCTCGCAATCCCCGTAGACGCAGGTCATGAGCAGCCCGCATTCGCAGATTCCCAGGCCCGAGCACGAGCACGGATAGGCGGCCTTGACGTTCACCGCCGACCGGATCCGTTCGGTGGCGTTGACCCACAGCGCGCCGGCCGTTCTCGACGGCGTGGCGAAGCTCGCGATCGTCCGGACCTTTTCCTTCTGCTTGGGATTGGTGAACAGCTGCGCGATGTCCGTGCAGACCTCGGGATGGGGCGCGTCCTTGGCGAACGACGCCGGCGTGACCATGTCCATGGCCTTCACGACGAAGGCGCGCTGGGCGGGCGTGAGGGTCTCGGTGTCGAGCACGATCTGGAACTGCTCACGCCACAGCCGGCTCTGCTCGGCCGGCGGCAGCGCCGAGAACAGCGCCTGACGATACGCGGCCGGATAGGCCGCCAGCGCTTCGAGCGACGCCGGCGCCGCATGCCGCGCCGCCCACGCCTCGGCTCGCTGCTTTTCCGTACGGTGATCAAGGTTCATCACCGTGACCACGGTGGCGGCCACCACCGCCACAGCCAGACCCACACGCACACCACGACTCGAAAGAAGAGAGAGAAGCTTCCGCATCCTGACCTCCAATAGACGAACGACGAGACGATCGGTTGAAGAACTGCCGGGGGACCCGGACACAGGCTAGTACTCGGCGGGGGCGGGCGCAAGAACTCTTGGGGAGTTGGCGGTCGGCTACACGGTTACCGAACGCTCAGGGTCTATCTTTTGATGTATCCGCGGGAGACAATAGGCCCTCGCTCGCGCGTCAGCCATGTGGATCGTCCGTCTTGCTCTGAACCGGCCGCTGACTTTCATCGTGATGGCCATCGCCATCATGCTGCTGACGCCGGTGGCTGTACTGCGGACGCCGACCGACATCTTCCCGAAGATCGACATTCCGGTCATCAGCATGGTGTTCAACTTCGGGGGCCTCACGCCCACCGACATTGAGCAGCGCGTGTCGTCGATCAGCGAGCGGTATCTGACGACGACGGTCAACGACATCGAGCACATCGAGTCGCAGTCGTACAACGGCATCGCGGTCATCAAGGTCTTCTTCCACCCGATCGCCAACATCCAGACGGCGCTCGCGCAGGTCACGTCGGCCGGCCAGTCGGTGGCGCGCCAGATGCCGGCCGGCGCGCCGCCGCCGCTCGTGGTCATTTACAACGCGTCGACGGCCCCGGTCGTGCAGCTCGCGCTCATGAGCCAGTCGCTCAGCGAGCAGCAGATCTTCGACCAGGGCAACACGTTCATCCGTCAGCAGCTGGCCACGGTGCAGGGCGCGTCGATCCCGCAGCCGTTCGGCGGCCGGCAGCGCGCGATCTCGGTGGACCTCGATCCCGACGCGCTGCGGCAGAACAACCTGTCGCCCGTCGATGTCGCGAATGCCGTCGCGGCGCAGAACCTGGTGGTGCCCTCGGGTAGCGCGAAGCTTGGCGGCACCGAATATCTGATTGACCTCAACGGCGCCCCGCAGTCGGTCGAAGAGATCAACAACTTCCCGGTGCGGGTGCAGAACGGCTCGACGCTCCTCCTGAAGGATGTCGCACACGTGCGTGACGGCTTCGGGCCGCAGACCAACATCGTGCGCGCCAACGGGCAGCGCGGCGTGTTGATGGCCGTCTACAAGACGGGCAACGCGTCGACGCTCGACATCGTGTCGCGCGTGAAGTCGACGGTCGCGCATGCGGCCGAGTCGTTGCCGCCGGAGCTCAAGGTCACCGCTCTCTTCGACCAGTCGATCTTCGTGCGTGCGGCCGTCGAAGGCGTGGTGCGCGAGGCGCTCATCGCCGCGGCCCTCACGGCCGTGATGATCCTGATCTTCCTCGGCGACTGGCGCAGCACGCTGATCATCGCGATCTCGATTCCGCTGTCGATCATGGCGTCGCTCCTCACGCTCTCGGCGCTCGGCGAGACGATCAACATCATGACGCTCGGCGGCCTCGCGCTCGCCGTCGGCATCCTGGTCGACGATGCGTCGGTGACGATCGAGAACATCGACCGGCATCTCGCGATGGGCAAGCCCGTGCGCAACGCCATCGAAGACGGCGCGGCGGAAATCGCGGTGCCGGCGTTCGTGTCGACGATCTGCATCTGCATCGTGTTCGTGCCGATGTTCTTCCTCTCGGGCGTCGCGCGGTTCCTGTTCGTGCCGCTCGCCGAGGCCGTCATCTTCGCGATGCTCGCGTCCTACATCCTGTCGCGCACGCTCGTGCCGACGCTCGCGATGTATCTCGTGGATGCGAAGCATGCGCTTCACGAGCGCGCGTTCGAGCGCCTGTTCGACCGCTTCCGCGACGCCTACCGCGCCGCGCTCGAAACCGCGATGCACTATCGCGGCGCCTTCCTCG
>CAYFLU010000154.1:0-7827 GCA_964343975.1 uncultured Solibacteraceae bacterium
TCGCGAAACTCGGCGAGCCGCGCCGGGGTCACGGTTTCGGGATTCGTCTCGAGCGTGATCTCGGCGCCCGGCGCCACGGTGAACGTCTCGCGGCAGGCGGTGATGATGCGCGCGACTTCTTCTGGTGCGAGCAACGACGGCGTGCCGCCGCCGAAGAACAGCGTGTCGGCGTCACCGCCGGGCGTTTCGCGGATTTCGCGGATCAGCGCGTCGACGTACGCGCGCTTCAGGTCACCGTCGAAGAGACCGCGGTTGAAGTTGCAGTACGCGCAGATGTGTTGGCAGAACGGGATGTGGAGGTAGAGCCCGAGCACTAGCCGCGGCCGGCTTTGCCGCCGGGCCACTTCAGGTCGCGCGGATCCGCCAGGCGCTTCGCGCGCTCGACCGCGGCGCGCGCCTGCGATTCCTGCGCCATCGTGCCCAGGGTGCCCGGCGCGGTGGCCGCGGGGGCGCCAAGTTGCGCGCGCGCGGGACCGCGCGTGCGCGACGGCAGCGCGCGGCGGCCCTTGTTCATCTGCCACAGGTCCATCAGGTCCTGCGAGCCGCTGTTGGGCGGCAGCATCCGGAAGTCGCCGCCGTCGTATTCGAGGAAGTCGCACATCTCGTGCAACCGCGAGTGCATGCGGAAGCCGACGCGCACCTTCAACGAGTCGAGATCGGTCTCGTCCGGAATGTCGATGTAGTTCGTCGTGAAGATCGTCGGCCGCTTCTCGTTGTAGCGGGTGTTGACGATGAGGTTCATCGTCTCTTCGACCCACTCGGAGGGCTTTTCGGCGCCGAGATCGTCGAGGACGAGCAGGTCGGCCTCCATCACGGGCCGAAGGATGTCCATCTCGGCCGTGCGGACCACCGGGTTGTAGGTCGACCGGATCACGCGGAGCAGGTCGCGCGTGTCGTAGAACAGCCCGCGCGCGCGCTTTTCGAGGATCACCTGGCGCAGCACCGACACGGCGATGTGGGTCTTGCCGATCCCGGGCGGGCCGATGAGGCAGAGGCCTTTGGTCGTGGCCGGAAACGCCGCGGCGAAGCGCTTGGCTTGCGCCAGCGCGTTCTGCAGCTTTTCGTTCGGGTAGACGACGAAGTTGTTCAGCTCGCAGCGCGCGTAGCGCGGCGGGATCCGGGCGTCGTCGAGGAGGCGGGACGTGACCTGGTCGACCCAGCAGCGGCAGCGCGTGGCGCCCCGCTCACCGACCGTCCATCCTGTTCCACCACAAATTTCGCACGCCATCGGAACGGCAAGAATATCAAATTGCCGTCCCGGTGGCGTGCGTCTTCGTTCGTCGCTTACGTCGTGGAATTGGGCCGGTGCGCGTGCTCGGTCATTTCGGCCGTCGTCGTCGGCACGAGCGCCGTGTTGAGGCGCTGCTCCCAGTCGCCGAGGCCCTTCGCGAGTTCGCCCTTGACGTAGGTCATGAACTCATTCACTTCCTTCTGCATCCGCTCCATCTTGCGGCGCATGTTCAGCACGATCTCGACACCGGCCAGGTTCACCCCGAGGTCGCGCGTGAGGGCGAGGATCGTCTCGAGCTGTTCGAGGTCCTCATCCGAATAGAGGCGCGTGTTGCCCTCCGTGCGCGACGGCCGCAACAGGCCTTCGCGCTCGTAGAGCCGCAGCGTCTGCGGGTGGATGTTGTACTTCTGGGCCACCGCGCTGATCATGTAGAGACCTTTGCCGGTGACGGGTTTTCTCGTAGGCACAGCGTGCTCCTTACATTGCGCCGAACAAGTGGCGGCGCACGTCGATGTCGTTCAACCGTCCGAATTCCCTGAGCAATTCCTTCGACCGCTCGTCGCGAACGGGCGGCAGCACGATTTGAAGTTCCGCGACCAGATCACCCGGCGGCACGGCCCCGGTGGGGTCACCGGGGATGCCGCGGCCGCGCACGCGGAACCGCTGGCCTGAGGTCGAGCCGGCGGGGATCTTCAGCGCCACCGGCCCGTCGAGCGTCGGCACGGTCACTTTCGCGCCGAGCGCCGCTTCATGCACCGCGACGGGCAGGATCATCGAGAGATCACGCCCGTCGCGCTTAAAGAACGGATGCGGGACGACGTCGACCGTGACGTAGAGGTCGCCGGCGGGTCCGCCGCGCGCCCCCGCGTGGCCGCGTCCCGGCACCACCACGCGCGCGCCGCTGTCGATGCCCGGCGGCAGCTCGATCGTCACGACTTCGCTCCGCGCGTGCACGCCCGACGCGCCGCACATGCGGCACGCCTGGCTCACGATCTGCCCGGCGCCGCCGCACGCCTCGCACGACTTGGTGAACACCATGTGCCCGCGCGCCCAGCGGCGCGACCCCGCGCCGCCGCAGTGCGGGCACGCGAGCGCGGGCCGCGGCACCTGTCCCGTGCCCGCGCACGCGCCGCAGCGTTCGCTGCGCATCACGGAGATCGGGAACTGGCCGCCGCGCACCGCTTCTTCGAATGACAGTTGCAGGGTCAGTTCGAGGGCCGAGCCGTGCTCGGGCGCCGCCACGCGGCGCGCCGCATCCTGAAACACATCGGCGAATAGTTCGGAGAACGTCGCCGCCGCCGCGCCCTCCGCCGTTGACGAGAAATCAAATCCGGAAAACGCCACGGTCGTTTCGACCGAGGTCACCGGCGCCGGCGAGCCGCCGCGATCGTAATCGCGACGCCGGTCCGGATCACCAAGTACTGCGTAGGCCTCCTGCACACGCCGATACATCTCGGCCGCGACGCCATCGCCCGGGTTGATGCCCGGGTGATAGCGCCGCGCAAGTCTCAGGTACGCGCGCTCGACGTCCGCCGGAGCGGCGTTGCGCGGAACCCCGAGGACCTGGTAGAGGTCCATCGCCTACTTCTTTTCCTCGACCACTTCGGCGTCGATCACGTCGCCGTCGGCCGCGCTCTGACCGCCGCCCGCACTGGCGCCGCCGCCCGCCGCGCCCTCCGCGCCGGGCGCGCCCTGCGCGTAGAGGTTCTGACCGGCCTTCATCTGCGCCGCGTCGAGCGCCTCGAGCGTGCGCTTGATCGCCGCCGCGTCGTTGTTCTCGAGCGCCTTCTTCAGGTCGTTCACGGCGCTCTCGATGGCCAGACGATCGGCCGCCGGGATCTTGTCGCCGGCGTCCTTCATGAACTTCTCGGCCTGATACACGGCCTGGTCGGCGCGGTTGCGGTTCTCGACCTCTTCCTTCCGCGCCTTGTCCTCGGCCGCATGCGATTCGGCGTCCTTCATCATCCGCTCGACTTCGTCCTTCGACAGGCCGCTCGACGCGGTGATCGTGATCTTCTGCTCCTTGCCCGTGCCGCGGTCCTTCGCCGACACGTTCACGATGCCGTTGGCGTCGATGTCGAACGTGACTTCGATCTGCGGTGTGCCACGCGGCGCCGGCGGGATGCCGTCGAGGTGGAACTTGCCGAGGGTGCGGTTGTCGCGCGCCATCGGGCGCTCGCCCTGCAGCACGTGCACTTCCACGCTCGGCTGGCTGTCGGCCGCCGTCGAGAAGACGTCCGTCTTCTTCGTCGGGATCGTCGTGTTGCGCGTGATCAAGGTCGTCATCACGCCGCCCATGGTTTCGATGCCCAAAGAGAGCGGGGTCACGTCGAGGAGCAGCAGGTCCTTCACTTCACCCGAGAGCACGCCGGCCTGCACCGCCGCGCCGATCGCGACGACTTCGTCCGGGTTCACGCCCTTGTGCGGATCCTTGCCGAACAGCTCCTTCACGAGCTGCTGCACCTTCGGGATGCGCGTCGAGCCGCCGACGAGCACGACTTCGTCGATCGCTGCCGGCTGCACGCCCGCGTCGGTCAGCGCCTGACGGCACGGGCCGAGCGTCTTCTGGAGCAGGTCTTCCACGAGCGACTCGAACTTCGCGCGCGTCAGCTTCATCGACAGGTGCTTCGGTCCCGTCGCGTCCGCCGTGATGAACGGCAGCGAGATGTCGGTCTCCATCACCGTGGAGAGCTCCATCTTCGCCTTCTCAGCCGCTTCCTTGAGGCGCTGGAGCGCCATGCGGTCCTTGCCGAGATCGATGCCTTCCTGCTTCTTGAATTCCGCGATGATCCACTCGATCACGCGCTGGTCGAGGTTGTCGCCGCCGAGGTGCGTGTCGCCGTTGGTCGACTTCACTTCGACGACGCCCTCACCGACTTCGAGGATGGAGATGTCGAACGTGCCGCCGCCGAAGTCGTACACGGCGATCGTCTCGTTCTTCTTCTTGTCGAGGCCGTAGGCGAGCGCCGCGGCGGTCGGCTCGTTCACGATGCGGAGCACTTCGAGGCCCGCGATCTTGCCGGCGTCCTTGGTCGCCTGCCGCTGCGCGTCGTTGAAGTACGCGGGCACGGTGATGACGGCCTTGGTCACGGCCTGACCGAGATAGTCTTCGGCGGCCTGCTTGAGCTTTTGGAGCACCATCGCCGAGATTTCCGGCGGGGTGAAGGGCTTGTCCTGTCCGTCGACTTTCACGGCCACGCGGTCGCCGTCACGCGTCACGTGATACGGGACCATCTTGGATTCTTCGGAGACTTCGTCGACCCGGCGCCCCATGAAGCGTTTGATCGAGAAGACGGTGTTTTCCGGGTTGGTGACGGCCTGTCGCTTGGCGACCTGGCCGACGAGGCGTTCGCCGGACTTGGTGAAACCCACGACGGAGGGCGTGAGACGGCCGCCTTCCGGGTTGGTGATGACGACCGGCTCGCCCCCTTCCATCACGGCAACTACTGAGTTGGTCGTGCCGAGGTCGATACCGATGATCTTGCTCATGACATTTCTCCTTTTGCCCTCTCGTGGGGCTCCCCGTCGCTGCGGGTCAATGCTTTAGTCTCTTAAAGTATATTTATATGAGTGAGAACGTGTCAATCATCTTTTTCAAGGACCGATCCGCGGGCGTTCTCCCCCGCTCCGGAGGCCGGTACACTCATGTAAATGTTCCGCTCCACCACCCTGAAGGCTGCCGGCCTTGCCGCCCTGTTTGTGGCGGCCGCCTTCTTCGGCATCGCCTCGGGCGTGATGTTCGCCTTCATGGGCGACCTGCCGGGCCTGCCGTCACTCGAGACATACAACCCGAGTGTGGCCACGCGCCTGCTAGGGCGCGACGGCAGTGTGATCGGCGAACTTGCGACGGAGCGCCGCGAGGTCCTGAAGTACGCCGACATCCCGGCCGTGCTGCGCAACGCGATTCTCTCGGCCGAAGATCCCACCTTCTTCCGCCACTCGGGCATCGACATCCCGCGCACGGTGGTGCGGCTCGCGAAAGACGTGATCTATCAGGAGCGCAAGGGCGGCAGCACGATCTCGCAGCAGCTCACGCGCAACGTCTTCCCCGAAGAGATCGGGTTCAAGCAGACGCCCGCGCGCAAGATCAAAGAAGCGCTCGTTACGCTGCAGCTCGAGCGGCGCTTCACGAAGGAAGAGCTCTTCACGATGTATTGCAATCAGATCAACATGGGCCACGGCGCGTACGGCATGGGCGCGGCGGCCGACATGTACTTCGGCAAGGCGCCGAAGGATCTGATGCTCGGTGAAGCGGCCATCCTCGCCGGCATCATTCAGGGCAACGTGCTCCAGAGCCCGTATCGCAACATGGACGGCGCGCGCGCGCGGCAGGCCTACACGCTGCGCCGCATGGTGGAAGAGAAATACATCACGCAGGCGCAGGCCGACGAGGCCAAGGCGCAGCCCGTCGTGCTGCGCGGCTACGCGGGCCCGACGTCGATCGCGCCGTATTTCACCGAACTCGTGCGCCAGCATCTACAGGAACGCTACGGGCAAGCCGCCGTGTATCAAGGCGGCCTCACTGTGAAGACGCCGATCGATCCGGCGCTGCAGCGCGCGGCCAATGCCGGGCTCGACCGCGGCTTGCGCAAACTCGACAAGCTCCGCGGCTGGCGCAAGCCCACGCGTAACCTCGTCGCCGAACACCGCGATCTCGACAAATACCGCCTGCCGAGCTGGACGCGCGAACCGGCGCTCACGGAAATCGTGCAGGCGGTCGTGCTCGACACCGCGGGCGGCGTGATTCACGTGAAGAGCGGCCGCTGGACCGGCACGATCGACAAGGCCGGGTATGCGTGGACCAAGCGCAGCGCCGCGCAGCTCGATCAGCTCGTGCGGCGCGGCGACGTGATCGACGCGCGCGTGCGCACGCTCGATGCCGGCGCTCACACGTTCGTCGCCGACCTCGATCAGCCGCCGAACGTCGAGGGCGCCGTGCTCGCGCTCGACAACAAGACCGGCGAGATTCTCGCGATGGTCGGCGGCGCCAGCTACGAGCGCAGTCAGTTCAACCGCGCCACGCAGGCGCTGCGTCAGGTCGGCTCGTCGTTCAAGCCGATCGTGTTCACCGCCGCGATCGACCGCGGCTACACCGCGACGTCGATCCTGCTGGATGCGCCCGTCTCCTTCCCGGCCGGCCCCAACCAGCCGCCGTACGAACCGAAGAACTACGACCGCAAGTTCGCCGGCAACGTCACGTTGCGCCGTTCGCTCGAGGAGTCGCGCAACATCCCGACGATTCGCCTGATGGCGGCGCTCGGGCCGGAGCAGGTCGTGGCCTATGCACGCCGCTTCGGCATCACCTCCCCGCTCCCGCCGTATCTGCCCATCGCGATCGGCGCCGGCGACGCCACGCTCATGGAGATGACGTCGGCCTACACCGCGTTTCCGAATCTCGGCGTGCGACTCACGCCGCAGTCGCTGCGTCAGGTCACCGACAAGGACGGCACGGTGCTCGAAGACAGCGCGCCGGATCCGCACGACGTGATCCGGCAGGACACGGCCTTCGTGATGTCGTACCTCCTTCAGGGCGTCGTGCAGCACGGCACGGGCCGCGCGGCCGCCACGGCCATGCCCGACTGGCCCCTCGGCGGCAAGACCGGCACGACCGACGACTACACCGACGCGTGGTTCATCGGCTTCGATCCGGACATCACGATCGGCGTGTGGGTCGGTCTCGATCAGAAGAAGCCGATCGGCGAGGGCCAGAGCGGCACGGTGGCGGCGCTCCCCATCTGGATCGACATCATGAAGACGTGGGTCGACCGCCGGCGCGCCGAGCTCGGCCACGCCCCCGAATTCACCCGCCCCGACACCGTCGTCCTCGTGCAGACCCCGACGGGCGTGGAGGCGTTCATCGCGGGCACGGAGCCGGTGATCCGATGAGCCTCGGCGCGCGCTGGCGGACGTACCGCGCGCTCGAGGCGCGCGAGCGCCGGCTCTTCTGGCACGCTCTGGCGCTCGTGCCGGCGATGCATGTGCTCGTGCGCGTGGTCGGCTTCAACCGCCTGCAGCGGCGCGTCGGGGCGCGCGCGCCGGTCGCGTCCCGGTCTCCGCTCACTCCGCTCGATGCCCGCCGGCTGTGCACACTCGCCGTCAGCCGCGTGAAATACCACTCGCCGCTTCGCGGCAACTGCCTCTCGCAGTCGCTCGCGCTCGTCTGGCTCCTGCGCCGTGAAGGCCTCACGCCCACCCTCCGTCTCGGCGTACGCCTACAGGACGCGAAATTCGACGCGCATGCCTGGGTCGAAGACGAGGGCCGCGTGCTGAATGACACGCCGGACGTGCACACGCGCTTCGCGCCGCTCACGGGGCGGACCGGCACGCCATGAGTCTCGAGGGAGTGCCGTTCGCCGAGCGCGCCCGTACGCCGGAAGCGCAGGTCCTGCTTGCAGCGCTGCATCAGGATCCGGCGCGGCTCGACGCCTCCCCGATCGACACGCTGACGCCCGCGCAGTGGGAACGCCTCGTGTCCGTGGCACGTGAACAGCGCGTGCGCGTACTCCTCATGCGTCGCCTGCATCAGGAGGACCGGCTCGGTGACATTCCGTCGAACACACTGGCATCCCTCCGCGCTGATTGCAGGTGTCGAGGCC
>CAYFLU010000155.1:0-7823 GCA_964343975.1 uncultured Solibacteraceae bacterium
GATAGTCCACAGCACACCTCTCGGTGAAACGAGCCCTACCAACGCCAGAAGACCTACGACCTCAAATCTCTTTAATATCGTGGGGAATATACATTCATTCCAC
Organism: uncultured Solibacteraceae bacterium; assembly: GCA_964343975.1. Classification (GTDB taxonomy): domain Bacteria; phylum Acidobacteriota; class Vicinamibacteria; order Vicinamibacterales; family SCN-69-37; genus SCUN01. The sequence goes on from CAYFLU010000155.1 coordinate 104, forward strand.
CGGTTTGCAAGAGTACTCGTCCGAACTCGACTTCTTAGGCCGCCTACCTACCCCCCCTTCGGCCGACAGTGCGGCTTCAGCGGGCAGTGGGTATCGCGCTGAGTGGTGCCGTGGCCGCAACTGCCCATCATCCCGAGATGACAGAGCGAGAAGTCGTAACGGACGGGATCTGACGGATCCAGCTTGCGCAGCGCGGACGTGATGTCCGCCGCCATCTTCCAGCCCGGCGACGCACGACGCGTGAGCCGGAGACACTTGCCGACGCGAATGGTGTGAGTGTCGAGCGGCACGAGCAACTTCGACGCGGGGATCAACGACCAGCCTCCCGGATCCACACCGTCGCGCCGGATCATCCAACGCAGAAACAGATTCATGCGCTTGCAGGCCGAGCCGGTCGAGGGCCGCGCAAAAAAGTAGCTCTTGCCGCCGCGCGCCGCGAACTGCTCGATGGCCGCCGCAAGATCCTCGTGCAACGGGTCGTACCCGGACGCGAAACACGCCTCGATCGACCCGAACTCGTCAAGCATGCGACGGAGCGTGACAAAGAGCGCGGTCACTTCCTTGCCGCGCACCCATCGATGCACGAACCATGCGAATCGCGGCCCATCACGCCGCGCGTCGAACTGTCGCACGAACGCCGCGGGCGACGCCCCCATGAGCCCGATCACCGTCTCGATCGACGCCATGACCGACGCGACGCGGCCAAACGCCAGGCCCGCCGCAATGAAGGCGACGATCTCGCGATCGCGCACATCCGAATACCGGCGGACGATCTGGATCGGGTCCGCAGCCGTATCGGGCGCGTTGAAGCTGTCGTAGAGCTGGTCGAGGGCGGCTTTCACGAGTACCGCATCATAGTCCGCGCTCGCCTATGAGCCGTCGCGCGCTCGTCAGAACTTCGTGATCGGCTGACCGCGCTTGCACATCGTGCACGTGGCCGCCGCTTCGTTGTCCGGCGCCTTGTACTCCGCCAGCGCGTAGTTCTCCACACCGAGGTCGACCATGGCCTCCATGCGGTCATAGATCTGCGCCGTCGCGATCACGTGTCCGCCGGCCGCTTCGATAAGCGCTTTGGCCTTCTCGAACGTCTTGCCCGTATTCCGCACGTCGTCGACGAGCAGCACATTCCGTCTCGCGAGCACGCTCTTGTAGGCCTCGCGAATGACGAGCGCGCCGTCGGTGTCCTGCGAGATCGGCGCGAACGAGCACTGCGGCAACGTGAGGCTGCGCTTGCCGTCCATCAATCCCGCCACGGTATGGGCGAGGAGCGCGCCGCCCATGACCGGTCCGGCCACGACTTCCGTCGTGCCAATCACGGTATCGGGCAACACATCGATGACGTCCTGCGCGAAACGCCAGATCGCCGACGGCTGACGAAAGAGACGATGCGGATTCAGGTAGACCGCTCCGTGATAGCCGTTGCCGTAGTCGAAGTGGCCGTCGACCATGAGCACTTCGTAGTCCTTCAGGTTCTGCAGCGCCTGACGCCGCACGTCATCTCGTCTCGTACTCATCGAAAGCGCTCCGCGCCGGTCACGGCGTCATTCACAAACACCACACGGCCACCGACGATCGTCGCCGCGGCCACACCGGTCAGCTCCCAGCCGTCGAACGGCGTGTTCTTCGACTTCGACTTCAGCGCCGCGGCGCGCACGGTGACCGGCGCCTCCGGCGCGATCACGGTGATGTCCGCAACGCCGCCTTCCACGAGCGTGCCGCCAGGAATATTGAGGATCCGCGCCGGCGCCGCGCTCAGCAGCTCCACGAGCCGCGGCCAGCTGACGATGCCCGGCACGATCAACTTCGACACGCAGAGCGGAATCGCGGTCTCGCACCCGACGATGCCAAACGGCGCGCGGTCGAACTCGAGCGCCTTCTCGTCGGCGTGATGCGGCGCATGGTCGGTCGCGATCACGTCGATCGAGCCGTCGCGCAGCCCTTCGAGCATCGCGTCGCGGTCGGCCGCTTCACGCAGCGGCGGGTTCATCTTCGTGTTCGTGTCGTAGCCGCGGATCGCCTCATCGGTCAGCGTGAAGTGATGCGGCGCCACTTCGCAGGTCACGCGGATGCCGCGCTCCTTGCCGGTGCGCACCGCCCGCAGCGTCTGCCGCACGCTCATGTGCGCGATGTGCACGTGGCCGCCGGTCAGTTCCGCGAGCGAGATGTCGCGCTCGGCCATGATCGACTCGGCGCAGGCCGGAATGCCCTTGAGTCCGAGCATCGCGGCGATCGGCCCCTCGTGCGCCACGCCGTCGCCCTTGAGCGACGGGTCTTCGCAGTGCTCGATCACCGGCATCTTGAACATCGCCGCGTACTCGAGCGCGCGCCGCATCAGGAGCGCCGTGGCCACCGGCTTGCCGTCATCGGTGATCGCCACGCAGCCGGCGGCCTTGAGGTCGCCGATCTCGGTCAGCTTCTCGCCGCCGGAGTTGAGCGACACCGCGCCGATCGGATACACACGCGCGAGCGCCACTTCCGCCGCGCGCTTCATCATGAAGTGCGTGATGCCGGCCTGATCGTTCACCGGCGTCGTGTTCGGCATGCACGCCACGGCCGTGAAGCCGCCGGCCACCGCCGATTCAAGCCCGGTCTGGATCGTCTCCTTGTGCTCCTGCCCCGGTTCGCGCAGATGCACGTGCATGTCGATGAGGCCCGGCGTCACGAGAAAGCCGGTCGGCACCTCGATGACCGTCGCGCCCGTCGTGGGCAGGTTCTTGCCGATCTTCGCGATGCGATCGCCGTCGATGAGGATGTCGAAGTGGCCGTCACGGCCCGCGACGGGGTCCACGACCCGGCCGCCCTTGAGTAGCGTTTTCATGATTCTGCCTGCTCGCCTCCGGCGAGGAGATACAACACGGCCATGCGCACGGCGACGCCGTTGGCCACCTGATCGAGGATCACCGACTGATTCCCGTCCGCCACGTCGCTGGCGATTTCCACGCCGCGGTTCATCGGCCCGGGATGCATCACGATCGCGTCGGCCTTCGCGCGCGACAGGCGCTCGGCCGTGAGTCCGAAGAGCGTGAAGTACTCGCGCACCGACGGCAGGAAGAGCCCGTGCATGCGCTCGTGCTGCACGCGGAGCATCATCACGACGTCCGCGCCGTCACACGCGGCATCGATCGACGACGTCGTCTCGACGCCCATCCGGTCGAGCCCGTGCGGAATCAGCGTTGGGGGACCGCACGCGATCACCGACGCGCCCATGCGCGGCAGGAGCAGCGCATTCGAGCGCAGCACGCGGCTGTGGGCCAGGTCGCCGACGATCGCCACGCGCAAGCCGGCCAGCCGGCCCTTGTGCTCGCGAATCGTGAACGCGTCGAGCAGCGCCTGCGTCGGATGCTCGTGCGTGCCGTCGCCCGCGTTGATGATGCTCGACCGGCACACGCGCGACAGCACGTGCGCCGCGCCCGAGCACTGATGCCGGACCACGATCATGTCGGGCTGCATGGCCTCGAGCGTCTTCGCCGTGTCGATCAGCGTTTCGCCCTTCACCACGCTCGACCCGGCCGTCGTCATGCCCATCGTGTCCGCGCTGAGGCGCTTCTCCGCGAGCTCGAACGACAAGCGCGTGCGCGTGCTGGCTTCGAAGAAGAGGTTCACGACGGTGCGACCGCGGAGCGCGGGCACTTTCTTGATCGACCGGGTGCCGACTTCCTTCATGGCCACGGCCGTGTCGAGAATCAGGCGGATCTCGTCCGGCGTCAGCTCTTCAATGCCGAGCAGATGCCGGCTGCGGAGGGTGGCGATCTCGCTCATCCTTCCACCTCCACTTCATCGCGGCCGTCGATTTCGACGAGGTGTACGCTCACCTTCTCTTTGCGCGACGTGGGCACGTTCTTGCCGACGTAGTCGGCGCGGATCGGCAGCTCGCGGTGCCCGCGGTCGATCAGAACCACGAGCTGAATCGTGCGCGGCCGGCCGAAGTCGATGAGTGCATCGAGCGCCGACCGGATCGTGCGGCCCGTATACAGCACGTCGTCCACGAGCAGCACGTGCTTGCCGTCGAGATCAAACGGGATGTCGGTGGAGCGCACGAGCGGCTGCAGGCCGACATCGTGGCGCAGGAGGTCGTCGCGATAGAGCGTGATGTCGAGCACACCGGTCGGCACGTCCGCGCCGGTGATCTCCTTGAGGCAGGCCGCCAGCCGGCGTGCGATCGGCACACCGCGGGTCCGGATCCCCACGAGACGAATGTCTTCAATGCCTTGATTGTGTTCGAGGATTTCGTGCGCGATTCGCGTGAGGCTTTTCGCCACACGATCGGCGTTCATGACGACGGGCATCGGTCACCTCTTCCCGCCCTCACGGGGGCGGGTTAAAGAGCATCAAGAGGATATCGTACTTGCCCTACCGTTCGTGCGTCGCGATGAAGGTCAGCGGTTTGCCGAGCGTGAACGGGAGCTCGAAGATGTCGGTGCGGGCATAGCCGTCCATGTCGCGGCCGATCGGCACGCCGAGGTAATAGAGGACCGTCGGCGCCAGGTCGACGATCGATCCGCGCGGGAACTCGCCGGCGCTCACGTTGCCGCCATACGCGAGGAGAAACCCCTCCGGCGCTGCATCGTGCGTGCCCGACGCGCGCGGGAGCGGCAGTACGCGGCTGATCAGCGCGGTCGGCAACGACACCACGTCCATGCCCCACCCCGACACGATCAGGAACAGGTCCCCCGGCGCCAGTTCCGCCATCGCCAGCCGCACCTGCTCATCGAGCCACTCGAAGTAGCGGTCGATCGTGCCGCCGTAGCGTTTGCGGTCGTCGTCGCTCACGTTGCGCGTGAGGCTCGCCAGGCGGGCCGGCTCCGTGTATTCGAAATACGCGTGCGAGAGCGCGTCGATGCCCGTGTAGCGCACCGCGGAAAACGGCACCGAGAACTGCACCCGCAACTCGGCCATCGCGTCGCGATAGCTGCGGTCCCACCGCACTTGTCCGATGAGCGGCGTCGAGGGCACTGGCGTGGTGTCGTCGGCCATCGCCTCCGGCCACGGCACCGACTGCAACCGGTCGAACACGTCACGCGCGATCTCGGCGGCCGTGGTCGGCGCGCCATACGTCGAGTCGTCGAGCCGCAACGGCGATCGCGACGCCGCCTCGAAGTGATCGCTGATCGTGAAGCCGCGGGCCGCTTTGGCCGGCGTCGTGAGCGGCCAGCGCACCACGCCGGCGCCCAGCTGGTAGTCGGCCAAAATGTCCCACAGCGGCCGCGCGCGCAGTGTCTCCGCGCCCGCATCCGGCGCCGTCACGAAGCCGAACTCCACGAGTCCCTGCGCAAGACAGTAGTCGGGGAGCAGATTCACGACGTCGGTGTCGGTCGGATTGGCGACGTACAGCTTCGAGGAGCGCACGCCGCTCTTCGGCGGATACTTGCCGGTCGCCGCGGCGGCCCACACCGGCTCGGGCTGCGTCGGCTTCAGTGTGGCGAGCGGGACGATGGCGCCACGGTCGAGGAGTTTGCCGAAGTTCGGCAGATGTCCGGCCGCCACGCGCACGCGGATGTAGCCGAGCGACGCGCCGTCGAGCATCATCAGCCGCACCGCCGGCGGGCGCGCTTCGAGGAGCGCCGGGGTCGGACGCGACAGCGTCGGCAATTGGCGGGAGCGGGGCGAAGACACCGCAGGCACCGCCACGTCGCCCACGCCACGCGTGAGCAGCGGCCCGATCATCGACACGCCCATCACGAGCGTGAGCAGCACACCGGTCGGCCGGCCGCCACGCTTGAAGATGAACCGCAGCACCGCCGTGATGAAGAGCAGCACCGCGCACACGGTCATCGTCCACGCGCCGGCGCGCAGACGGTCGGCGGCGCCATCATCGAGCACCGCGCGGAGCCCGCGCAGGTTCGCCCACATGATCCACGACATCAGCGCGGTGAACGCCGCGCTGATCCACGCGAGCACGCGCACGCTCAGCCAGCCGGCGCGCAGGGGCAGGAGCAGAACGACGTCGCGGACGAAGAGGAGGAGCCAGACGACCGCGGTGAGGAGCACGCCGTAGAACCCCATCACCGCGAGGGCCCAGTGCACCGCGGTCATCGACGCGATCGGCACCTGCGGATTCAGCGCGAGCACCAGCGCGGTCACGTACGCCGACCCGAGCAGGCCGACGACCACCGCGTTGGTGAACATGCGCAGGAATCGCATGCCGATATACTGTCTCAAGTGGCCATCGATGTTCTTGCCGAGGTCGTGCAGAACCACGCCCTCTCCGCCGACTACAACGTCGTCGTCTTTGCCGCGCCCGAATTGGCCCGGCTGGCGGCGCCCGGACAGTTCGTCATGCTCAAGCCGTCGACCGGGGACGACCCGCTGTTGCGGCGGCCGTTCTCGATTTTCGAGGTCATTCGCGGACCGCACGGCGAGCCGACGGGCATCTCGATCCTGAACAAGCGCGTGGGCAAAGGCACGTCGCTGCTCTATGCGGCGCGACCCGGCGATGCGCTGTCGATCGTCGGCCCGCTCGGGCAGCCCTGGCCGGACGTCACCGACACGGATGCGCACTGGATGGTGGCGGGCGGCGTCGGCCTCGCGCCCTTCATCACGCTGGCCGAGCGGCTGGCCGCGCGCCGCGCGCCGATGACGCTCTACTACGGCGGCCGCAGCGCCTCGGATCTGTACTATGCATCGCTCTTCTCCGATCTCGGCGCCGAGCTCGTGCTCACGACCGAAGACGGCACGCGCGGGGAACATGGCCGCGTCACGGCGCCGCTCGCGCGCGCGCTGGAATCGCGGGGGTCGACGCGCGTCACGCTCTACAGCTGCGGCCCCACGCCGATGATGCGCGCGGTGGCCACGCTCGGCGCCACGCACGGGTGCCAGACGTTCGTCTCGCTCGAACAGGTGATGGGCTGCGGCATGGGCGGCTGTTACAGCTGCGTCGTGCCGGTGCTCGAGCACGGGCAGCCGCACTTCGTGCGCTCCTGCCTCGACGGCCCGGTGTTCGATGCCGCGCGCCTCGTGTGGGAAGGGCTGGTGCACTGATGGCGCGCGATCTCACCGTCCGCATCGGCGCCCTCACGCTCAAGAACCCGCTCATGGCGGCGTCCGGCTGCTACGGCTACGGCCTCGAATACGCCGGCTCGGTCGACATCGCGAGCCTCGGCGCGGTGGTCTCGAAGGGCCTCTTCATGAAGCCGCGCGAGGGCCACGCGCCGCCGCGCATCGTCGAAACACCGGCCGGCATGCTGAACGCCATCGGCCTTCAGGGCATCGGCGTTCATCGCTTCGTGGCCGAGAAGCTGCCGGAGCTGCGCCAGATGGGCGTCACGTCGATCGTGAACGTCTGCGGCACGACCATCGATGAGTATTGCGAGGTCTCGCGCGTGCTCTCGGACGCCGAGGGCGTGGGCGCGATCGAGCTCAACATCTCGTGCCCCAACATCAAGGAAGGCGGCATCCAGTTCGGCTGCGTGCAGGAAAGCACCTACGCGGTCGTCTCGGCGGTGCGCAAGGCCACGCACCTGCCGCTCATGCCCAAACTCACGCCGAACGTCACCGATGTCGCGTCGTTTGCGCGGCAGTGTGAAGACGCGGGCGCGGATGCGGTGTCGCTCGTGAACACGTTCCTGGCGCTCGCGATCGACATCGAGACGCGGCGGCCGAAGCTCACGAACGGCATGGGCGGCCTCAGCGGCCCGGCCATCCGGCCGATCGCCGTGCGCATGGTCTACGAATGCGCGCAGGCGGTGAAGATTCCCGTCATCGGCATGGGCGGCATCGCCAC
>CAYFLU010000156.1:0-7752 GCA_964343975.1 uncultured Solibacteraceae bacterium
GTGCAGACGTTCCTCGCACCGGCCACGCCCGCACCGACGCCGACGCCCACGCCGACGCCCACACCGGCGGCCAATGACGAGTTGGATCTGAACAGCGTGACGGTGTTGCTCGGACCGAATCTCGCGTCTTGGCGGGCCACCTCGACGGTGACCAGCGTCCGTCAGGGCAACGGCGAGTTGTGCATCTTCCACACGATGCTCGGCCAATGGCCGACAACGGCGTTCTTTGGCGATCCCAGCACGCAGGTCGAAGGCAACCAGTGGATCTTCGCGAACATTGGCGGCCGGTGGTATGGCGGCGCGGGCGATTGGTACCGGCCGGGCCAGGCCTGCAAGGCGAACAACGCCCAGGAGATCGGGCACGACGCCTTCTCGCAGGAACCGCTCCACTCCTGGGTGCCGCAACCGGGTGAGACGTTTGCCGTCGCGGCCAGCACACCAGCGCGCGCCTGGCCCAACATGTCCACGGTTGACCAGCGGTCGAACGTGGTGCTCGTGCGCTGGCAGTAGTCGCCCCGCAGAGCGTCTCTCACAAATACAACGGGGGTGCCGGATCGCTCCGGCACCCCCGTTGTCGTGTACGTCGGGTGGGCGTTAGAACTTGAACTTGAAGCCCGCCTGAATGATGCGCTGGTCGTAACCGCTCGTGCCCGGGAACGGCGACCCGGCGAGGTCGCTCGCCACGGCCGGCGTCGAGAACACGGTCGCCGGCACGCCGTTGGCGTCCGTCGTCACCACGCGGTTCACGCCCGCGATGTTCTGCTTGTTGAAGAGGTTCTTCGCTTCAACGAACAGCTCGATCTTGCGCGGGCCCGACACCGGGATGAAGCGCGAGTAGCGCAGGTCCACGTTCAGCACCGTGCCGAGGCGGCCCGTGTTGCGCGCGATGTTCAGCGGACGATCGTTCGTCACGCCGTCCTTGTTCAGATCCTGGTTCGAACGGATGTTGAACGGCAGGCCGCTGTTCGCCTGCACGATGATGCCGAGCTGGTTGTTGTTCAGGATCGTGGCCAGCATGCCATCGCCCGTGAGGGTCGGCGCAAACACCGTCGACGCCACGAACGTGTGCGTCTGATTGAACGGCGAGAGGCCCTTGTCGCGCTGCAGGTTCGACGGATCCGACATGCGGTCGTCACCCGAGCCCACCACGTAGGTGCCCGTGAGGGGCGACGTGTCTTCGCCGCGCGCGAGCGTGTAGGTCACCTGCGCCTGCCAGCCGTGCGACATGCGCTTCGACAGCGTGAACGTCGCCGCGTTGTAGGTCGACTCGCCGATCGACTGGAACACGTTGATGTGGTCGAAGTTCGGATCGATACGCGTCGTCGCGCTGACCGTCGTCGAGTAGATCGGACGACCGTCGGCGAGCGTCGTGCCCTGCGGGATCAGGTTGACATCGACGAGCACCGGGAGGTTCCGGCCGATCGAGTTCACGTAGCCCACCGCCACCGAGATGTCGTTGGTGACCGCGCGCTCGAGCTGCACGTTCGTCAACCACGCCTGCTGCGTCTTGAAGTTCGTGTCGACCGCCGTGATGCTCTGCTTCGGCAGCGTGAAGCCCGCGGGCGGGGCCGCGAGGCTCGTCGCGAAGGCCGGGGCGCCGACCGCCGAACCGGCCACCGACACCGTGTAGCTGATCGGGTCGCCGTTGTTCAGGATCGAGTTGTCGTAGAAGTCGATGAGCGGCGGTTCGTACATCAGGCCCGTCGACGCGCGAAGTACCGTCTGCCCCGTGCCACCGATCGACCACGACACGCCCACGCGCGGACCGAAGTTGTTCTTGTCCACCGTGAAGTTGTTCGAGTACTTGTTCAGCGCGTAGGTGCGCGCCGTCGGCACGTTGAACAGGTCGTAGCGGACGCCGTAGAGCACCTTCACGTCCGGCGTCACCTGCCAGTCGTCCTGCGCGAACAGGCTGTAGAAGCCCGACGTGTAGCTCGCCGACGAGTTGCCGAAGCGCTGCTGGAGCGACGTGTAGCCGAGCTTGTTCGTGCCGTTCTTGGCGGCCAGATACGCATCGACCGTCGGGAACGTGTACAGGAACAGGTCGCCCTGCACGCGGTCATCCGCGATCCACTGCGCGTCGACACCGAACTTGAACTGATGACGGCCCTTGAGGACCGAGAAGTTGTCGACCACCTGCCAAATGCCCTGCTTGAAGTCGAAGCCGGTCGAGTTGCCGTCGCCCGACTGCGGGCCGCCGAAGTTCGCCACGCCCGACACCACGATCGCCGGGCCAGTCGCCGCCGTCGTCCCCGCCGTGCGGAACTGATGACGGCGCGCGTACTGGGCACGGAACTCGTTCAGCGAGCTGGACCCCACCGTCGTCGTCAACTGCGCCGACGCCGAATCCATGCGGTCCGTGAAGTCCGTCGCGCGGTCGAGCGTGTTCAGACCACCGCCGATGTTCGACAGCGAGAAGTTCTTGAACAGGAAATAGCGCACCGCGAGGTGCGAGGAGCTGTTCACTTCGTGGTCGATCTTGCCGAAGCCGAAGTTCACGCGCTGATGCGCCGGCACGACGCCGTCGCCCGGCAGCGTGAGGCCGAGCTTGCTCGCGTTGTCCGCCGTCACCGTGATCACCTGACCACCGGTCACGAGGCTGCGGTTCACGTATTCATAGGCGCCGTAGAAATGCATCTTGTCCTTGACGATCGGCCCACCGAAGGTCGCGGTCACGTCGTCGGCGACCGTGTCCGGCTTGCGCACGCCCGCGGCGAGGAAGAACGGCGCTGCCGACATGCTGTTGCGCTTGAAGCGGTAGCTGGCCGAACCCTCGAAGAGGTTCGTGCCCGACGGGGTGATCGCGTTGTAGACCATGCCGGTCGTCTGGCCGAACTCCGGCGCGAAGCCGTTGGTCACGACCTTGACCTCGCGGACGAGCACTTCCGACACCGGCAGGAGGCGCAGACCCGCGCGGTCCTTCTCCGTGTTGGTGTTGCCGTCGAGCTGGTAGTTGGTGTGCATCTGCGAGCCGTTCGCGTTGATACGCGGCACGCCGAATTCGTTGTTCTCGTAGCCGGTCACGTTCGCCTGGAGGAACGCGAAGTTGTACGGGTTGCGCGACGGCAGCGGCAGATTGTGGATTTCCTCCGCGCTGATCGTGCGGCCGAGGTCGATCTTGCCCGGCTGCGCCACCGGCACTTCGCTCGTGACGGTGACGGTTTCCGCCATGTTGCCGACGGCCAGCGTCACGTTCACCACAGCCGTCTGACCCGCCGACAGCGCGAGGCCCTGCTGTTCGAACTTCTTGAAGCCCTGCAGTTCGGCACGCACGGCGTACCCGCCGAGCGGCAGCAGCGGCGCCCGGAAGGCCCCGGCTTCATTGCTGATGACCACGCGCTCCACACCGGTGTCCACGTTCTTGACGGTCACCGTCACGCCCGGCAGCACGCCGCCCGACGCGTCTCGCACGATCCCCTCGATCGTGCCATTCGTGGCCTGCGACTGTGCAGCCGCGGGCACGGCCCCGGCCAGCAACACGGCGGCCAGGATCCCCATCACTCGACGAAACATGTCAGCTCCTCGCTTCATTCCCACCACCGGCAGGACATCCGCCGGCGGAATCACTCCAGTATCGGGTACGACGCCGGAAAACCGAAAAACGTGTCCGAAAATGGCGTCCGGGCTTTCCGCTTGACAAGCCCGCCCTTCCTTACGATGCTTCACGCGTTCCAATTCGTAAACTGCGCTAACTAAGTCCGCTGCTCACGCTCTCGGAGGAGGAAGTCTGCAATGAGACTCTTGCGTGTACTGGCACTGCTACTTGCGCTTGTGCCCCTCGGCATCCTGCCTGCGGCCGCGCAGTCGCAGGCCATCAACGGCACCATCGAAGGCACGCTCAAGGACGCGCAAGGCGGCGTCCTGCCGGGTGTCACCGTGACCCTGACCAACGTCGACACCGGCGCCCAACGCGTGCTGACGACCGATACCAACGGGATCTTCCGCGCCCCGCTGCTGCCGCTGGGCACATATAAGGTGACGATGGAGCTCGCGAGCTTCACGAAGCTGGAGCGCACCAACATCGCGCTCGGCGCCGGCCAGACCGTCACCCTCAACGAGACGCTCAAGATCGGCGGCGCCTCCGAAACCGTCACCGTGACGTCGGAAGCGCCGGTCGTGGACCTGGGCAAGGTGGACGTCGGCCGCAACATCACCGACGCGGAGATGCGGAACCTGCCGAACGTCTCGCGCAACCCGTACAACTTCGCGCTGCTCGAGCCGGGCGTCACCGGCTTCGAGAACTCGGAATTCGGCGTGCCGCGTTTCTCGGTCAATGGCCAGCTCGGCCGCATCAACTATCAGATCGACGGCAATACCAACACGGAAAAGGACCGCGCCGGCCTGCGCCTGATGCCGATGTCGGAAGTCATGATCCGTGAAGTGCAGGTCTCGAGCGCCGGCTATGCGCCGGAGTTCGGCCAGACGACGGGCATGGTCTACAACGCCGTCACGCCGTCGGGCACGAACCAGTTGCGCGGCGATGCCGGCTACCGGTTCCGCCTGAAGAAGTGGTCGGCGTTTCCGTTCTTCTTCACGCAGGACAAGATCGAAGCCAACCGTCCGGACAACTCGCTGCAGATCGGCACGTTCACCCTTGGCGGTCCGCTCGTGCGCAACACCCTGCACTTCTACCTGGGCGCGGAGTACGACTACAACAACATCCAGCAGAACCTGACGATCGATCCGACGATCGCGCAGCAGGTGGGCGTCAGCACGCAGCCGGCCAACACCGGGTCGTACCGCAAGGTCACGCAGCCGATCGCCAAGCTCGACTGGACGCTCAACAGCAACCACCGTGCCGCATTCCGAGTGAACGGCTTCACGAACGAGAATCCCTTCAACGCGGCTGCGGGCGGCAACAACGCCATCGAGCGCGGCGTGGACTTCTCGGACAAGATGGTCTCGGCGTCCACGCAGCTGATCTCGACGCTCGGCACCGGCCAGCTCAACGAGCTCCGCGTCCAGTACGCGCAGCGGCATCAGACACGCTTCGCCCACGACCCGTCGGTCACGAGCCCGACGGTCAACATCGCGGGCGGCACGGTGAACGGCATCAACAACAACATCAACTTCGGTGCGCCGAACGGCCAGGCCGGTCAGGACTTCACGCAGAAGATCACGCAGGTCGTGGACAACTTCACCTGGATCACGGGCCGGCACTCCTACAAGGCGGGCGTCGACTTCCAGTACATCCACGACTTCCGCGCGGTGCCGCTCGTCTACACCTACACGTTCCCGACGGTGGCGTCGTACCTCGCGGCGAAGACCGGATCGAACCCGCGCGGCTACACGACGTTCGCGCAGACGCTCGGCAACCCGAACCTCGACTTCAACGACAAGCTGTTCTCGGCGTTCGTGCAGGACGACGTCAAGATCTCGCCGACGTTCAAGATCCTCTACGGCGTGCGCTACGACCTCTACCAGTACCCGAGCGGCATCGACGGCGCGCCGTACAACTCCACGTTCAACATCGACAAGAACAACTTCGGGCCGCGCGGTGGTTTCGCGTGGACGATCGGCCAGGACCAGCGCTCGGTCCTGCGCGGCAGCACGGGCCTGATGTACGACCAGCCGCTGCTGGCGATCGTCGAGAACGCCTACACCGGCTCCGGCCTCGCGTCGCGCACGATCAACGTGTCGCTCAACCCGACGAGCCCGAACGCGCCGGCCTTCCCCAACACGCTGTCGAGCATCCCGACCGGCACGGTGCTCGTGTCGAGCACGGTGCAGGGCATGGCCGCCGACTTCCAGACGGCGAAGACCTGGCAGAACACGCTCACGTTCGAGCATGACTTCGGCAACGACTTCTCGGGATCGATCGGCCTTCGCTACACGCGCGGCTATCAGCTGCCCGTGATCACCGACGTCAACCTGGCGGGCGTGACGCCGGTCAGCTATCTGGCCGACGGCCGCGGCGTCTACTCCACGACGGTGTCGGCTGCCACGCGCGTCGATCCGCGCTACAACCGCGTGCAGCTGGTGCAGTCGATCGGCGAGTCCTGGTACAAGGGCCTCACGCTGCAGCTCAACAAGCGGATGTCGCACGGCATCCAGTTCAACGTGAACTACAGCTACGCGCAGGGCATCGATACGGCGCCGCTCGGTGGCGCCGTTCTGGCCGTGCAGGGTGATGCGGGCCGCTCGGATCCGGTGGACCTCAACCGCGACAAGGCCGTGAACCAGCTCGACCAGCGGCACACGCTGAACAGCAGCATCGTGATCATGACGAACACGAGCCGCTTCGGGTCCTTCTGGAACACGATCCTGTCGAACAACCAGCTCGGCATCCTCGTGCAGATGGGCAGCGGCCTGCCACTCACGATCAGCGGCAGCCGCGATCTGAACCTCGACGGCACGAGCGGCGACCGGCCGCTCTTCGTCGAGCGCAACTCGCTCTACCTGCCGGCGCGCTACAACGTGGACTTGCGTTACTCGCGGTCGTTCGGGCTCGGCGCGCGCCGCCGCCTCGACGTGCAGGCAGAGTTCAAGAACGTGTTCAACATCGAGCAGATGGCGGGCGTGAGCACGCAGGTCACCGTCGACACGGCCGGCTATCCGGTCGACCCGACGACGCTGACGCGCCTGTCGCTCTCGTCCATCCCGAATGACATCAGCTACTACCTGACGAACCGCTCCGGCTACGAACAGCGGAAGTTCCAGCTCGGGTTCAAGCTGACGTTCTAAGCTAGAGCACGTGGTTCGACCCGGGACGCCCCACACGGGGCGTCCCGGCCTTCCCCGCACCACCAAGGAGATCCGTTCATGCGTCGTCCGTTGTTCCGCTTCGCCGTTGGCCTCGCCACGGTCGCGGCTCTGACCGTCGTGTCGCCACGGCCCGTGTCCACACAGATCAACCCGCTCGCCTTCGATCAGGGCGCAAACGGCCTCGGGCTCGCCCTGCGCCAGTTGCCCGTCGAAGGCACCGTCCTCTACGTGACGGCGCATCCGGATGACGAGAACAACGGCGTGCTCGTGGCGTTCAACCGTGGGCGCGGCCTGAAGACGTCGCTCCTCACCGTGACGCGCGGCGATGGCGGCCAGAACGAGATCGGCCCGGAGCTCTTCCAGGCGATCGGCATCCTGCGCGGCGAGGAACTGATGGCCGTGCACAAGTACGACGGCGCCGATCAGTACCACACGCGTGCGTTCGAGTTCGGCTACTCGTTCAGCGTCGAAGAGACGCTCCAGAAGTGGGGCCACGACGAGATCCTCGCCGACGTGGTCCGCGTGATCCGCCGCGTGCGGCCAGACGTGATCCTGACGATGAACCGCGATGGCGCCGGCGGCGGCCAGCACCATCAGACCTCGGCGCGACTTGCGCACGAAGCGTTCCGCGCGGCCGCCGATCCGACGAAATTCCCGGAGCAGATTCGCGAGGGCCTGCGTCCGTGGCAACCGCGCCGCGTGTATCAGGCCGCCGGCGGTCCCGATGGCAGCGGCAATGCGCCCGCCGGTGCCGTGGCCGTGCGCGTGAAGACCGGGCAGTTCGATCCGCTCCTCGGCATGACCTGGGAACAGTTCGGCCAGATCGCGCGGAGCAATCACAAGTGCCAGGGCACGAGCCAGCTCGAGGCCTTCCCCGGCGACAGCTCGGGCCTCTACCTCCACTACGACAGCGAGCCGAAGATCTCGGGCAACGAATCAGACCCGATGGACGGCATCGACACGTCGCTGACGCGGCTCGCGGCGTTTGCCGCCGGCCAGGACAGCGCCCTGCCGTCGCTCAAGACCGACCTCGCGGCGATCGCCGCG
>CAYFLU010000157.1:0-7673 GCA_964343975.1 uncultured Solibacteraceae bacterium
CCCTTCGTCTCGACCATTCCCAGTGCTTCGCCCATGTCCAATCTCCTCAATCTCTTTGCGGCTCGTCGTGCTCGTCGCGGCTCGTCGCGGCTCGTCGCGCGTGACGCGTATCACGGCGGCCTCAGCGCGCCGTAAGTTGCCCGTATGTTAGCTGAATCTCGCCGCCAATACCTACCCTGATGTGGCGTCAGCCCGCGGGCGTCGCGGCCGCGGCGAACTGCTGACGGCAGGCGCCCGAACAGAAGGTGCGGACGTCGGCGCCCACGGCGGCAGTGATGGCGGTGGTCTCGGGCACATACGTGCCGCACTGCGCACAGCGGACCAGTTGACCGCCCACGCGCTCACCCGAGGCCGGGCGTGGGGCGGGCCGCGGACCCGGCCGCGCACCGGTCGGGCGCGTCGTCCGCGGCGTGAAGAGACTGACGAGCCAACGGACGACGAACAGGATCAGCAGGAAGCGGCCGATCCACCCAATCAAGGCGAACACTTAGAGGCCCCCGGGGCCCTTCCCGTGATTGCCGCCCTTCAGCGCATCGATCCCCTGCTGCGCCTTCTTGGCTTCTTCGGAGCCGGGCGCGAGCTGAATGACCTTCTGCCACGCCTCTTCGCCGCCCTTGGTGTCGCCCTTGACCATCGCCTTCGCGATGCCCATGTTGAGCCACGACTTCAGATGCTTCGGATCGGCGGCGATCGACTTCTCGAACTGCGCGATCGCCTGATCGGTCTTGTCGGTGTAGAGATACGCCACCCCGAGGTCCGTGCTGAGATTGGCGTCGGCCGGCTTCAGCTTGAACGCCTGCTCGTACCACGGAATCGCGAGGTCGAAGCGCTCCGAGTCGAAGTAGAGATTGCCGAGTTCCGCACGCACCTCGGCGTTCTTCGGATCGGCGTTGGCGATCTTCGTGAGGTCCGCGACCTTCTGTTCGTTGACGGGCGGAGGCGGAGGCGCCTGATTCTGCCCGGCCGGCTGCGCCGCGGCCGTCGTTGCGGCAGGTGCGGCGGCCGGGGCGAACTTTCCGCCCTGCTGGCTGCCGACCATCCAGCCGACGAGCACACCGAAGAACACGCCAGAGATCAAGAAGACGAAGTTGTCGCGTTTCATGCCTACCTCATTATGCCGGTCAGCCGCGGGTCGGCGCGAGCACCGCCAGGTACTCCCGCACCACGTGATCCAGCCCCTTGAAGAGTGCCCGGCTCATGAGCGCGTGACCGATCGACACCTCATCGAGATGCGGCAGTTCACGGAACATCACCAGATTGTCGAGATCGAGATCGTGCCCGGCGTTCACGCCGAGGCCGAGCGAATGCGCGAGCGTCGACGCGGCCGCGTAGAGATCGAAGGCACCACGCGCCAACGCGCCGCCCTTCGCGAAATCCTTCGCGAACGGCTCCGTGTAGAGCTCGATGCGGTTCGCGCCGATGCGCTTGGCCCAGCGGATCGGCGCTTCTTGCGGATCCACGAAGATGCTGACGCGGATGCCGTCGAGCTGCAGTCGCTTGACGATGGCAGTCAGTCGTTCCGGCGACGTGTCGGCGGACCAGCCCGCCTGACTCGTGATCTCGCCCGGCGTGACCGGCACGAGCGTGCACTGATCTGGGCGCGTCTCGAGGACGAGGTCGATGAGATCCGGGCGCGGATCGCCTTCAACATTAAATTCGATCTGGCCTTTGAGCGGGCGCAGCCGCGCCGCGATGTCGCGCGTATCGGTGGCGGTGATGTGCCGCGCGTCAGCGCGCGGATGCACCGTGATGCCGGGGGCGCCTGCGGCGAGGCACACATCGACGGCCTCGAGCACACTCGGCACATCGCCGCCGCGCGAATTGCGCAGCGTCGCGACCTTGTTCACATTGACGGACAGCTTGGTCATCCCAACTCGCTCGTGACCACGCCGGCGATCGTGTTCGCCCATGACGTGATCGTGGCCTGATCGGCCCCTTCGATCATGATACGCAGCAACGGCTCGGTGCCCGAGTACCGAATGAGGATGCGGCCGTTGCCGGCCATCGCCGACTCGACGGTGTCGATCGCCTGCCGAATTGCCGGCACGGCATTGACATCCTTCCGCTCGCGTACCTTCACGTTGACGAGCACCTGCGGATAGGTGGTGAGCTCGCCGGCCAGCTCGGCCAGTTCACGGCCCGACTCGATCATCGCGCGCAGCATCAGCAGCGCGGTCGCCTGACCATCACCGGTGAACAGATGCTCGGCCGCGATGATGTGGCCCGACTGCTCGCCGCCGATGGCGTAGCCGTGCTTGAGCATCTCTTCCATCACGTATTTGTCGCCGACGCCGGTCCGCACGAGCCGCATGCCGCGCGACTTCAGCGCCAGTTCGAGCCCGAGGTTGCTCATCACGGTGGCCACGACCGTCGCCCCCGGCAGCTCACCGCGGTGGTGGAGACGCGTGCCGCAGATCAACAGCACGGCGTCGCCGTCGACGACACGGCCCTGATGATCCACGAAGATCGCGCGGTCGCCGTCGCCATCGAACGCGATGCCGAGACGGCATCCGTGCGCGACCACCGCCTGCTGGAGCAGATGCGGATGCGTGGACCCGCAGTTCAGATTGATGTTGCGGCCATCCGGCGCATCGCCGAACGTGAAGACCTCGAAGCCGAGGCGCCGGAAGAGCTCGGGCGCCGTCGTGCACGTGGCGCCATTCGCCATGTCGATGGCGATGCGCGCGCCACGCAGGGCGCCAAGATCCGGCAACAGCTTCGCCGTATGCGCCAGGTAGTCGGCCACCAGATCCGACGAATCGATGCGCACGTCGGCCGGCGCGACCTGCCACGACGAGTCGTTGACGATGGCCTCGACCTCGCGCTCTTCGGCCTCACCAAACTTCTCGCCGGCGCCGGAGAACACCTTGATGCCGTTGTCTTCGAACGGATTGTGCGACGCGGAGATGACGAGCCCGAGATCGAACGGGCCGTGCTTGGTGACGTAGGCCACCGCCGGCGTCGGCACGACGCCGAGGCTCGTGAACCGCCCGCCGGCCGCGATCACACCGCGCGCCAGCGCCTCTTCCATCCACACGCCCGATTCGCGCGTGTCGCGGCCACACACCACCGAGATCTGGTGCCGGTCGTGATGCTCACGTTCGTGCGCCGCGAAGAACGACCGCACGAGCGCGGCGCCGAGACGCGTGATGGTAGTGGCATCGAGCGGAGACTGTCCCGCTTTGCCGCGAACGCCGTCAGTGCCGAACTTCAACGGATACGCACCTCAACGGTCGTCGGCACGACCTTGCTGATTGCCACCGACGTCGGCGTGTCGACGTGCGCCGGCAGCTTGTACTGCCCGGGGCCGAGGCCCGTGAGATCCACGAGCACGGTCACTTGGTTGTCCTGCAAGGTGCCGAGTTCTTCACGCGACCCGCGCACCGTCACGGCCACGCGCGACGGCACCACGACCGCCTGCACACCGGCAGCCGCATTCTTGATGATCACCGGCCGGTCGTCGATCGTGCGTTCGATCGACAGATCCCCGCTCACCGTGAACCACAGCGCCGTGCCGAGCACGACCGCGAGCGCCTTCCAGCCCAGATTCCGGAACGGATGCCACGCCATCAGTCGTGCCGCCCTCTCCGCATCAACACCATCGTCTTCAAGCGCGCCCGCAGCGTGTCGGGATCGAGCTGCCGCTGGAGCTCACCCTTCACCGCGAGCGAGATCTCGCCGCGTTCTTCCGACACGACAACGGCCACGGCGTCACCCTCTTCGGTCACGCCGATGGCCGCGCGGTGGCGCGTGCCGAGATCCTTGTCGAGCTTCGGATTGACCGTGAGCGGCAGAAAGCACGCCGCCGCCGCAATGCGGTCGTCCTGAATGATCACCGCGCCGTCATGGAGCCGCGTCTTCTGCTCGAAGATCGTCGTGAGCAGGTCGTAACTCACCTCGGCGTCGAGCGGAATGCCGCTCTCGACGTAATTGCGCAGGCCGATCTCGCGCTCGATCACGATCAGCGCGCCGCGCTTGTCCTTCGCCAGCAGGTCGGCCGCGGTCACCACTTCTTCGATCGCATCCGCGGTGCGCGCCGAGCGGCCGAGCGACCGGAAGCCGGGCGCGCGACCGAGGTTCGCGAGTCCACGGCGGATGTCCGACTGGAACAGCACGATCACCGCAAAGCCCACATACAACAAGGCATTGCGAATGAGCCAGTTCACGGTCTGGAGCGGAAACAGATTCGAAAATGAAAACAGGATCAGCACCAGCACGGAGCCGATCGCCATCTGCACGGCACGCGTGCCCCGGATCAGCTTCAGCGCCTCGTAGATCAGGATCGAGACGATGACGATGTCGAGGACATCCCACCAGGTGATCGGTGGACGATGAAATTGGGCCAGGAGCCGGTCCATTCCGGCCTCAATTCTATCGTGCGGCGACGGGCCTTTCCTATCGTCCGGCCGCGCGAATCGCGTCGGCCACGCGCACCACATCCGCCATGGGCGCGACGTCGTGTACGCGCACGATGTGGGCGCCGGCGAGCACCGACGCCGTGATGGCGGCCGCCGTGCCCCACACCCGCGCCGGGGGCGGCACGTCGCCGATCGCGACGCGCAGGAACGACTTTCGTGAAGGCCCCGAAAGAATGGGCAGGCCCAGCGACGACAGCTCGGCGAGGCGGGCCAGAGCCTCGAGCGAGTGCTCGGCGCGCTTGGCGAAGCCGATGCCCGGATCGAGGATCACCTGCGCGCGTCGCACGCCGGCGGCCTCGGCGGCCGCCACCCGCGCGGCCAGCTCATCGCGAATCTCGGCCATCACGTCCCGATACTCCGCGCGCGCATACATGTCGTCGGAGCGGCCGCGGTGATGCATCAGCACGGCGGCGGCGCCCGTCCGCGCGACCACACCCGCCATGTCGGGATCACCGGCAAATGCGGTGACGTCGTTCACAATCGTCGCGCCGAGCGCTACCGCACGCGCGGCCACCGCGGCCTTGTACGTGTCGATCGACAGCGGCACGGCCACGCGCCCGCGCAGGCCTTCGAGCACGGGCACGACACGGGCCAGCTCCTCCGCCTCGCTCACCGGCGGCGCCCCCGGCCGCGTAGACTCACCGCCGATATCGAGGATGTCGGCGCCCTGCTCCACCATCCGCAGGGCATCGGCAATGGCGCGCGCGGGATCGGCACGTTCGCCGCCGTCCGAAAACGAGTCGGGCGTCACATTCACGATCGCCATCACGAGCGTACGCGGACCG
The DNA here is from genome assembly GCA_964343975.1 of uncultured Solibacteraceae bacterium. Taxonomy (GTDB): domain Bacteria; phylum Acidobacteriota; class Vicinamibacteria; order Vicinamibacterales; family SCN-69-37; genus SCUN01. The sequence goes on from CAYFLU010000157.1 coordinate 5,204, forward strand.
AGCTGCAGGCACTGCCCATCAGGCAGCGGAACCGTGAACGACGTGCGAGCAGACACCATGACCACCAGCATGTTAGGTCATGCCTGCCGCAAACCGGCACTCGGCTCGGCCCTCGCGCGTGATCGGTCAGTCCGACAGTAGACTGTGCCCATGCTCGCCAGACTCGCGCTTGCCATCTCGCTGCTCGTGGCCGTTCCCCCGCAGACATCCATCCAGCGCTACCTCGACGACTGGCGCGCCGCCGCCGGCGTGCCCGGCGTCACGCTCGCCATCGTCACAAAAGACGGCCAGGTGCAGTCGTTTGCCTCGGGTGAAAGCGACACGGCGACGCATCGCAAGATGCAGCCGACAGACCTCATGCCGGCAGGCTCCACCGGCAAGACGCTCTTTGCCGCTGTCGCTGTGCAGTTGATCGAGAGCGGCCAGCTCGACCTCGACGCGCCCATCTCGAAGTACCTCGGCACGCGCCCCTGGTTCTCGCGCCTGCCGAACGCGAAGGACGTCACCGTGCGCCAACTGATGACGCACACGAGCGGCATCATCCGCTACGAGTTCAACGACAAGTTCACCGCCGACCTCCGCGCCAACCCCGGCAAGGTCTGGCAGCCGGAGGAACAGCTCGCGTATCTCTTCGACACGAAGGCGCCATTTGCCGCCGGACAGGGCTGGGAATACTCCGACACGAACTACATCGTCTTGGGCCTGATCGTGGAGCAGATCACGGGGGAGAAGTACTACGACCTGATCCGCACGCGCCTGCTGACGCCCTTGAAGCTGCCGGGCCTCGTGCCGTCGACCAGCCGCACCATTCCGGGCGTCGTGCAGGGCTACGTCGGCCCCGGCGATCCGATCCTGCCCGCCGGCGGCGCCATGCTGACGAATGGCGTGATGGCCTTCAACCCGCAGATCGAATGGGCCGGCGGCGGCTTCGCGACCAACGCCGTCGATCTCGCGCGCTGGGGACACGAGCTGTACGCGGGACGCGCGCTGAGCGATCGCGCGCGCAAATTGATGATCGACGCCGCCGTGCCCGCGAAGCTCGGCGCCGGAGTAAGCTACGGCCTCGGCGTGTTCGTTCGGCCGCCGGCCACCGCGGCCGGCATGACCTCGGTGACGTGGGGACACTCCGGCTACTTCCCCGGCTACATGTCTGAACTGCTCTACGTCGTGGATACCGGCACGACACTGGCGATTCAGATCAACTCGTCGGCCACGCGCACGCGAGGCACCGCCGCGCCATTGCGGGTGCTGTATGACGTGCATCAACTGCTGAAGAAGTAAAACAAAAGGCCGGCGGTCGCTCTCGCGTCCGCCGGCCCGAAGTTGCCGAGTGGTGCTGGTGCGCTATTCCTGTCCGACCGGCTTGCCCATGGCGGGCACAATCGCCGGCCGCTCGATCGTCTGCGTGCGCTGTTCCTCGCCCGCGTCGGCCGTCGGCGTGGTCGGCGGCGGCGTCGGATCGTCGATCGGCAGGCCCTTCGCCAAACGCTTCACCTGATCGGCGTCGAGCACTTCACGCACCATCAGTTCGTCCGCGATCTTCAGGAGCGTGGCCTTGTTCTCCGTGAGGAGGCGCTTGGCCAGATCGTAGGCCGCCGTCACGAAGCGCTTCACCTCGGCGTCGATTGCCACGGCCGTCGCTTCGCTGTAGTCCTGCGCCTTGCCCATCTCACGGCCGAGGAAGATCTGCTCTTCCTTCTTGCCGAAGGTCATCGGGCCCATCACGTCGCTCATGCCCCACTCGCACACCATCTTGCGGGCGAGGTCGGTGACGCGCTCGATGTCGTTGCCGGCACCGGTCGTCATCTTGCCGTTCGTGATCTCCTCGGCGATACGGCCGCCGAGCAGAATCGCCAACTGATCCGTGAGGTAGTCGCGCGAGTAGTTGAGCTTGTCGACTTCCGGCAGCTGCAGCGTGACGCCGAGCGCCATGCCGCGCGGGATGATCGTGACCTTGTGCACCGGATCCGCGTTCGGCAGGAGCGCCGCGACGAGCGCGTGCCCCGCCTCGTGGATCGCCGTGACCTTCTTCTCGTCTTCCGTGACGATCAGCGAACGCCGTTCGGCGCCCATCATGACCTTGTCCTTCGCGAACTCGAAGTCGGACTGACGCACGACCTTCTGGTTGTAGCGTGCCGCGTTGAGCGCCGCTTCGTTCACGAGGTTCGCGAGATCCGCGCCGCAGAACCCGGCCGTGCCGCGCGCGACCGTCTTGAGATCCACGTCGTCGGAGAGCGGAATCTTCTTCGTGTGCACCGCGAGCACGCCTTCGCGGCCCTTCACGTCCGGCCGGTTGACGACGATGCGACGGTCGAAGCGGCCCGGGCGCAGGAGCGCCGGGTCGAGCACGTCCGGGCGGTTGGTGGCCGCCACGAGGATGACGCCTTCGTTCGACTCGAAGCCGTCCATCTCGACGAGCAACTGGTTCAGCGTCTGCTCGCGTTCGTCGTGACCGCCGCCGAGGCCGGCG
>CAYFLU010000158.1:0-7514 GCA_964343975.1 uncultured Solibacteraceae bacterium
ATTGAACTGCAACGTGGCGAGCTGGTCGTGCGGAATCTTGACCTCGGCCAGCGAGCCGAATCCGGTGTTGATGCCGTACACCGCGACGTCGCCCGCCGCGTGATGATCCACCAGGGCCCGTGCCGCGCGCACGCGGGTGCGCGCATCATCGGCGAGGCCGACGGTCTCGCCATGACGAGCCACGCGGCCCAACGTATCAAGAGTGAGTGACGAGCCGTCGAGAAGGACCATAAAGCAGGTATTCTATGCTCATGAATCTTTGTGTGCTGGGTGCGCAGTGGGGTGATGAAGGCAAGGGCAAGATCGTCGACCTGCTGACGCCGAACTTTCCGCTCGTGGCCCGCTATCAGGGCGGTCACAACGCCGGGCATACGGTGTATGTGCGCGGCAAGAAGTTCGTCCTGCACCTGATTCCGTCCGGCATCCTGCATCCCGGCGTCGTGTGCCTCATCGGCAACGGCGTGGTCGTGGATCCGCACGCGCTGTTTGCCGAGGTCGATGAACTGGCGGCGCTCGGCATCGACGTGTCGGGCCGGTTGCTCGTTAGCGACAAGGCGCATCTCATCCTGCCGTACCACCGCGAGCTCGACATCCTCTCGGAAGCCCGCCGCGGTGAGCGCAAGATCGGCACGACGTCACGCGGCATCGGGCCGGCGTATGAAGACAAGATCGGCCGGCGCGGCATCCGCGTTGGTGACCTCGCCGACACGTCCAACGATGGTCCGCTCGTGAGTGCCGTGCGCGAGAACGTCGAAGCGCGCAATCGCATCGTCGGCAACAACGACATGAAGTGGACCGACGTCGTCGCCGACCTGCGCGTGATGTGGCAGCGTCTGCAGCCGCTCGTCGCGGACGTGTCGCTCTACGTGTATACGGCGATGCGCGACGGCAAGCGCGTGATGTTCGAAGGCGCGCAGGGCACACTGCTCGACATCGATCACGGTACCTATCCGTTCGTCACCTCGTCGAACGGCACCGCCGGTGGCGCGTGCACAGGCCTCGGCATCGGGCCGAAATCGGTGGGCGCCGTGCTCGGCGTGACCAAGGCTTACACGACGCGCGTCGGGGAAGGCCCGCTCCCGACGGAGCTCTTCGACGCGCTCGGTCAGCAGCTCCGCGAAAGCGGCAATGAATACGGTGCCTCCACGGGCCGGCCGCGCCGCTGCGGGTGGTACGACGCGGTGGCCGTGCGCTACGCCGCGCGCGTGAACGGGCTCGATGCGCTTGCGCTCACCAAGCTCGACGTGCTCGACGGCTTCAACGAGATCCTGATCTGCACGGCCTACACCTGCGGGTCGGAGACGCTCACCGAGATGCCGAGCGATCTGGCCAAGCTCGCGGCGTGCGTGCCGGTCTACGAGAAGATGCCGGGCTGGGATCAGCCGACGGCCGGTGTGACCACGTTCGAGAAGTTGCCAGAAGCGGCGCGCCGCTACATCAAGCGGTTGGAAGAGGTGAGTGGCGTACCGGCGGCGATCATCTCCACCGGCTCGGATCGTGATCACACGATCATTCGCGGCGATTCGGTCGCCGCGGAGTGGTTTGCGAAGCGCTGACGGCTACGCGGCGGTGCGGCCGAGCACCTCGGCCACTTTGCGCACGAGTTCCTGACGCACGAACGGCTTCTGCAGCAGCACGGCGTTCGGGCCCAGATTTTCGTGAATCACATACCCCGACACGAAGATGAAGCGCAGTTCGGGGTGCAACTCGCGTAACCGCACTGCGAGTTCTGTGCCTTTCATGATGGGCATCACGACGTCGGTCACGACCAGATCGACACGACCGGCGCGTTCCACCACCGCCAGAGCCTCGGCGCCATTGCTCGCCTCAAGTACCTGATACCCATCTTTTCGCAGCGAAAGAGCGAAGAGGCCGCGGACAGCCGGTTCGTCTTCCACGAGCAGGATCACCGCAGCGTCGACTGGTTTCTCATCCATCTTTCGCACCACTGTTCTGAAAATCGGCGGCGACGACGAGAAGATGAGCGCCTGAATGAGGCGCTCATCTATATAGAGCTTCCGAACGGACTTGAACGGACTACTTGGTGACCGGTGCGCAGTGCTTTTCGAACGCGAGCCCGAGCTGGTCCGCGATCATCTCGGCCGACCGCGACTCGATGTCGCGGCGCTCCATCATGTAGAGGAGCTTGCCGTCGCGCAGCAGCGCGACCGACGGCGACGAGGGCGGGAACGGCGCGAAGTACTGACGCGCGCGATCCGTGGCGGCCATGTCGGCGCCGGCAAACACCGTCGCGACGACGTCGGGCTTCGGCCCCTGTTCGAGCGCCATGCCGATGCCCGGCCGCGCCTTCGCGGCGGCGCAGCCGCACACGGAATTCACGATCATCATCACGACGCCCGGCGACTTCACGGCGGCGTCCACATCTTCAACCGTGCGGCACTCGCGCGCGCCCATCTCGACCAACTCCTGGCGCATCGGAGCAATCAAATACTCGGGGTACGGCATCTCGGGAACCCTCCAATGAACTGTTACGATTCCAGTATACGACCCATGCGCGCCCGCAAACATCAGTCGACTCGGCTCACGTTCGCTTCGTCGCTCACGCGGCGTCAGTGGCTGACTTTATGGACAGCGTCGGTCGCCGTGATGGGCACCGCGCTCCGCGCGCAGCAACTGCCGCCCGGCATGGGCGTGGCCGCCACGCCGCCGTGTGATCCGTCGACCAAACCCACACCGGCGCGCACACCGGCAGGCTATCGCGCCAATGCGCCAATGCGTTCGCTCGTCGTCGAGGCGAACGACACGTCGCGGCGTCTCGTGCTCAGCGGGGCCGTGATCGGATTGCGCTGCGGATACATCGCCGGTGCGGTCATCGAAACATGGCAGGCGGACGCGAGTGGCGTCGTGCCTTCGACCGGTGATCGCTTGCGCGGCCGGCAGCAAACGAACGCCGAGGGCGGCTATCGCCTCGAGACCGTCGTGCCGGGCGCGCCCGCCGGGCAGGCGCCGCGCATCAACCTGAAAGTCACCGTGCCCGGAAAGGCCGTGCTCACGACGTCCGTGTTCTTGCCGGATGCGATGGCCGGTGCCGCGAACAAGAGCGACAAGACGTTCGACCCGCTCCTCGCCATGCAGTTGCTGTCGCAAGACGCGCGCAAGGTGACCGCGTCGTTCAACGTCATTCTGGATCTGTGATCCGCGCGCTGCTCTGCGACCTCGACGACACGTTGTTCGATCACGCGGGCGCCACGCGCGACGCGCTGGCCGTCGTGCAGGCGACCGACGCCGCGCTCGCCGGCTGGACGCTGGACGAGTTCGATCGTCGCCATCGCGTGGTGCTCGAGCACTTGCACACACGCGTGCTCGCCGATGAGTACTCCGTCGACGACGCGCGCGTGGTGCGGTTTCAGAGGCTCCTCGCGGATGCCGGCGAACTGGCGCCCGATCCGGATCGGCTCGAGCGGTTGTCGTGGGCGTATCGCCATGCGTACGAAGCCGCGTGGCGGCTCGTGCCGGGCGCGGCGTCGATGCTCAGCGCCGCGCGCGCAGTGGGCTGGACCCCCGTCGTCGTCACCAACAACGCGTCGCAGGAGCAGTGGCTGAAGGTGGAGCGGTGCGGGCTCGCGCCGCTGATCGCGGACATGATCACGTCCGAGGCGTTCGGCGCGGCGAAGCCCGATCCCCGGATCATGACGCACGCGGTGGACTGCGTGCGCGGTGCGCGCGAACATGCGGTGGTGTTGGGCGATTCGCTCTCGACCGATGTGGCGGGGGCGCGTGCCGCCGGCGTCGCGGTGGTTTGGTTCAATCGCTGGCAGGCGACCGTTGTCGACGCGACGCTGCGCACAGTGACCGCCCTCGAACCGGCCGCGCACGTACTCGAGGCGTTCGATCGGGCCGTCGCCGATCAGCTCGCGTCGCGTTAGCGTCGTCGTCGCGAGGCGACGATCGAGAGCAGGACGAGGAGCAGCGCGAGTGCCGCGCCGCGCACGCCCCAGTCGCCGATGGCCGCGATGCGCGTGACGTGTCCTTGAGCATCCACCTGCGACACGCGCGGACTTCCGACAAATTCCGCAAGGAGCGCCGGGCCGATCCATTCATCCACCACGTAGTAGGTGGCGCCCATCATCGCGACGCCGGAGGGACGCCAGCCCCACCGGCCGCCCGTGAGGCGCTGTGCCCAGCCGGCCGGCTGCCACAACGGCGTCGCGCGTCCATCGCGCGCCACGAGGACAATGCGACCCGCCGCAGGATCCACGATGACGGCATTGCCCTGCGGATCGGTGGCCACACCCTGTTCGCGCCCCCAGAGCCCGGGCAGCGTCGTGAGCCCCTTGGTCGAGTTGGTGATGAGGCCTTGCGCTTCGGTGGCCACGACACCATCGGGTGTGAGACGACGCACACGACCGGAATCGGCGATCACGAGGGCGCCGTCTCGCGCGAGCGCGAAGCCCGTAATGTTGTCGAAGGTGGCGAGTTCGGCGCGCCCGTCGCGCGCGCCACGCGCGCTGCCGGCAATGGTGGTGATCCGGTCGATGACATCGCGCGCGACGATGGCCGAGCGTTCCGACCCGGCGCCGACGCCGTCCCAGGCGAGAGCGCGTCCCTTTCGGTGAGATCGCCTGGAAGGTTCTCTCCGTACACGGCACCATCCGGGCCGGTGACCACGGCGTGGCAGGTCACGCCGGAGAGTGCGGCCGTACGGGTGCCGTCGGGCTCGATGCGCCAAACCGTGCTGCGCACGGGATCGCAGAAGACGAGCGCGCCCGACGGCAGCACCGCGAGCCCCCAGTTCGTCTGCGCGAATGCCGGTGTGGGGTGCGCGAGGGCACCGACGAGGGCGCCCACGACGGCGATGGCCAGCAGAAGGCGCGAACTCAGGCGAGTGACACGGACACGAGACATGGGCATCACCGGCGCGGGGCCGCGATCGAGAGCATGACGCCGGCGATGATCAACCCACCGGCGAGCACCACGCGCAGAGACACCGCTTCGCCCAGCATGACGACCGCTGCGGCTGCCGTCAACACGGGGGTGAGTAATTGCACGATGGCCGCGCGCCACGCGGTGAGCTGCGGCAGCACGCTGTACCAGATCGCGTAACCAAGTCCGGAGGTGATCGCGCCCGAGATCCCGGCCAGCACGAGGCCGAGCGCGGTGACATGGTGTGACGGCCACTGCCACGCGGCAATGGCGATGGCGACGGGCACGGCGCGCATGAAGTTGTGCGCGGTGCCGGTGAGCGGGTCACGACTGCGCCGGCCGCGCAGCGAGTAGAGGCCCCAGCACACACCGGCGATGGCCATGAGGAACACGCCGACGAGCGAGGGGCGCGTGGCGCCCGGCACGGTCAGCGTGAGGAGCCCGGCCACGGCGATGATGAGCCCCGCGAGGTCTCGCCGGCCCGGACGTTCCCCAGCCACGAGGCCGGCCGCGATCATGGTCGTCTGCACGCCGCCGAAGAGCGCGAGGGCGCCGATGCCCGCGCCGATGCGCACGTAGGCAAACGTGAAGGCGACGGCGTAGCCGATGAGCGCGAGCGTGGACGTCCAGTGATTGGCCGGATCGTGCGCCGGTGCCGTGCGCCGGAACGCGAGCGCGCCGAGCACCGCGGCGCCCGCCGAGACGCGCACAAGGAGGAACGTGGCCGGATCGAGCCGGCCCGCGGCGAGCGCACCGCGCGTGAGCAGGGAATTGGCCGCGAAGGCGACAAGCGCGGCGCCAGTGAAGGACGCCACGCGGCCGCGCGTCATCGCTTCGTCGCCGCGAGGGGCGGCGTGCTGGCCGGCGGACGGCGATGATGCGTGCGCTGCTCGTAGCTGTACGCGAGGCGAATGAGCGTGGCCTCGCTCCAGGCGCGGCCGAGGAGCGTCATGCCGATCGGCAGCGTGTTGTCGTGGCTGTAGCCCATCGGCACCGTCATCGCGGGGAAGCCGGCGGTCGGCGAGAACACCTGGCTGTTGTCGCCGGCCTGCTGTTGCGACGTCGCGCCGATCAGCTGCGGTGGCTGGCTCCACGTCGGATACACGAGCGCGTCGAGCGTGGCGGCGTCCATCGCCGCGGTCACGGCGGCGCCGAACGCCTCGCGATACGCGGCGTCCGCCTTGCACGCGTCGCTCTCCGGGCCCTGACCGAGCGGCGCGGCGGCGGCTTGCTGCGCGCGCTGTTTCACCGACGCGGGGAACGATGCGACGGCGGGCGACGCCATGATCTCGTCGAGCGAGTGCGCGGGCGCGCGCTGGCCGCGCTCGGCCAGATAGGCATTGATGTCGTACTTGAACCCGCGACACGCGCCGGCTGCCGGCGAGCGCGGCGGTGTCTGCACCTTCACGTCGTCGACGATCGTCGCGCCCGCCGCGCGCATGTCGTCGACGGCTTTCGCGAAGATCGCGGCGATGTCGGGATCCACCGGCAGATTCGCGCGTTCGTAGGCCTGCTTCAGCACGCCAATGCGCGCGCCCTTGAGACCGTCGGATTTCAATGCATCCCGGTAATTCGGGATCGCCCGGCCCTTCACGCGCGCGGTCATCGGATCCTGCGGATCCTCACCGGCAATCACTTGCAGCACGGCCGCCGCATCCGACACGGTGCGCGCCATCGGCCCGGCCACATCCGCGAGAAACGACAGCGGAATCACACCCGCGCGGCTCGTGAGGCCCATCGTCGAGCGGATGCCGACGAGGGCGGCGTGCGAGGACGGTCCGCGAATCGAATTGCCGGTGTCGCTGCCGAGGCCGAGCAACGCGAAGTTGGCGGCGACCGAAGCGGCCGTGCCGCCGCTCGATCCGGCCGGCACACGATCGAGCGCGTACGGATTCTTCGTCGTCCCCGCGAGCGAATTCACGGTTTCGAGGGGACTGAAGGCGAACTCGGCCATGTTGGACTTGGCGAGGACGATCGCGCCGGCCTGCTTGATGCGCGCGACCTGGAAGGCATCGCGTTCGGAGATGAAGCCTTTGAGCGCGAGCGAGCCGTCGGCGCTCTGCAGGCCGATCGTCTCGAAGTTGTCTTTGACGACGACGGGCACGCAGTGGAGCGGGCCGGTGAGGCCGCCGCGACGAAACCGCGCGTCGAGCGCGTCGGCCTCGGTGCGTGCGGCCGGGTTGGTGATGACGATGGCGTTCAGTGCGGGGCCGCGCTGGTCGTAGGCCGCGATGCGATCGAGATACGCGTCGACGAGGGCGCGGCAGGTGAGTCGTCCGTCGCGAAAGGCGGCGTGCACGGAGGCGATGGTCGCTTCGTCCACGGCGAAGGCCGGCGCGTTGGCCTGCTGTGCGCGCGCGGCCGGCCCGATTGCGGCGGCGGCAACCAGCACGAGCATGAGGAATCCGAAGAGGAGGCGTCCGCGAGACGTGGCCTGCATGCGGTCATGCTACCCGCGTTCGCGCTCTGGAATTTCGGCAAGTTCTGATATCGTTAGTGGGTTCGCCCTGTGCGTCCCCATCGTCCAGAGGCCTAGGACGCGGCCCTTTCAAGGCCGAGACTCGGGTTCGAATCCCGATGGGGACGCCACTTTTCTGTACGGAGTCGGTGTCTCATGTCGCGCTGGTTTC
>CAYFLU010000159.1:0-7506 GCA_964343975.1 uncultured Solibacteraceae bacterium
AACCTGATCCGGCTGAAGAAGGAGAACTACGTCCCCGACCGCGACATCATCGTCGCGCTCACGGCCGACGAAGAGGGCGGCACGGCGAACGGCGTCGCGTGGCTGCTGAAGAATCAGCCGGCGCTCGTCAACGCCGGCCTCGTGTTCAACGAAGGCGGCGGCGGCACCACGCGCGACGGGAAGCCGCTCTTCAATGCGGTGCAGGCCACGGAGAAGGTCTTCGCCAACGTCACGATCCGAACCACGAACAAGGGCGGCCACTCGTCGGTGCCGCGCCCCGACAACGCGATCACGCAGCTGGCCGATGCGCTCGCGAACGTCGGGCGCTACAACTTCCCCATTCAGTTCAACGAAGTGACGAAAGGCTTCTTCACGGAAACCGCCAAGGTCGAATCCCCGGAGATGAGCCGGGCGATGCTGGCGCTCGTCGCGAATCCCAAGGACGCCGCGGCGGCGAAGATCGTCACGAAGGATCCGCGCTACAACTCGATGCTGCGGACGACGTGCGTCGCGACGCTCCTGAAAGGCGGCCACGCCGAGAACGCACTGCCACAGCTCGCCGAAGCCAACGTGAACTGCCGCATGTTCCCGGGAGACACGGCCGAAGGCACGCGCGATGCGTTGAAGGCGGCGATCAACGATCCGGGCGTGGAAGTGACGACGAGCTTCGCGAAGCGTCCGCCGGAGCCGCCGTCGCCGCTGTTGCCGGAACTCTTCGACCCGGTGCGCCGCATCACCAAAGACATGTTCGGCGACATCCCGGTGATTCCGCTGATGGGCACCGGCGCCACCGACTCGCGCTACTTCCGCCAGATCAACGTGCCGGCGTTCGGCGTGTCGGGGTTGTTCAGTGACCCGGCCGTCGATGCGCGCGCGCACGGCCGCGACGAGCGCATGCGCATTCAGTCATTCTTCGAGGGGCAGGAATTCCTGTACCGGCTCACGAAGGCCGTGGCGCCCGGGAAGTAGTGCAGACGGCCGGTGTGGCCGCCGCCTGCCACACGGCGCTTAGCGATTGTTCCGAATGACGTCGAGCACTTCTTCGCCGAGGTCGCGCGCCTTCTTCTCGCCGACGCCGTAGATGTGGCGCAGCGCCTCGAGATCCGCGGGCTTCAGCTTGGCGAGCTCGCGGAGCGTCGTGTCGTGGAAAATGACGTAGGGCGGCACACCGCGCTCGCGCGCCACGCGCAAACGCATGGCACGCAACTCTTCGAAGAGATCCTTGTCCACGCCCGTCCACGACTCGGTCTCGGTCTTGGAGCGCTTCGGCAGCTTGCCCTTCTCGATTTTCTTCTGGCGCGCCAGCACGAGGCCCGGCGCCGCGCCCGCGTCCTTCAGGAGCGCCACGCCCTCGGCCGTCATCATCAGGATCGGATACTCGCCGTCGGTCTGGACGAGGACGCCTTCGGCGATGAGCTGCTCGATGTAGCCGCGCACCTCGTCAATCGACGCCTGTTTCAGCAACCCGAACACGCTGAGCTCGTCATGGCCGCGTGACTTCACGGCATCCGTCTCCGCGCCGCGCAAGACGTTGACGACGTGCAGGATGCCGTAGCGCTGCTGCACGCGCGCCACGGCCGAGAGAATCTTGCGCGCGAGCGTGACGGGCTCGGGCACTTCCTCCAGCTCGCCGAGGCAGTAGTCGCACGCGCCACAGTCGTCCTTGTCGAGCGTCTGACCGAAGTACGTGACGAGCCGCTTGTGCCGGCAACCGACGCTCGCGGCGTAGCGCTCGATGTCGCGCAACAACGACTTGCGCGCATCCGAGAGCTCGCCATTGCGCTCGAGCATGACCTTCCATCGCAGAAAGTCCGCGCCCGACACGATCAGCACGCACTCGGCCTCGAGCCCGTCTCGACCCGCGCGACCCGACTCCTGCTGATAGTGCTCGAGCGACTGCGGCGCGCCCGCGTGAATGACGAAGCGCACGTCCGACCGGTCGATGCCCATGCCGAACGCCACCGTCGCCACGACCACATCGACGTCTTCGTTGAGGAACTGATCCTGATGCCGGTGCCGCGTGTCGTCGTCCAACCCTGCGTGGTACGGCACCGCGCGCACGCGCTCGTCGACAAGCCACTCGGCGAGTGCGTCCACTTCCTTGCGGCTCTGGCAATAGATGATGCCGGCCTGCCCGCGATGCCGCGCCAAGATCTCGGTGATCTGCTTCTTCAGCGTGGCGCGCGGCAACACGCGATACACGAGATTCGGACGATCAAAAGAACCGACGAGCTCGACGGGACTCTGGAGCCCGAGCTGCTCGATGATGTCGCGGCGGACGCGCGCCGTGGCGGTCGCCGTGTAGGCGTGGAGCGAGATGTTCGGCCAGCGATCACGCAACGCCGCCAGCTGGCGATACTCCGGCCGGAAGTCGTGGCCCCACTGACTGATGCAGTGCGCTTCGTCGACGGCGACAAAACTCAGCGGCCGCCGACCAACCAACCCGGCAAAACCGTCGCTGCCCTCCCCTACCAGCCGTTCGGGCGCGACATATAACAAGGAGTACCGCCCCTCGCGGATCCCCGACGCGACCTCCGACTTCTCCTGCGGCTGCAGCGCCGAGTGATAGCAGGCCGCCGCCACGCCGTTGCCGACGAGCGTGTCGACCTGATCCTTCATCAACGAGATGAGCGGCGACACGACCACCGCCAGCCCGTCGCGCACGAGCGCGGGCGCCTGAAAGCACAACGACTTCCCGGCGCCGGTCGGCATGACGACGAGCGAGTCGCGATCGGCGAGGATCGCCTGCATCGCGTCTTCCTGGAGCGGACGAAAACTGGTGTAGCCCCAGTAGCGTTCAAGGACGTCGGAGAGCGCGGACACGGACATGCCATCGTACCGTGAACCGCGCTGCTCCGTGCAGGCACTCAGCTGTCGTGCAACGTTCGCGTGGGCGATGCGTGCTGGATGCGACGCGCCGGCAGATAGCACGCCATCACGACGGCCGCCAGCATCAGCGCGGTCGCGCCCGCGAGCACGACGGGATCGGCGGGCTTCACGTCAAACAGCAACTCTTGCGCGATCCGGCCGGCGTAGAACGCCGCGCCCAGGCCGGCGACCACACCCACGATGGCCAGCACGAGCCCGCGACCCACGATGAGCCGCACGAGCGCTCCCGGTTCCGCACCGAGCGCCATCCGAATCGCCATCTCGCGTGTCCGCTGCAACACCGCGAACGACACGAGTCGATACACGCCGATCGCCGCGAGCACAAACGCGACGAACGCAAACACACCGATGAGCCAGGCATTGAAGCGCCGCGGCCCGACCGCCAAATCCAACGCCGACCGTGTCGAGCGGATCGTCACCGGCGCATTCGGCGCCACCTCGCGTACGACGCGGCGCACCGCGCCGGCCATCGACGACGGTTCGGGACCACGGACAACCAGTGAGAACGCCGATCCCTGACCGGGGCGCTGCCGATACGACGGTGCCTTCGGAATCCACATGCGGCGCAGGATCGCTGCCCACGGTGTAGGCATTCACGTAGGCGCGCAGCAGTTTCGTCGCACCGGTGGCGTCGGCGATCCGGCGCCACACCTCGTGCTCCTCCGCATACAGCTTCTGCAGCTGATCGAACACCGGCGCGAGATCCTCGGTGTTGTGCGCGCCACGGTCCACGAGATCGAGATGCCAGTGAAACTGCGGCTGCGCGTCGTCGGCGTTCGACGACCAGTAATACTGATAGCGGGCTTTCCGGTATTTCGCGGCCAGCGCCTGCGTGAGCAGCGCCGGCACGAGGTCGTCGCGCACGTCGATGTCAAACGAGCTCGCCATGGCGAGTATTGTGTACGACGCTGCCGTCTCCGGGATATAAGGACCCATGCACGCGCGCCGGTTCGCGATGGTGGCCGCTTCGGCCCTCCTGCTCAGTGTGGCCGTCCGGGCCCGGCCGTCCAGCGGCGCGCAGGCCACGTTCCGCTCCGGCGTGGACGCCGTGGCGCTCTATTCCACCGTGACCTCGCGCGATGGCCGCCTGGTCGAGGATCTCGCCGAGGCGGAATTCCGCGTCGAGGACAACGGACGCCCGGTGCCGATCACGCTGTTCTCGCGCGACCGCCAACCGCTCGGCGTGACGCTGGTGCTCGACATGAGCGACAGCACGCTCTCGAAAGTGTTCCGCATCCGCGATGCCGCCCGCGCCTTCGTGCACGGCCTGCATGCGGACGACCGCGTGAGAATCGGCACCTTCGGCAGCGAGATCGCCATCAGCCCGGCCGCCACCGGTGATCGCACGGTGCTCGATCGCGTGCTGCTCGAGGAACTCTGGCCCGGTGGCCCGACGCCGCTCTGGAATGCCCTCGACACCGGCATGACGTCGCTCGCCGACGAGCCGGGTCGCCGCGCCGTCATCGCGCTGACCGACGGCGACAACTCGGCAAGCCTGCCGGGGTTCAGCGGCACGCAGGCCTCGGTGCGGCGGCGCGCGGAATCGGAAGACGTCCTGCTCTACGGCATCGGCCTCGAAGGCCACGCCCTCAGCCGCGCGATGGCGGACCTCACCGACACGACGGGCGGCGCCCATTTCGACGTGAAGCGCGATGCCGACCTCGACGCGACATTCGCGCGCGTGGCCAACGAACTTCGCCACCAGTACCTGATCGGATTTGTGCCGGCCGTGCGCGACAACACGATCCATCGTGTGCAAGTTTCGGTGACGCGCCCGGGCCTCACCGTGCGCGCCCGCCGCAGCTATCTCGCCGCGTCGAGCCCAGCCGGGCCGGGGCTCCCGGTGACGGACGCCGCGACCGATCTGACGCCGGTCGCGCACGCGTCATCGGCCGGCAGCACGGTGCTGCTGGTGGACGCGACCATCGGCAACACGGCGTTGGACGATGTGCAGGACTGGCTCACGTCCACCGACAGGTTCACGCATCCGGTGGCCCTCGCGGTGATGACTCGTCGCACGCACTGGAGCCCGTGGACATCATCACCGGCGGCGCTGGCGACCTGGCTGCGCACCGTGCGCGGCACGCCGTCGTTCAGTTCGGAGATCTACGGCCCGTCGCCGCTGTGGGACGCCGCGCACGACGCGGTCGCGGCCGTCACCTCACCCACCGACACGAACACCGTCGTGCTCGTCTCCGATGGCCGCGCCTCGGGCAATCACCGCGCCTCGACGGACGTGGCGCGCGAAGCGCGTGACGGCCACGTCCGCGTGCACACCGTCATCGCCATCCCGCCCGCGCTTCCGCTCGCCGGCACCGTGATGATGCTGCAGCACCCCGAGTACATCGCGCGCATCGTTTCGCAGGCGTCAGGCGGCTCCTATGTGGAGCGCCAGACCGCCGGGCGGCCCGGTCCGTTGTCGTGGGTGCTCGATCGTCTGGTCGCGCGCTGAGCGCGGCCTACTTCACAAACCACGCCGGGCCGATGACCTGCTCACCCGGCTTACCGGCCACACCGATGCGCAGCGTGGATTCACCGCGCTGATCCGTGCGCGTGAACGTCACCTGCTGCTGCGCCAGCATCGTGTTCGTGAGACGCGTCAGGCTGGCGCCGAGCGCCGCGAAGCCGAAGAGGTGATCGACCGTGCCGCCCGAATAGCTCGGCGCATGATCGATGAAGCTGTCCATCTCGGTCGACGACTTGGTGTTGTAGTCGGTCGCCGTGCCCTCCGGCGTGACGTCGATGCACCACACCGACGCCATCGACTTCTTCAACGCATCCACGGTCGCCGCCATCGTCTGGTGATCCGCATCATGGCGCGTGTTCTTCGTCAGCGACACGATGACGCGACGATCGCTGACTTCTTTGCCCAGCGCTTTCGCCGCATCGACGATGGCCTCGAAGTAGACCATGTTCTTGCCTGACTCGGCGAAGCGCCGCGCCGTCTCGTCGAGTGCGGCCGCGTTGTTGGTGATGTGACTGAACTTCGGGTCCGTGACTTCGCCGACGATGGCGAGTCGCGCATTCGGCGCCGCGGCGCGCACCTGCGTCACGAAGCCGGTCAGCGCCTTGCGCACATCCCCGGCATCCGCAATCGCAAAGCCATGCACGATGACGACGATCGAGGGCGGCACCGTCGCGGCGCCAGCCGAGACGACGGGCCGCACGACGTCGTTCTCCCACACGTGAAAGGCCTCGGCATCACGCGGCTCCGCCGGACGCCCCGTCGCGTCGTTAACCGCCACATAGATCCGGCCCTGCCCTGGTGGCAGCGACTGCGCCGACAACACGGCGCCGCACACGAGCAGCGTCGCCACGATTCCTCGGAGTACCTGAGATGCCTTCACGCGCATGTCTCCCGGCTCGGCACTAACGCACCGGCCCGCCGATGGACGGCGCCAACGTCGGCGGCTTTCTGTGCTTTGTCGCCTGCTCGTACGCGAACGCGAACTTGATCAGCGTCGCCTCCGTCCACGCGCGACCGAAGAACGACAGTCCGACGGGCAATCCGTTCACCTGCCCGGCCGGCACGGTGATATGCGGATAGCCGGCCACCGCGGCCGGCGTCGTCGCGCTGCCGATCGTGTGATCGCCGTTGACCGTGTCGGTCACCCACGCCGGATGGCCGGTGGGCGCGATCAGCGCGTCGAGCTTCAGGCGATTCATCACGGCATCGATCCCTTCAGCCCGCGACAACCGCTGGTTCCGCGCGAGCGCATCCAGGTACGCGCGCTCGGTCAGCGGTCCCTTCTTCACCGACTGCTCGAGGATTTCATGGCCGAAGAACACGAGCTCGCGATCTGCGTGGGCGTTGTCGAACGCAATCACATCCTGCATCGTCTTCACGGGCGCTTTGGGCCCGAGCCAGGCGAAGTACTTCTCGAGGTCGGTCTTGAACTCGTATTCGAGGACGTTGAACTCCGAGTCGTCGTACTCGCCGACATGCGGAATGTCCGCCGGATCGACGATCTCGGCCCCAAGCTTCTTCAGGTCCGCGATCGCCTGCTCGATGAGCGCGTCGGTCTGCGGGTGATAGCCCATCAACTTCGCGCGCACCACGCCGATGCGCGCGCCCTTCAGGCCGTTCGGGTCGAGCGCTCTCGTGTAGTCGGTGGCCTTGGCCTTCGCGTCAGTCGTGGCCGTGTCGTTCGGATCCGTTCCGGCCAGCACGGTGAGGAGCGCGGCGGCATCCGCCACCGTTCGCGTCATCGGGCCCGCGGTGTCCTGACTATGCGCGATCGGCACGATGCCAAAACGGCTCACGAGGCCGAGTGTCGGCTTGAGCCCCACCAGGCCGTTGTTGTTTGCCGGCGAGGTGATCGATCCGTCCGTCTCGGTGCCCACTGAGATCGCGCACAGGTTGGCCGCCGTCGCTGCGCCGGATCCCGAACTCGAGCCCGAGGGGTTGCGATCGAGCGCATACGGATTCTTCGTGAGACCACCGCGCCCGCTCCAGCCGCTCGTGGAATGCGTGGAACGAAAGTTGGCCCACTCGCTGAGGTTCGTCTTGCCGAGAATCACCGCGCCGGCGGCGCGCAGCTTCGCCACGATGAACGCATCGGCCGGCGGCGTCGCGCCTTCGAGCGCGAGCGACCCGGCCGTGGTCTGCATCTTGTC
>CAYFLU010000160.1:0-2102 GCA_964343975.1 uncultured Solibacteraceae bacterium
GGAATGCCCGGCACCACCTCGAACGGGATGCGCTGCTCGTGGAGGAACATCGCCTCCTTCGCGCCGCTGTCGAACAGGAACGGATCGCCCCACTTGAGGCGGGCCACCGACAGCCCTTCACGCGCCTTGTCGGCGATGAGCATCGACAGCGCGTCTTGCGCCAACGTGTCTTCGGCAGGCGCGCCGGCTTCGATCTTCTCGGCGTCGGGGCGCGTCCATCGCAGCAGGTTGGCCACGGCGCGGTCGTAGATCACGACATCGGCGAGGCTCAGGAGCCGCAGCCCCTGCACGCTGATGAGCCCGGGGTCGCCCGGGCCGGCGCCGATCAGACTGACGTGTCCGTAGGTAGGCATCATTGGAGGGTCGGCGCGAAGTAGCCGCGCTTGGTGCGAACGGTGACATCCGGCCGGTCGACCTGCACCACCACGGTGCGCCAGGCGCCGTCACGCTTGGGATTCTTCGGTGTGTAGCCGATCGTGTACTGGCTCACGAGTTCATCCGCGATCGCCTGGTACACGGCGGGCAACTGCGGGAGCTGCTCGACAAAGAACACGCGTCCGCCGGTTTCCTGCGAGAGCGTGCGCATCACGAAGTCGGCTTCATTGAATCCGCGCGTCGGGAAGTCGGTCTTGGACTTGAGGCCGATGCAGTAGATCAGGACTTCCGATCGCTTTGCCGCATCGAGCACCTGGTCGTACTCGACGAGGCTCGAGGTGTCTTCGCCGTCCGACAGCACGACGATCGCCTGGCGGCGGATCTGGGCGAGCGACTCGGCGCGGATCTTCTTCAGTTCAGCCAGCGCGATGTAGATCGCGTTGTAGAGAGACGTCGAGCCGCCGGCCTTGGTCGAGCGAATCGCCTTCTCGAGCAGGACGCGGTCGTTCGTGAACGACTGGATCACGTTCGGCCGGCTGTCGAAGTCGATGACCTGCGCGACATCGTTCGGGCCGAGCCGGTTGGCAAAACCGATCGCGGCTTCCTGCGCGGTCCCGATCTTGGTGTCCATGCTGGTGCTCGAATCGAGCAGGATCGACAGCGCGATGGGCTGACGTTCGGAGGTGAAGAACGTCACGTCCTGCTTGACGCCGTCTTCGAACACCGAGAACTTGCTCTGCTCGAGTCCGCCCACGAAGTGCTCGCCGTCCATCACGGTCACGTTCAGCGAGACGAGATCGACGCCCGAGCGGATGACCTGCTGCCCGCGCGCGGAGAGCGCGGCGAGGGCCGTGACCGCGAAGGCCAGTGTGGCCGCCGCGCGGCCGAACCCGCGCCGCGTCACTGACCCGCCCAGCGCGGCGCCTGCAGTTTCAGGTCCTTGCGCGTCAACTGGATCTCAAGCTTCTTCGGCGGCACCGTCTGCTCGGGGCGGCCGTAGGTGATCTGGATCTGCCCGTTGAGGAGCGCCGCGAGCTCGGTCATCTTCTGCGGCAACGACAACCGGTTCATCAGCGGCAGCGTCGTCCCGCCCGTCTGTGAGGTGCCTTCGTCGATGATGGCCGACCGGTCACGCGCTTCGGTCGAGTTCATGTTGATCGCCGCGCCCTGGAGCGCCACGACGAAGAGCTGGGCGTTGGCGAAGCGCAGGGCCTCGAGCACCTGTGAGCGGCCGGAGTTGCTGAACTCCTCGCCGGTTTCGTCGACAAAGACGACGATCGCCTGGCGCGCGGCCGGGTCGCGGCGGAGGGCACGTGACGCGTCGAAAATCGCGTCGGTCATGTAGGCGCCCGCGCCCGTCATCGGAAAGAGTTTCTGCGCCGCGCGCACGAGCGTCGGCGCGGCGTTCGTGAAATCTTCGACGAGCGTCGGCCGGTCGCCGAAGGTCGAGAACGACATCATCGTGTCGGGGTTCGCCTTGAACATCGCCGTGATGAAGCCCGACATCGCGAGCCGCAACTCGTTGGTCGCCGGCTGCGTGGCCTGACTGTTGTCGACGAGGAGGGCGATGCGCATCGGCATCTTCGCCGGGCCGACGGCCAGCACTTCGCGGTCGCGGTTGTCCTCGCGAATGATGAAGTCCTTGAGCGTGAGGTCTTTGGCCGGGGCGCCCGACTTGTCGGTCACGGTGACCCAGACGTCGCGCGTGCGGCCGGCCGCCTGGCCGT
>CAYFLU010000160.1:2202-7465 GCA_964343975.1 uncultured Solibacteraceae bacterium
GGTGCTCCGCTACGCTTTACTGGCTCTAATTGCGTACGTTATGATTTCACGTTTGCGATTGAGCCCGTTGGGCCTGTTCTTGGGAGCATCCGTGATCCCGGCAGCCGTCCTGATCGAGGTTCTCGCATCGCTCAAATCACATGGAAAAGTTTGAATTTCCGCTGCTGATCGTCCACTGGGTCAACGCCGTGCTTGGCCCGGTGGCTGTTGCCCTTCACAAGCTCATCGGCAAGACGCTCACGCCCGATGCCCACGGCAACGTCATCCCGCCCTACATGGTGATGGTGATGCTCGTCGTGCTGGGTTGGACGGTGCTGGGCTTCGTCCTGCGGTCGCGCCTGTCGGTTGAGAACCCGGGCAAGCTGCAGATCGTGCTCGAGGATCTGGTCGGCGGCCTCGTGGACATGCTCGAGCAGTGGCTCGGACCGAAGGGCCGCAACTTCCTGCCGCTCATCGGCACGCTCGGCGCGTTCATCATCTCGTGCAACTACATGGGCCTCTTGCCGGGCTTCATCTCGCCGACGACGAGCATCAACGTCACGGTGGGCTGCGCGATCACGACCTGGACCTACTACCACCTGCAGGGCGTGAAGGCGCAGGGCATCGTGAGCTACCTGCTGCACTTCGCGTTCCCCCCGGGCGTGCCGAAGTTCCTCGCGCCGCTGATGCTCGTGATCGAGACGATCAGCCACCTGTCGCGCGTCATGTCGCTCTCGTTGCGTCTCTACGGCAACATCTTCGGCGAAGACCTGGTCATCGCCATTCTTGCGTTCCTCAGCCCGTGGTGGCTGCCGATCTTCCCGCTCCCGATGATGGTCCTCGGCCTCATCACCGGCGGGTTGCAGGCATTCATCTTCGTGTTGCTGAGCATCATCTATCTGCAGGGCGCGACGCACGTCGAGCACGGGGATGACCATGGTGGTCCCAACCATGGTAGTGAACATGGCACCCCCGGCCACGACCACGGCCACGCCCGGGATATGGCCGCAGCAGCGGTGTAGTTCCACTTTCATCTGGAGGCAGTTGTGAACAAGCGAGTGTTGATGGGTCTCATGGTGGCGATCGCGGCGGTGGCTGCGGGTTCGCCGGTGTTTGCACAGGAAGCCGCGCAGCATGCGGCGGCGGCGACGGGCAGCAGCTCGGTCGCGATGTGGTCGGTGATCACGGCGGGCTTCGCGCTCGGTATCGCGGCGGGCCTCGGCGCGCTCGGTCAGGGCAAGGCGATCGCGTCGGCGACCGAAGCCATCGCGCGTAACCCCTCCGCGGCCGGCGAAATCCGCGGCGCGCTGATCCTCGGCCTCGTGCTGATCGAGTCGCTCTCGATCTACGTGCTGCTGATCTCGCTCATCCTGTTCTTCGTCAAGCCGTTCCCGCTCTAAACCGCAGGATTCGGACGACTCGGCCGCTCGGGAGCGTTCCTCCCGGGCGGCCTTTTTCATTGGTGCCGTTTCGTTGATGTCCGCCGCCGCCACGAAGTCCCGCCATTTCCTGATCGACGTGCTCCTTGTGAGCATGGTCACGATCTGGGCGCTCAACTACAG
Organism: uncultured Solibacteraceae bacterium; assembly: GCA_964343975.1. GTDB lineage: Bacteria > Acidobacteriota > Vicinamibacteria > Vicinamibacterales > SCN-69-37 > SCUN01. The sequence continues at coordinate 3,744 of CAYFLU010000160.1, forward strand.
CGTGATCAAGCGCGCGTTCGCCGAAGTGCCCGCGCAACCGTTCAACGCGCTGCGGATGGCCATCGCGGCGGTGCTGTTTCTGGCGACGCTCGGTGGAACGGCGCTGGCGGTCCGCGGCGGGCGCCGCGTGTCGTCGATCCTCTACACGCCGGTGCGCGCCACGCGCGCCGAGTGGATGCGCATGGCCGTGCTCGGCATCGTCGGCCACTTCTGCTATCAGTTCTGCTTCGCGCGCGGCATCAACGGCACGAGCGTGAGCAACAGTGCGCTCATCATCGGCGCAACGCCGGTCGTCGTCGCCATCAGCAGCGCGGTGCTCGGACACGAGCGGCTGTCGCTGCGTCATTGGGCGGGCGCGGCCGTGTCGGCCCTCGGCATCTATCTCGTGGTCGGGCATGGCGCGGCCTTCGGCGGCGCGCATCTCACCGGCGACCTGTACATGATCGCGTCGGTGCTGTGCTGGGCGTCGTACTCGGTCGGCGCGGCGTCGCTCGTGAAGCATCACTCGCCGCTGTTTGTGACCGGCACCACGTTTGCGATCGGCGCGGTGCCCTACGTGCTGATGTCGTGGCCGGCGATGCGCGAGGTGCCGTGGCTGCACCTCTCGACCTATGTCTATGTGGCCGTCAGCGGCTCCGCGCTGTTGGCGCTCTTCGCGTCGTACATCATCTGGTACACCGGCGTGCAGGCGTTCGGCGTGGCGCGCACATCGCTTTACTCGAACCTCGTGCCGGTGGCGGCGCTGATCATTGCGCGGTTGTGGCTGGGCGAGCCGATCACGACGATCAAGGTCATCGGCGCGGCGGCGGTGCTCTCGGGGTTGGCGCTGACGCGGCTCGGTGCGCGGGCCTCGTCGATTCCGCCGGAAGAGTAGGGCGCGTCAGCGGGCGAAGAGCGGGCGACCCCGCCACGCTTCGGCCAGTGCCCAGCCCAGCCAACCCACGGCCGCCACCATCACGAGCGGCGCCGCCATGTGCAACTGCACCGCCGCGTGCCAGTCGCCGCGCAACGCATAGCACACGCCGCGCGTGAGCCCGCACGTCAGGCACTCGTGCCCTGTGAACCGTTTGATCAGACACAACTCGATCGGCAGCGGCTGCGCCGGATTGGTCACCCGCGCGCCGAACAACAGCAGCGCCAGCACGCCGGCCTCATGCCAGCGGGCGCGGCGCGAGGCCGCCGACAAGATGATCGGCGGCCGTCGCATCAGGCGGTCGTCGTCGCGGCGTGCGCGCGCTGGAGGAAGCGGTAGGCCAGGACCGTCGCCATCAGCACGACGGGCTGCGCCACGAGAATGCCCACGCCGCACACCAACAAGCCGAGCAGCAGCACGACCAGAAAAGACAGCACGAGTCCGAACAGGCGCCACCGGTAGCCGCGCGTGAGCTCGGCGCTGCGGCTCATCGCCGCGGAGAATTCGAGCGGCGTGTCGGCCAGGATCACCGACGTGAACATCCACATCAACGAGAGGATGATGCCGGGCACGATCAGGAGGACGATGCCGAGGGCCACGCCGATCGTCGTGACGAGCCAGGCGAGAAAGGCCTGACCGAACCGGTCGAACCCCTTGAACAACATGTCCACTTCGGGCGCACGGCCCTCGAGAATGCCCAGCAACGCCCGGTTCACGCCGACCATGAACACGCCATTGAGGACGAGCGACGCACACGCGCCGATGATCGGCACGAAGCCGACGGCCATCATGATCAGCAACATGAGACCGAGGACCAGCCAATGCGGCTTCACGAGCTGCCAGGCCAGGCCGATGAACGCCCACGCGCGAAACGTCTCCGGCAACGCGACCGCCGTGGCCGTCGTCGACGCCGGTGCCGTGCCGGAGGGCGCACCGCCCGATGCGGATGGGTTGGGTGAGGCCGGTGGCCGCGCCGTGCTTCCCAGGAGCGGCGCCACGTCAGCCATGAACTCTGCCGCAATGGCCGCGCCGCCGTTCTTGCGGATGCGGGTGGAGGTCTGGATGCGACCCTCGCGGGCCCACTGTTGCAGGCCCGCGAGGTCGATGGGATCGGATTCGCCGCCGTCCGGCAGAAGCACGGTATAGCGGTCGGTCTCGGTCATGGGTGTCTACGCCGCAGGGGCGCCCGTGTAGGTGGCGTCGCTGAAGCCGAGCATGGGGAAGAAGATGAAGCCCAGAAATGCCAGGCCGATCCCGTACCCGGTGCCTTTGCCGAACGCCTTGGCGAAGGCGATGCACATCAGATGGTTGTTTTGGTTAACGACGTTAAGTAATATAACGCTGCACATGGGCACAAAGGACCGCCGCGCACGCCAGCGACTGAACCTGCGTCAGCAGATCCTCGACGCGGCGCGCGACATCCTCGTCCGAGAGGGCTACGACGGACTGTCCATGCGCCGGGTCGCTGACCGCATCGATTACTCGCCAACGGCGATCTACCTGCATTTCAAGGACAAGCAGGCGCTGGTCGTCAGCCTCTGCGACGAGACGTTTGCACGGCTGACCGCCGAGTTAGAGGCGCTCGAGAAGGACGTGAAGGACCCGCTCGTGCGGCTGCGCCGCGGGATGGCCTGCTACGTCAATTTCGGGCTCAAGAACCCGAACCACTACGTGCCCGCGCTCATCCTGCCGCATCCGGAAGACGCGCTTGATGCCGAGCGCCAGGCCGAGATCGTCGGACCGCAGTCGGCCAGCATGCGGGCGCTCGGATGCCTGCGCCGCGCCATCGTGGACGCGATGACCGCGAAGAAGATCCGCAAGGTCGATCCCGACGTGACGACCCGGGCGTGGTGGACCGCGCTTCACGGCGTGACGTCCGCGATGATCATCCACGGCAACTTCCCGTGGGGCGACCCGCAGGCCGTCATCGACACGCTCATCGACGGGCTCATCGACAGCGTGAAGAAGTAGGCCTCTCTTTTTTTGAAACTCGGTTAACGCTGTTACGTAAAGACACGGTGTAAACGAATCATGGCACTCCTCAGACCCTCCGAACTCGCCTGGCGGAATCTCTTCCACGACAAGCTCCGCCTGCTCGTGACGATCACCGGCGTGGTCTTTGCCGTCGTGCTGATCGCGGTGCAGTTCGGGCTGTTCCTTGGCTTCACGACCGCCACCTCGGGCCTGATCGATCACTCGAACGCCGATCTGTGGATCACGAGCGCTCGCGTGCCCTACATCGAGATGGGCCTGCCGTTCTCGGAGCGCAAGCTCCCGACCGTGCTCGCGACCCCCGGCGTGGCCGAGGCCAACAAGTACATCGTGCGGTTCAGCTTCTGGCTCCGGCGCGACGGCCGACAGGAGAGTGTTCAGGTCGTCGGCATCGATCCGGACCGTCCGCTCGGCGGGCCCTGGAACCTGGTGGAGGGCCGCATCGAAGACCTGAAGATGCCCGACGCGGTCTTCGTCGACGAGATCTACAAGGAGAAGCTCGGCGTGACCCGCGTCGGCGAGACGTTCGAGATCCGCGGCCACAAAGTCCGCATCGCCGGCTTCACGCGCGGCATCCGGTCGTTCACGACGTCGCCATATGTGTTCACGTCGTTCAAGAGCGCCCTCAACTACGTCGGCATGCCCGAAGACCAGACGGTCTTCATTCTCGTGAAGGTGGCGCCCGGGGCGAGCGTGGCGGCCGTGCAGGCCGCACTCACGGCGCGCGTGAAAGACGTCGACGTCGTGACGGCCCAGCGGTTTTCCTACATGACGCAGTTCTACTGGATGTTCACGACCGGCGCCGGCGTGGCGGTGC
>CAYFLU010000161.1:0-7447 GCA_964343975.1 uncultured Solibacteraceae bacterium
CGATCGATATCCGCGATCGCCGCCTTCAGCTGCTCCTGCCGCACCGGGTGTGTGGCCACCCCCAGCTGCTGCATGAAGGCCACTCGAGCCAGCTCGAGCCCCTTCAGCCGATGCACGGCCTCGGCATCGACCACGGCTTCCTTCGCGCGTTCGCGCTTGGCCGCCTCCAACTCTTCCAGACGTTCCTGAATCCGCGCATCCGCGTCGACAAGCCCTTCCCCTGCGTCACCCATATCTCTTCACCTTATCAGGAACGGGCTACCGGAAGAGCCGGGCCACATCGTTATAAATCACGGTGACCATGAGCAGCATGATCACGGCGAAGCCGGCAAAGAGGATCCGCTCCTTCACCTTGATGCTGAAGTCGCGCCGGGCCACGCCCTCCATGGCGAGGATGGCGATATGGCCGCCGTCGAGCACGGGGATGGGGAGGAGGTTCAGGAGGCCGAGATTGAGGCTGATCATCGACATCAGCCCGAAGAGCGGAATCCAGCCGAGCTGCGCGGCGCTGCCGGAAAGCTCGGCAATCGCCACCGGGCCCATGAGCTGCTTCACGGGCGTGTCGCGCGTAAAGAGGCCCTTGAGGGTCGACAGGATCATCGTCGACTGCTCCCACGTCTGCTTGCCGCTCATCACGATCGCCTGCGAGAAGCTCGGCTCGATGCGCTTGGTCTCGTAGGGCGTGATCTGCGCGCCGATCTGGCCGACGCCGCCGTTGTCGTTCGGCGTGATCGTGATGGTCTGTTCCGCGCCGCTACGGGCGATCAGGAACTCGACCGGCTTCTTGGGGTTGGCGCGGATGCGCTCGATCACTTTCGGCTGCGAGAGGCCGCGCTCGCCGTTGACGGCTACGAACACGTCACCGGCCTTCAGTCCGCCCTTCTCCGCCGGACCGTTCGGCGTCAGCACCGCGATCTGCGGGCGCACCTGCGGGCCGACGCCGATGTCGCCCATTTCATACTTCGTGAGCGACGCCGGCGTGATCGTCGTCGACACCGTCTGGCCGCCGCGATCCACGACGATCGCGATTTCCCTGCCCGCCTTCGGCAACACCGTCATGTCGACGTCGTCCCACGTCGGCGTCGCCTTGCCGGCAATCGACACGATGCGGTCGTTCACCTGCAGGCCCGCCTTCTCGGCCGCGCTGCCCGCCGCGAGCATGCCGATGACCGGCGGCTGCGACCGATAGAGCGGCACGTCGGCGCCGTTGAAGAGCACGATCGTGGTGAGAATGAGCGCGAGGGCGATGTTCATCACCGGGCCCATCACGTAGACCTGGAAGCGCACCCACTTGCTCTGCGACATGAACTCGTCGGGGGCGCCCGTGCGGTCGTCTTCCACCGACTCGCCCGCCAGCTTCACGTAGCCACCGAGCGGCACGCCGCTGATGCAGTACTCCGTGTTGCCGCGCGTCCATTTCAGGAGCTTCGGACCGAACCCGAGCGAGAACGTGAGCACCTTGACGCCGTGATACCGGGCCATGAGGAAATGGCCGGCTTCATGGATGAAGACAAGGACACCCAGAACGAAGAGGAACGCGAGGACTGTAGTCACGGTCAGTGGTTACGACGATGGTAGCGTACGGAGGGTTTCACGGGCGTGCGCGCGGGCCCAGCGGTCGGCCGCATACACGGCGGGCAGATCGGCCGGCGACCCGGCCTCCGCATCGGCACGTTCAAGGGCGCGCTCGATCACGACGGGGATGTCGAGGAACCGCAGCTGCCCCGCCAGAAACGCCTCCACGGCCACTTCATTGGCAGCGTTGAGCACGATCGACCACGCCTGGCCATGCGCCAGCGCGTCGTACGCCAATTGCAGGCAGCGGAACCGCGTGACGTCGGGCGGGTGGAACTCGAGCGTGCCCATCCGCACCGGATCGAGCGGCGCGAGGGCGCCGTCCCAGCGGTCGGGATAGGAGAACGCGTACTGAATCGGCAGCTGCATGTCGGTGACGCTGAGTTGCGCGATCACCGAGCCGTCGCAGAGCGCCACCATCGAATGCACGATCGACTGCGGGTGCACGACGACATCGATGTGGTCGCCGGTGATGCCGAACAGCCAGCGCGCCTCGATCACCTCGAGGCCCTTGTTCATGAGCGTGGCCGAGTCGATCGTGATCTTGCGGCCCATCTGCCAGGTCGGATGTTTCAGCGCATCGGCGGGCGTCACGCCGGCCAGCCGTGCGGCCTCCCACGTGCGGAACGGCCCACCCGACGCGGTGAGGATCAGCTTCCGGACTTCGGCGCGTTGGCGGCCGTGCAGGCACTGATGGATGGCGTTGTGTTCGCTGTCGACGGGCAGGATCGCCACGCCGCGCTTCGCGGCCGCGTCCACCATCAGCGCACCGGCCATCACGAGCACTTCTTTGTTCGCGAGCGCGAGCGTCTTGCCGGCGTCAATCGCGGCCAACGCGGCGGCCAAACTCGTGGTGCCCGCTGATGCACACAGCAGGATGTCGGCGTCGGGATGCGTGGCCACCGCCACGCGCCCTTCGTCACCGACGAGGATCACGCGCGGTGCATCCGCCCCGAGCCGCTGGCGCAGTTCCGCAGCGGCCGCATCGGTGGCCACCGCCACGATATCGGGACGATACTTCCGCACCTGCGCGGCGAGCCGCTCCGCGTTTTCGCCGGCGCCGAGCGCGACCACTCGCACCTGATCGGGGTGCGCATCGACCACCGCGAGCGCGCTCGTGCCGATCGAGCCGGTGGCGCCGAGAATCGAAACGCCCTTCACGAACCCGCCCGCGCGAAGAACTTCAGGAACAGCCAGAACACCGGCGCCGCAAACAGCCAGCTGTCGATGCGATCCAGCAGACCGCCATGGCCGGGGATGAGATTGCCGCTGTCCTTGAGACCCACGCGGCGCTTCATCGCCGACTCGAAGAGATCGCCGGCCATGCCCGCGATCGACATGAGCAACGACATCACGACCGCCCACACGACCGGCATCGACGGCACCCAGTAGTGCGCGAAGGCCACACCCGACACCGTGCCGAACACGGCGCCGCCGATGGCCCCTTCCACGGTCTTCTTCGGGCTGATCACCGGCGCCAGCTTCCGTCGTCCGAACGCGCGCCCCGTGTAGTACTGCGCCGAATCGCTCACGACGATCAACCCGATCATCGTCATCAGCGCGCCCGCGCCGTAGCCTTGGCGAATGACCTGCAGCAGGAACAACGGCCACGCCACATACGCGACCAGCAGCGCCACGAACGCCGCCGTGCCCGGCACCAGTCGACGCAACTCCGCGGCGGCGATGAGGATCGCGGCGGTAATGACGACGGAGAAGATGCGGTCGGGCGCGAGGAAGATCAGCGCCAGCAGAAGCGGAATGAGGACGAGTGCCGAGAGCACCCGCTGCGTCGCGGAGGTCACCGGCCGACCGTGGCGGGCTGCGACGACACGGCGCCGTAGCGGCGGTCGCGCTTCTGGAAATCGATGATCGCTTCCAACAGATGCCGGCACCGGAAGTCGGGCCAGAGCGTGTCGGTGACCCAGATCTCGGCATAGGCGATCTGCCACAGCAGGAAGTTGCTGATGCGGAGCTCGCCGCTCGTGCGGATCATCAGATCGGGATCGGGCTGGCCCGCCGTGTAGAGCAACGACGAGAACTTGTCTTCGTCGAGCGCCTCGGCGCTGATGCCGTCGCGGATCGCGCGCTTCGCGGCGTCGACGATCTCGGCGCGGCCGCCGTAGCTGAGCGCGATGTTGAACTGCATGCCGGTGTTCGTTGCCGTGCGTGCTTCCGCCGCCTGCAGTTCCTCGCGCACTTCACGGCTGAGCCGTTCCGGCTGGCCGATCACCTTGAAGCGGATGTTGTTCTTGAGGAGCGTCTTCAGCTCGAGCCGCAGGTACTGCCGCAGCAAGCCCATGAGCGCGAGCACTTCGGTTTCCGGCCGCTTCCAGTTCTCCACCGAGAACGCGTAGAGCGTGAGGACGTCGATGCCCAGACGCGCCGACGACTCCACCGTGTCGCGCACGGCGTCGATCCCGGCGCGATGCCCTTCCACGCGCGGCAGGTGCCGCTGCGCGGCCCACCGGCCGTTGCCGTCCATGATGATCGCCACGTGACGCGGCAACCGGTCCGCATCGATCCGGCGGCCGAGGGCCGCTTCGGTCGAGTCGGGTGCAACGTGGGTCAGGAGGTCTGCCAGGGACATGAACAGCTCAATACTACCCCTGTCAGGCGTATCTGACGGACACGAGCGTGAGCCCGTGCGGCGGTGCGGTCTTGCCCGCCGCCTCGCGGCGGCGGGACGCCAGCACCTCCGGAATCATCGCCGGCGTGCGCTGCCCCATGCCGACCTCGACAAGCGTACCGGTGATGATGCGGACCATGTGCCGCAGAAAGCCGTCGCCCTCGACCTCGAGCATGAGCGCGCCGTCCGCCTCAACCAGATCCAGCCGCTCCACCGTGCGCACGGTGTCGGTGATCGCCGAGCCGGACGCCTGGAAACTCGCGAAGTCGTGCGTGCCGCGCAGGTGCGCGACCGCCGCGTGCATCGCGCCGACATCGAGCGGCCAGGGCGTGTGCCACGCGATGCCGCGCTCGAGCGGTGGCATCACCTGCCGCGTGATCATGCGATAGCGGTACGCCTTGCCCACCGCATCGAATTGCGCGTGAAAGGTCGGCGGCATGTCGTCCACCGCCATGATGCGAATGTCGTCGGGCAGCCGCATGTTGAGCGCGCGCTGCACCGCCACGGGCGCCAGATCAATGTCGGTGATCACGCTCGCGACCTGCCCGAGCGCATGCACGCCGGCGTCCGTACGTCCCGCGCCGATGATCGACGGCGCAACGCCGCCGGTCAGATGCGCGAACGCCTCTTCGACAACCTGCTGAATCGCGAGCGCGTTGGTCTGACGCTGCCAGCCGGCGTACGCCGTGCCGTCGTACGACAGCGTCAGTTTCAGGACGCGCGGCACCACGCGGTCCTACGCGCGCGAACCCGGCTTGACCACCGGATTGCCGGCCGCGCAGAGCGGGCACGCCTCCGGCTGATACGTCGGCAGCACGAGCGTCGTGAGCGCGTGATACGGCACGCCGAGATCCTGCTTGCCGCTGCGGTCGATGATCGAGCCCGCGGCCACCACCGTCGCGCCCGCCGCCGTCGCCACGTCGATCGTCTCGCGAGTCGACAAGCCCGTCGTCACGACGTCTTCGATCACCACCACGCGATCGGTGGACGAGAGGGAGAAACCGCGACGCAGCGTGAGCGTCTTCTCGACGCGCTCCGCGAAGATCGCACGAACACCCAGCGCGCGTGCCACTTCATGACCGATGATCAGACCGCCGAGCGCCGGCGACAGCACGACGTTGGCGCCGTAGCCCTTCAGCAACTCACCGAGCGCGTTGCCGAGCCGCTCGGCGCGGCCCGGATCCTGCAGCACCAGCGCGCACTGCAGATAACCGGTGCTGTGCAGCCCCGACGACAGTTTGAAGTGCCCCTCGAGCAGGGCGCCACTCTCACGAAACAACTGCAACGTATCCATGTCTCTCCTGTGCCCGGTGGCCGTGCGGCCCGGGCGCTACTTCTTCAATCGGAGGTTGTCTTCGAACAGCTTGAAGATGCGCTTGTACTCGTCGGCCCACGACGTCTCTTCCGTGAAGCCGTGGTTCTCGACCGGGTACGGCGCAATCGCCCAGTTGTCCTTGCGCAATTCGATCAGGCGCTGAATGAGCCGCACCGAGTCCTGGAAGAACACGTTCGTGTCGACCATGCCGTGCAGGATCAGCAGCTGCCCCTTCAGCCCTTCGGCGAAGTAGATCGGCGAGCTGCGACGATAGGCCTCCATGTCGTTGGTCGGCACGTTGAGGATGTTCGACGTGTAGCCGTGGTTGTAGTGCGACCAATCCGTCACGGGACGAAGCGCCGCGCCGGCCGCGAACGTGTCGGGCGACGTGAACATCGCCATCAGCGTGATGAAACCGCCGTAGCTGCCGCCATACACGCCGATGCGCTTCGGATCGACCTTCTCGGTCGCCACCAGGAACTTCGCGCCATCGACGACGTCGTCGAGGTCCTTGCCGCCCATGTGGCGGTAGATCGCCGTGCGCCAGTCGCGGCCGTAGCCCGAGCTCGCGCGGTAGTCGGGATCGAGCACCACGTAGCCCTTCGACGCGAGCATGTTGTTGAACATGTACTCGCGGAAGTAGGTGCTCCAGTACTTGTGCGCGTTCTGCAGGTAGCCGGCGCCGTGCACGAAGATCACGGCCGGCTTCTTCGGATCGCGCTTCGCGCCGATCATCTCCGGCGTGTAGAGACGCGCGTAGACGTCCTGACCGTCGCGCGTCTTGTAGGTGATCACCTTCGGGTCGATCCACTTGAACTTCGACCACTCCTCCGTCGGCGTGGTCGTCACCTGCACGGCCTTCGCGCCCGGCGTCACCGGCATCACGTACACCTCCGGCGGCTTCGTGCTGTAGGAGTAGATGAGCGCGGCCGTCTTTTCATCGGGCGAGATCGTGGCTTCGTTCGACCCGGTCATCGTCGTGATCTTCGTGCGGGGGCCGCCGTCGACGCTCATCGTGTAGAGATGGCGTTCGCCCGGGTGTACTTCGTTCGTCGTGATGAAGAGCGTCTTGCGGTCGGCCGACAGCTGCGCCGCCGTCACTTCCCACTTGCCGGACGTGAGTGCCACGGCCTTCGGCTGCGCCGCCGACACATCGAGCGAGTAGATGTGCAGTGCGCCGTCCTTCTCGGCCATGAAGAGGATGCGCTTGCTGTCGTTCAGCCACGTGAAACCGCCACCGCCAAATCCGCCCGCGGCGCCCGGCGCCGTCACGCCCGCTTCACGAATCCACGCGTCGTCGTGATACGTGTCAAGCACCTGCGCTTTGCCCGTCGCCGGGTCGAGGCGCAGATACCAGCGGTCTTTGTTGTCCTGCGAACTGGCGGCGACCACGGTGTTCGCGCCGTCCGGCGACACGTCGGGGGCGTTCCAATCCACGATGCGGGCGGCGTCGGAGTTGAGTTCCTTGCCGCCGAACGTCGAGCTGTCGGCCCACACCGACTTGTTGTCCTTGAGGTTCAGAATCGCGAGCTTGCGGACGGACTGGGCGTCGCCCACGTTCGTGCGGCCGTTGATCATCTCGGGGAACGAGGACGCCGTCACGTAGTTCGGCACGTCCTGACCACGCGCCGGCAGTTCCGGGCGCTCGGTCACGTTGATGAACACGTAGTTCTCATCCGACGACAGCACGAGGTCGGTCACCGACTGGCGGTCGGTGAGCGTGAAGCGCGGCAGCGGTGCGGCCGGGCCGCCCCCCGCGCCGCCGCGGCCGCCACGGCCGCCGCCCTGCGCGCCGGCGCCGCCCGCGCGCTGCGCTTCCTGGTTGCGCACGAACTCGATGAGGTTGGCTTCTTCCTGACGCATCAGCTTCTGGGCTTCGGTCAGCGCGCCCGTCTGTGTCCCCGCGGCGCCACCTGCCGCGCCACCGGCGC
>CAYFLU010000162.1:0-7384 GCA_964343975.1 uncultured Solibacteraceae bacterium
CGCCGTGGCCGTATGCATTCGCCTTGACGACCGCGATGAGTCCCGGCGCGCCGGGGCGATCGCCGAGCAGACGACGCACGGCGTGCGCGTTGTGCTCCAGCGCATCGAGGCGCACCGATGCCACCGTCGGGCGGATCACCGGTGTTCCGACGCGAGATTCTCGAATCGAGTGAACTGCTTGAGGAAGGCCAGATCGACGTCGCCGATCGGGCCGTTACGCTGCTTGCCGATGATGATCTTGGCCTTGTTCTCGCTCTCGGGGTCGCGCTCTTCCGGGGCGCCGTACATCTCTTCACGATAGATGAAGAGGACGACGTCGGCGTCCTGCTCAAGAGCGCCCGATTCACGGAGGTCCGACAACTGCGGCCGGTGATCGGTACGGGTTTCCGAGGCGCGGCTCAACTGGCTGAGCGCCAGGATCGGCACGCCGAGTTCCTTGGCCAGAATCTTCAGCGATCGTGAAATCGACGCCAATTCCTGCTGACGGCTCTCGAAGCGTCCGCGCCCCTGCATCAGCTGGAGGTAGTCGATGATGATCATGTCGAGCCCGTGTTCCATCTTCAGACGGCGCGTCTTCGCGCGCATCTCGAGGATGCCGGCCGACGGCGTATCGTCGATGAACACTTTGAGTTCGTGCAACTGCGACAGTGCGCTCGCGATGCGGTCGTAGTCCTGCTCGCCCAGGTACCCGCCGCGGAAGCGATGCGCATCCACGCGCGCCTCCGACGTGAGAATGCGCAGAAAGAGCTGTTCCTTCGACATTTCCAAGCTGAACACGCCAACGGACTTGCCATGATGCGCGGCATTGAGCGCGATGTTCATGACGAAGCTCGTCTTGCCCATCGACGGACGCGCCGCGACGATGACCAGGTCGGCGGGCTGGAAGCCCGACGTCATCTCGTCGAGATCATGAAACCCGCTCGGCACACCTGTGATGAGCCCGCGCTGCTCCTGCAGCGTTTCGAGGGTCGTGTAGCTCGAATCGACCAACTGGCCGAGCGGCACGAAGCCCGACCGCATGCGGCCTTCGGCGATCTGGAAGATCGACCGCTCCGCTTCATCCAGCTGCAAGTCGGCATCGTCTTCGGCGTCGTAGGCGCGCGACAACACCTCGTTGGCCGACGAGATCAGCCGGCGCAGCGTGGACTTTTCCTTGACGATCTTGGCGTAGTACTCGACGTTGGCCGAGCGCGGCACGCCATCGGTGAGCGAACTGATATAGGCGGGACCGCCCACTTCCTCGAGCTCGCCCGAGCGGTCGAGTTCGTCGGTCAGCGTGACCAGATCGACCGGCTGATTGCGGTCGGTGAGCGAGACGATCTTCTCGAAGATGCGGCGATGCGCATCCCGGAAGAAATCGCCGGAGTCGATGACTTCGGCGGCCTGATTGAATGCGTGGTTGTTGATGAGGATCGCACCCAGCACGCTCTTCTCGGCGTCGAGATTGTGCGGCAGGGTGCGATCCGACATGGCGGGTCTTGCTTACTGTGCGGCGACGACCTTGATCGTCAGCTGCGCCGTGACATCACGGAAGAGCTTGACGGGCACGGAGTGCTCGCCGAGCGTCTTGAGCGGATCGCCGAGCTGGATCTTGCGGCGGTCCACCGTGAACTGCAGCGCGGCCAGGGCCTCGGCGATGTCCGCCGCGGTGACCGAACCGAACAGCACCTCGTTTTCGCCGACGCGCCGCGCGATCGCGATCTCCACGCCCGTGAGCTTCTGCGCCAGTGCCTGCGCGTCGCCCCGCTCCTGCGCTTCACGTGCTTCGGCCACGGCGCGTTCGCGCTCGATCTGCCGCTTGTTCTCGTCGGTCACGACGAGCGCCAGCTTGCGCGGCAACAGGAAGTTGCGCGCGTAGCCATCGGCCACTTTCACGATCTGGCCGCGTTCGCCGAGGTGCTCGACGTGCTCTCTCAGAATGATTTCCATCGACATGATCGGCTCGCCTCCTAGTCGGTCACGTACGGAATCAACGCGAGCTGACGCGCGCGCTTGATTGCCGTCTGAAGCGCGCGCTGGTGCAGCGCGCAGACGCCCGAGATACGGCGCGGCTGAATCTTGCCGCGCTCCGGGATGAAGCCCGCGAGGAGCTTCACGTCCTTGTAGTTGATGTAGTCGATCTTGTCGACGCAGAACTTGCACACGCGACGGCGACGGAAGAACCCGCCACCACCACGGCGGCCGCCCTTGGCGTCCTTGCCGTCCTTGCCGGCGCCGCGGCCGCCCTTCTCGCCACGATCCTTGTCAAAGTCGCTCATCGGTCACCTCGATCACCGCGCGGGCTGAACCCGGCCTCACTCATGACATCGCTGTCGTCATCGTCGGCATCTTCGCTGTGCCGACGACGCTCACCCTCGGTCGGCTCCGGCGGAAGACCACGCTTCACGCGGCGCGCCGCCATCGACGCCTTGCGCTCGGTGGTCGCGCGCTCAGCGATCGCCAGCTCCTCATCCACGCGGATGATCAGATGGCGGATGACCGTGTCGATCACGCGCAGACGACGATCGAGCTCGGCCGTCATCGCGCCCGGGCCATCAATAACCTCGAGCACGTACACGCCCTCGCGCTGTCCCGCGATTTCGTAGGCCAGACGCTTCCGGCCCCAGTTTTCGGTCTTGGACACCGTGCCGCCGAAACGCTCGGCGATGGCGACGATCTGCGTGTGCAGGTCGGCCAACACCTCGTCGGACACTTCCGGTGCCGTGATGTAGATCAATTCGTACTGACGTGCCTGGCTCATATGCCTCCTTATGGACATCAGGCTGCGCCACTCGACGCAGCAAGGAGCGTGTTACTTCGCTTCGGTTGTCTCGCGGTTATAGACGTTCATCGTCTTCGCCATGCCGTCGCGCACCCAACACTCGACGGCATCGGCCGCCCGGGTCACCGCGTCCTGCACCCCGGGCTGTTCTTCAGGCTCGAATCTGGACAACACATGATCCGCCAGATCTCGCCGTGTATCGCCTCGTCCCACGCCAACGCGGAGCCGAGGATAGTCATTCGTGCCGAGCACTTGCGCCACCGACCGCAGGCCGTTGTGCCCGCCTTCGGAGCCACCGGACCGGATCCGCAATCGTCCGATCGGCAACGTCACGTCGTCGCTGATCACCAGCAGGTCCGTGACGGCGACCTTGAAGTACCGGAGCAGCTGACCGATGGCCTCGCCGCTCAGGTTCATGAAGGTGAGCGGTTTGACGAGCAGCACCACCTCGCCGCCGTCCCGCCACTTGCCCATGACCGCATCGGCGGGAGCCGCTTCGATCGAGACCCCGTGACGATCGACCAACCGGTCGATCACTTCGAAGCCGACGTTGTGGCGCGTGCCGACGTACTGCCGGCCCGGATTGCCGAGCCCGGCCACGAGCTTCATGCCTACTTCTTCTTGGCGTCCGCGGCCTTCTCGTCAGCGCCTTCCTTGGCGTCCTTGCCCTTCTTCATCACTTCGGGCTCAGCCGCCGCAGCCGGAGCCGCCGCGCCGTCCGTCGTCGCCGCCTCTTCCACCTTCGGCATCACGACGTGCACGATGAGGAGGTCGCCGTCGGTCACGGCCTTCCACTTGTTGCCCGGCGCCGCGAGGTCACGCACGCGGATGCCCTGATTGAGCATCAGCTCCGTGATGTCCACGGTGATGTGTTCCGGGATGTCGGCCGGGAGGCACTCGATCTCGACGTCGCGGTTGACGAAGTCGACCACGCCGCCCTGCGCCTTCACGCCCTTGGACTCACCCGCGAGGTGCACCGGCACCGTCACGCGGAGCGCCTTGTCCATCGCGACCTTGTAGAAGTCCGCATGCAGCAGGCGGTGCGAGACCGGCTCGAGCTGGTATTCCTTCACCAGCACGCGCGTGTCGCCCGAGCCCTCGTACTTCAGGGCGATCAGGGTGTTCGCGCCCGACTTCGAGTGCAGGATCTTCGAGAGGCTCTTCGGATCCACGGCCAGGGCCACGCCCTCACCGCCACCGCCGTACAGCACGGCCGGGATCTTGCCTTCCCGACGCAGCCGCCCGTTTTCATTCCTGCCAAACGTATTCCGCTTCACCGCTTCCAGAGTCGCTTCCATTGCTTCCTCACCTATACGAACAGTTTCGAGACCGACGTCTCTTCATGAATGCTGCGGATCGCCTGCGCGAGCAGCCGAGCCACCGACAGCACCACGATCTTTCCGCAGGCCGCCTTCTCGCTATTCAGCGGGATCGTGTTCGTCACGATCAACTTGTCGATCGGCGACGCGTCGATCCGCGAGATCGCCGGCCCCGACAACACGCCATGCACCGCCGACGCCAACACGCGGCTGGCGCCGTTCTCGATCAGGGCCTGCGCCGCCTTCTGGATCGTGCCCGCCGTGTCGATGATGTCGTCCGCGATGATGCACACGCGGCCCGACACGTCACCGACAACATTCATCACTTCCGCCTCGCCCGACGCGCCGCGGCGCTTGTCGATGATGGCCAACTCGGCGTCGATGCGCTTGGCGTAGGCCCGCGCGCGCTCGGCACCGCCGGCATCCGGCGACACGATCGTGACCGGCCCGAAATTCTGCCGGGCCAGATACTCGATCATCACCGGGGCCGCAAACAGGTGGTCCACCGGGATGTCGAAAAACGCCTGAATCTGCGCCTTGTGCAGATCCATCGTCAGCACCCGGTTCGCACCGGCCGCCGACAGCAAGTTCGCCACGAGCTTGGCCGAAATCGGCACTCGCGGCTTGTCTTTCCGATCCTGGCGCGCGTACCCGTAATACGGGATCACCGCCGTGATGCGTGACGCCGACGAGCGGCGGAACGCATCGATCATCACGCACATCTCCATGATGTGCTCGTCAACCGGAGAGCAGGTCGGCTGCACGATGAATACATCGGTCCCGCGAATGTTCTCGTCGATCTGAAACGAGACTTCGCTGTCGGGAAAGCGATGCAACCGCGCCCCACCCAACGGCAGGTCGAGGTGCTCCGCAATCTCTTTGGCCAGCGCGGGATGCGCGCTGCCGGAAAATATCTTCAGTGGCCCGTGAATCATCGGCGCATCCGACCGGCACCCTGGGCAACGCTGGTTGGGGCGGAAGGATTCGAACCTTCGAATACGGGATCCAAAGTCCCGCGCCTTACCGCTTGGCCACGCCCCAAAACTGGCGACTCACCACCCACACGGTGGCGCGTCCGGGTCCTGCCGTAAACACGAAATTTTAGACTGGCTCGGGGGTCAAAGTCCAATGCGACGCGAGGCTTCCCGCCGATTCAGGGTCCGGGTCACCGCCACCAGCCAGTCCGGACGCTGGAGCTTCCGGCCGGCCACCGGCGCCACCTTCTCGCTAAACAGGCCGAAAACGGCCGATCCGCTGCCGGTCATGGCGGCCACCTGGGCCCCCTCCCGGTAGCAGGCTTCGATGACTTCCATGATCTCAGGATGGCGGCGGACGACCGGCGCCTCGAGGTCGTTGGTGATCATCAGGGGGTCGTTGGCCCAGCCAACGTGCACTTCACGCACCCGTTCCGTCTCCACGTCCGGCTTGCCCGCCACCCGATCCTCATCGAGCCAGCGATAGGCCGACGCGGTGGAGACGCCGAACGACGGCTTCACGATCACCACACCCAGCCGCGTGACGTCGTCGACCGGATACAGTTCTTCGCCCTTCCCCGTGCCGATCGCGGTGCCGCCCATCAGAAAGAACGGCACGTCAGCGCCGAGCGTCGCGGCCACTTTATGGAGTTCCTTCTTGGACATGCGGAGTTCCCAGATCGTATTGAGCGCCGAGAGCGCCGCCGCCGCATCGGCGCTGCCACCACCGAGGCCGGCCTCGTGCGGAATCACCTTCTCGAGCCGCACATGCGCGTCTTTCGGCTCGCCGCTGCGTCCCGCGGCGGTCCACAACGCCTTGGCCGCTTTCCAGACCAGATTGCTTTCATCCGCGGGCACGCCCGGTGCGCGTGACACGAGGGCGAACGGTCCGCGTCGCGCCGACACCGTGAGGGTATCGGCGATGCCGATCGACTGCAGGAGCGTGCGCACGTCGTGATACCCGTCCGCGCGCAACGGCCCCACGCGGAGTGTGAGATTGATCTTGGCTGACGGCCGCACGACGACCGAACGCTGCGTCACCGGTCACCTCCCTCACGCGCACCGAGCGGTCCGAGGGCGCGGAGTCCCTCGAGGGTCATGGGCTGAAAGGTCGGCGGCACGTCCAGCGTAAAGGCGCCTGCGGGCAGTTCGATATTCACATTGACCTGATTGATCATCATCGTGAGATCAGCCACGACCGCAGCGCCCGGACGCGTCGTCACGCGCGCCGCCTTCGGCCAGCGACCGAGAAATCCTTCGTACTCTACCAGCAGATCCGGCCGCTCACCGGCCACGAGCCGAACCGCGCGTCCGTCCGCATCGAGCCGCACGCGTGTGACGCCATCGGCCAGATGCACGATCGTGGCATCGCCGATGCGCACGCCGTCACGCGCCTCTGCCCCACCCACGCAGCCAGACAACACGCGCAGCCAGTCCACCGCGGAGAGCCGGAACCCGATGAGTGCCGCGACGATGTCCGCGGCCGGCGCCGTCACCACGCGTTGCTCGCTCGGCAACGTCAGTGTGGCACGCGCATCGGTTCCGGCCAGGGTGAAGATCGGCGGCCCGACCGGTGCCACGGCCAGGAGATAGACGCGACCGTCATCGGTCATCGCGCCCTGCAGCACGGCGTGGCGCAGGCGTTCACGCCCCACGACGCCGTCGACCGTCAACTCCGCCGTGTACAGATGTGCGCCCCGACACGCCTCGGTGGCCTCGCGCCAGTTCGCGAGTGATTCCGGCGCGGGCACACCGGTCCCTGTCGGCCAGAGGGGTCGGGCGCCGGCACACGCCAGACTGAAGAGGGCCAGCCCACACGTGAGGCGTCGCACCTACTTCACGAGCCCCTTCGCGCGGTCGCGCTTCTTCGTGACCGCCGCCACATCGATGCCATCACGATCGCCGGTCACCGCGCGCTCGAACACGTCGGCCGCGTCTTTGTATCGTTTGAGCTCGAAATACACGTCGCCCAGATGATCAAGCACGAGCGACGCCTTCGGAGCATTCTTCACGGCGCGTTCCAGTGGCCCGACCGCGTCGGCCGCCTTCCGCTGTTTGAAGTAGGCCCATCCGAGGCTGTCGAGGTAGGACGGGTTCTCGGGATCGGCGGCCAGCGCTCTCGTGATGAATCCCAGCGCCTCATCGAACCGCGTGGAGTGTTCCGTGAGCAGGAAGCCCAAGGAATTCAGCGCCACGTCGTCTGTGGGATTGCGCGCGACCATTTCCTTGAGCAGCGTCTCGGCCCGATCGTACTGCCCCAGTTCCTGATACGCGCTCGACAACATCGCGCCGGCAAAAGCGAGCACGTCGTCCTGCGCCGCCTGAGGCTG
>CAYFLU010000163.1:0-7384 GCA_964343975.1 uncultured Solibacteraceae bacterium
CTGCGCAACCGCCTCACGATCGCCAAGCGCAACGCGGCGCCGCTGGCCTACATGCTCACCGTGCCGGCGACGGCCGAGACGACGAGCGACTTCGAGGATGGCGTGATCGGCGCGAAGATCCGGATTCTCAGCGAGACGGAATCGCGTCCGGCGCTCGCGCTGAAGTTCAATACGCGGCTCCCGAACGCGGAGAACGAGACCGGCCTCGGGCTCGACACCACGGACTTCAACTTCTCGTTCCTGTTCGGGAAGACCGTGCAGTCGATCCGCGTCGTGGGCAACTTCGGCTTCGGGATCCTCGGTGATCCGACACGCGGCGACCGCCAGAACGACGTGTTGCTGTACGGCGCGTCACTCGCGCGCGCGGTGGCGGACGGTCTCGAAGTGGTCGCGGAGATCAACGGGCGCGCCAACACGCGGTCGAACACGCCGCCGGTCGGCACCGAAAGCCATTCCGTGATGCGTGTGGGCGGCCGGTTCACGCGTGGGCCCGTGCGGTTCGATGGCGCGTTGCTGATTGGCGTGACGGAACGTGATCCGAGCTGGGGCTTCACCGCAGGGCTGACCTGGGTGTTCAAGGCGTTTACGATCCCGCCGCAGTAGTCGCGTCCCAGACGGCGCGCACGCGCGCCGCCATCGCGTCGGTCACCCGGCCGGCGCCACCGATGGCCGTCCGCCGGTCGATGACATCTGCCGGCGTCACGGCCATCGCGTGCGTACGGGCGTAGGCGACTTCCGCCGCGAGCACTGGCGACTCCGGTACGAGCCGCGTATCGCCCCACGCCGACGCGCGCGCGAATTGCAGGACGGCCGTGGCTTCCGTGCCGTACCACGCCGCCAGATGCGACAGCACGTCGGCCGGCAGCGGTGCGCCCGACGCCTTCGCGGCTTCAATCAGCAAGCCCTCGACGTCGGCGACGCCCGCATGCGGCAACGGCCGCGTGGCCGTCTCGCACGCGCGGCCGCGATGCTGCAGCGACGCCGTCACCGCATCGATGGCGCGTTCGGCGGCCAGGCGCGCGGTCGTGTACTTCGCACCAATCACAGACACCACGTGCGGATGCGACGCGTGCCGCACGATCGAGAAGTCCCGCGGCAGATCGAGTCCCTTGGGCGTCGGCGTCGCCGGCACCACGCCGTCATGCACCAGCCGAATGTCGTCGCGGCTGGCTCGGAGGTAGGGGAACGCCGTGTTGGCCTCGGCCACGAACGCGTCCACGTCGGCGTCAGAGGCCCGCGAACCGGGCGCCACGGGCGTCGTGGTCTGGCCAGTGCCGACGAGCACGAATCCGCGCCACGGCACCGCAGTGAGCATCCGCCCGGTGGCCGTCGGCGCCACGTGCGCCATGTCGAACGCCGGCCGATCGAGCAGCACGTTCATTGCGCGGAGCAGTGGCGGATCCCCGGTGAGACCAAACGCGCGATGGAGGGCGGTGAGGCCATCCGCGGCGGTGAGCACGATCGCGCGGGCCCGAATATCGAACGTCGCGCCGCTCACGACATCCCGCGCCTGCACGCCAGTGCCGGTGCGGAGGGGGCCGACGGCCTCGACGTAGTTCACGAGCGTCGCCCCCGCCTCGGCCGCCGCCAACGCCACGCACCACGTCAGCCGTTCGGCCTGCGTGGTTTGGTAGTCGTACCACATCGCACCGCCGGTCAGCCCGTCGTCCGCGATGCCGGGAAAGAGCCGGCGCGTCACGGCTGCGGATTCGAGGCGACCGTTCGGGAGATGCAGTTCGCCCGGGACACCGTCGTTGCGATGGCGGGCGAGGTAGTCATAGAGGCGGAAGCCGGTTCGCACGACGAACCGTGAGCGTTTCAGCGTGCGGTAGGTGCCGAAAAGAAAGGGCAGCGGCGTGATCAGGTGCGGCGCGATGCGCGCCCACGTGCGACGTTCCGCAATCTGTGCGCGCGTTTTGGCCAGGTCGCGGCTCTGCAGCGCGCGGAGACCGCCATGAAGTGTGCGCTGGTGAATGGCGGAGAGGCCGCCGCCGAAGTCGCCGCGGTCGATGACGGCCGCACGCAACCCGCGGCGCGCGGCGTCGTAGGCGGCAAACAAGCCGTGGCTGCCGGCGCCGACGATCAGCACATCGAACTCTGTGTTGGCCAGCGCGGCCGCGTCTCGCTGCATGACGTCGTCGAAAACTATCCTATAGTAGCTCTCGTGTCCGGGAACGATCGCGTTCGCGCCTACTGGCAGAGCCACATCCACGACCTTGAGATCAGCACGCATGCGCCGGGTACGCCCGGTTTCTTTGCGGATCTCGATCAGTACCACTTCGAGAAGCTGCACCATCTGCTGCGGCTGATCGACTTCAACGCCTGGAAGGACAAAGACGTCCTCGACATCGGCTGCGGCGCCGGCGTGGAAGTGGTGCGATTCGCACGCGCCGGCGCGCGCATGGTCGGCGTCGACATCGCGGACAGCGCGGTGGCACTGACGCGGCAGAACCTGGCGCAGCAGGGCCTCACCGCGCGCGTCGAGGTCGCCGACGGCGAGGCGCTCCCGTTTCCTGACAACAGCTTCGACTTCGTGTTCGCGCACGGCGTGATCCAGTACACGAACGACGACCGCGCACTGGCCCGAGAAGTGCGTCGCGTGCTGCGGCCGGGGGGCGTGGCGCTGTTCCAGGTCTACAACCGCATCTCGTGGCTCAACGCGCTGTCGAAGGTCATGAAGACGCCGCTCGAGCACGAAGACGCGCCGGTGCTGAAGCGCTACTCGATCGCGGAGTTCCGCGCGCTGCTCAGCGACTTCGCGAACGTCGATCTCATCTTCGAACGCTTTCCAGTGAAATCCCGCCTCCACAAAGGCTGGAAGGGCATGGCGTTTAATACGTTCTTTGTCGGCACGTTCAACGCGCTGCCGCGGGCGCTCACGCGCCGCTACGGCTGGCACCTGCTGGCATTCTGCCGGAAGTAGCCCGATGCAGGTCACCCGCACGGACGCGTACGGCAACGACTTCCTGATCGTCTCGCGCGCCGACGCAGGGGACGAGGCCACCTGGCCGGCGCTGGCGCGGACGCTGTGCGATCGTCGCACCGGCATTGGTGCGGATGGCTTGCTCATCATCGAAGAGACCCCCGCGGGCGCACGGATGCAACTGCGCAACGCCGATGGCAGTTACTCGGAAGTGTCGGGCAATGGCGTGCGCTGCCTCGGCGCCTGGCTCGCCATCCGTCGTGACCTGCCGGTGGGCGGTAGCGTCACCGTTGAGACGGACGCGGGGCCCAAGCACCTCGCGCTGCTGGCGCGTGACGGTCATCGCTGCACGTTCCGCGCCTCGATGGGCGAGCCCACAGACATCCGGCGGTTCGTCCTCGACGTGCACGGTGAGGCCGTTGACCTCGTGACCCTCAGCGTCGGCAATCCTCAGTGCGTCGTGCTCGGGCCCCTCAGCGAGGAACGCCTGCAGCGGCTCGGCAGCCGCCTCGCGACGCATCCGTGGTTCCCGGAGGGCACGAACGTCGAGCTCGCACGCGTCGATGCGCCGGACCGCGTGTCGATTCTGATCTGGGAGCGCGGCGTGGGGCCCACGCAGTCGTCGGGCACCGGCACGTGTGCCGCCGCCGTCGCCGCGGCCTGCTTTGGCAATGCGCAGCGGACGATGGACGTCGAGGCGCCGGGTGGCACGCAGCACGTCGAGTGGTTGGATGACGGGTTGTGGCTGACCGGGTGGGCAGACGTGCTGTCAGAAACTGCGTACCCGCGCCGCTAGCGGCCGCGCGGTTCTTGCGTCCTCGTCGCGAGGACTACTTCTTCGATTTCTGCGGTGTCGGCGCGAGCGCGACGAGATCTCGTGTCAGGGCCGCAGTTACATCGGCCAGCCGCTTCGCGGCCTTCGTCAACTCGCCGTTCGCTTGCCACGTGCGCGCATCTTGCAAGGCCTGCTGTGCGGCCTTGCGCGATTGGCGCAGCTTGTCCGCGCGCTTCGCGGCCGACCGCGGAGCTTGGGCGATCGCCGCGTCGGCCGCTTTGGTCTCGCGCTCGATCGTGGCTACCGAGGCGGCGATTTCCGCCGTGAGGCGTTCCTTGGTCGCGGCCGCGGTCTTCGCGGCCTGAAAGCCATGGTCGCGCGCGGTCAGTGCCGCGCTCAGCGCCTGCTTGTAGTCGCGCTGTGTGACCGCCGTGTCGTAGCGCGTGAGCGCCTCCTGCGCCGCCGACAGTTCCTCCGCCGCGTATGTGGCGGCGCCCGCGTCTTTGGCCGACGTCACCGACGCCACGGCCTGATCGTGTTCTTTGGTGGGAGGTTCGGAGCATCCGACGATGACGAAGCAGCTCACAGCCAACACCGCTTCAACGGTCCGTGCTCCAATGCGGCGACGCATGCACAGGGAGTATACCGTGCGCCGACACGCGTCACCGCTGCCGCCGCGCGATCGGCCGAGAGAAAAGTTGCAGGCGAATGGCCGCGGGACGCTGGCCGACCACGAGCTCGTGGCGCTGATCGTCGGTCACGGCCAGCGCGGCCGCAGTGCCCTGGATCTCGGCACGTCGATTCTCGAGGCGACTGGCGGCATTCATGGGCTCGCGCGGACAAGCGCCGTGCACCTGGCGCGGCTTGACGGCGTCGGCGGGGCGCTGGCCGCACGACTCCTCGCGGCCGTGGAACTCGGACGCCGCACACTGGAACGGCCGGCGCCCGAACGGCAGCGCTTCACCACCCCGCGCGATCTGGCCGACTTCCTGATTCCCCGGTACGGCGCCCATCCGGTGGAGCAGTTCGGCCTGGTGCTCCTCGACGCGCGGCACCAGCTCATTCGCGATCGGGTGTTGATGGTCGGCGGGCAGGACGCCGTGACTGCACCGCCGCGTGAGATCTTTCGGGAAGCGCTCGCGGCGGGCGCGGCTGGCGTCGTCGTGTTCCACAACCACCCGACGGGGGATCCGACGCCCAGCCCTGAGGATGTGCGGTTGACGGAGCGGTTGATCCAGGCGGGGCGAGTGCTGGGGGTCGAGCTGGTCGACCATCTCGTGATCGCCGACAGCCGGTACTTCTCGATGCGGGAGTTCGGGGCGCTCGTCTAGTACAATTGCGATTTACGGCGTCAACGCGACACCCACACATCCACGGATCATGGCCCGCTACTATCTGACGACTGCGATCGACTACGTGAACAACCGTCCGCACCTCGGGACGGCCTACGAGAAGATCGCCGCCGACATCATTGCCCGGTACCACCGGCTGATCGGCGACGACACCCGCCTCGTCATGGGCAATGACGAGCACTCCCAGAACGTCTTCAAGCGCGCCAAAGATCAGGGGCTCGACCCGCTGGCCTATTGCGACCGCATGGAAGGCGAGTTCCGCGACGTGTGGCAGCGCCTGGATATCGCGTTCGACGACTTCATGCGCACGACCCAGCCGCGCCACAAGGCCGCGGTGCAGGCGATGGTGCAGCGGTCGTTCGACAACGGCGACATCTACGAAGGCGTGTACGAAGGCTGGTATTGCGTCTCGTGCGAGGAGTTCAAGCCCGAGAAGAGCCTCGTCGATGGCCTCTGCCCGGTGCACCGCACGAAGCCCGACTGGATCAAGGAGAAGAACTACTTCTTCAAGCTATCGAAGTATCAGCAACCCCTGCTCGAGCACTACGCGGCGCACCCCACGTTCGTCGAGCCCGAGTCGCGGCGCAACGAGATGCTGAGTCTGCTGAAGGGCGGCCTCGAAGACATCTCCGTGAGCCGCGCTGGGCAGGCATGGGGCATTCCGCTGCCGTTCGATGCCGGCAGTGTGGTGTACGTGTGGTACGACGCGCTCATCAACTACGCGGCCGCCGTGGGCTACGGCACAGATCCGGCGCTCTTCGACGCGTGGTGGCAGCAGCCGGGGCAACCGCGCCGTGTCACGCATCTGGTCGGCAAGGACATCACGCGGTTCCACTGCGTGGTCTGGCCCGCGATGCTCATGAGTGCGGGCCTGCCGCTGCCGACGCAGATCTTCGGCCACGGATGGGTGACCTTCAAGGGCGAGAAGATGAGCAAGTCGCTCGGTACCGTGGTCGATCCGCTCGAGGCCGCCAACCGGCTCGGGCCCGATCCGCTGCGCCTGTATCTCGCCAAGGAAATCGTATTCGGCGGCGACGGCGACTTCTCGTGGGATCGTTTCGAAGAGAAGTACAACGCCGACCTCGCCAACAACCTCGGCAATCTCGTGAGCCGCGTGGCGAGCATGGTGCAGCGCTACCGCCAGGGCGCACTGCGCGTGAGCGGCGTCGCGCCCGACCTCGAAGCCAAGGCGCAGGCGTGCGTGCACGCCTATCGCCAGTTCATGGACGGCCTGCATCTTGAGTCGGCCATTGCGACCGTGTTTCAGTTCGCGGACACGGTGAACGAGTACATCGCGTCGAAGCAACCGTGGACGCTCGCGAAGGAGCAGCGCGACGCCGAGCTCGACGCCGTGCTCTGGAACGCCGCCGAATCCGTGCGCATCATCGCGGTGCTCCTGAGCCCCGTGATGCCCTCGTCGGCGGCCGAGATCCTGCGCCGCATGGGCGCAGACGCGAGCGCCGTGGCGCGACCGTCGATCGACGATGCCGTGTTCACGGTGAGCGGCACGCGTGAGGTACTGCAGCGCGACGCGCTGTGGCCCCGTTTGGAACCCAAGGAGAAACCCGTGTCTGACCCGAACCCGAATGCCCCGGCCCCGACGCCGGCCGCTCCCGTCACGCCGGCCGAGACGGCGGCGCCGTCTGCCGCCGCTGCGGCGCCCGCGGCGTCACAGTGGCCGATGGAGTCGCGCATCTCGATCGACGACTTCATGAAGATCGACCTGCGCATCGCCAAGGTCCTCACGGCGGAGCGCGTGCCGAAGTCGAAGAAGCTGATGAAGCTGTCGATCGATCTCGGCAGCGAGCAACGGCAGCTTGTCGCCGGCATCGCCGAGGCGTACGAACCGGAGCAGCTCGTGGGCCGGCATGTGGCCATCGTGGCCAACCTGAAGCCGGCCACGCTCATGGGCATTGAATCGAACGGCATGGTGCTCGCGGCCAGCCCCGAGGGTGGCAAGCCCATGCTCGTGAGCTTCGACGCGCCGCCGCCCCCCGGCACGCGCGTGCGCTAGTGCGCGAGACGCTCGCATGATCGACACGCACTGCCATATCGCCGGCGAGGAGTTCGCGCAGGACCTCCCCGAGGTCGTGACGCGCGCCCGCGCCGCCGGCGTGGAGCGCGCGGTCGTGATTCTCGCTGCCGACGATGAGGCGGAGGTGGCTCGGGCCGAGGTCGTGCGCGCGGCGTGGCCGGGCGTGCGCTTCGCCACCGGGATTCATCCGCACGCGGCGGGGAAGTTCGCGGGCCGTGGCGCCGACTCGGTCGCCGCCACCGCGAAGGCGCTCGATGCGGTCGGTGATGCCGTGGCGCTCGGCGAAATCGGCCTCGACT
>CAYFLU010000164.1:0-7372 GCA_964343975.1 uncultured Solibacteraceae bacterium
ACGCACTCAGCCGCGCCGGTGTCACGATCGAGCGGCGGTCGATCGCCGCGACCTCAACGATTCTCGACGTGTATGTGCGTGTGGTGCTGTCGGAAGCCGCCGCGTGGCACGCACCGTATCTCGACACGCGCAAAGACAAGTACCAGCCGAATGTGCACGCGCGGTTGCTGGCGGGCCGGAACTTCACGGCCGTCGACTACCTCAGCGCGCGGGAAGCCTGCGATGCCTTCCGCGTGAGCATCGACCTCGCCCTGCACGGGCTCGACGCCCTGCTCCTGCCGACCGTGCCGATTCTCGCGCCGGCGCTCGGCCAGGCCGAGGTCGACATCAACGGCACCGCCGTGCCCGTGCGTTCAGCCATGCTCCGCAACACCCAGCTCTTCAACATGACCGGACACCCGGCCATCACCCTGCCGATGCGCATGCCCGAAGGCTCGCTCGCGGCCGGCGTGCAACTGGTCGGCCCGCTCGACCGCACCGCAACCCTCTTGGCGATCGCCGCCAGCTGCGAGAAGATCGTCGCCTGACCATGCTGAAACATCTCACTGTCACCGAGGCCCACGCCCGCCAGTCTGCCGGCGACGTGCTTGTCGATGTGCGCTCCACGCGCGAATTCAACGCGGGGCATCCGACCGGCGCCGTGAACGTGCCCGTGCTCGAGCACGACGAAGATACCGACCAGCTCGTGGCCAATCCTGACTTCGTGCGCGTGATGCAGGCGCACTTCCCGACCGACACCCCGCTACTCCTCTCGTGCCGCTCGGGCGTGCGCTCGGTGAAGGCCGGTCAGATGCTGCTGGCGTTCGGCTACACCAACGTGACGAACGTGCTGGGTGGCTTCGCGGGCGCCGGCGACGGCTCCGCACCGGGCTGGCAACCGGCCGGGCTGCCGGTGGACACCGCCACCCCGGCCGGGCAGTCGTATCCGGATCTGCTGAAAAAAAGCTGACGGCTGAGCGGCGCTACTTGATGCCGACCGTGACGTGCACGGTCACGGTCTTCGCGGCGTCGTTGAGCACTTCGAACGACGCATCTCCGCTCTTCGGCAGCATCACGGTCATGCGCTTCGGCGCCTGCTGCACGTCGATCTGATCCATCATCCACAACGACACCGCATCGGTGTCGACGGTCACCGTCATCACCTGTCCGGCGCGCGCACCGAGGGTGTACCGCGCACTCTCCGACGGTTTCAAGGTGACATCGAACGCCGCACTCGAGGCGCCGCGCGCGAAGGCGACGCGCGTCGACGTGAACAGGGCCCGCCACACGCCGGGCGCCACCTCAACCAGCTTGTCACCCGACAGCCGCATCCGCGTCTTCTTCGCGAACTCCGCGCAGCACGCGCCACGGCCACCGTCATTCGCATCAACAACCAGCACGCCGTTCTCGACGGTGAGCGACAGCAGGCCGCCTTCCGCGCGATCACCGCCCTCCACACGCGCCAGAAGCACCGGCGCGCCGCCCTTCATCGTGTAGATGAAGCCTTCGGTGAACTCTCCGGTGCCCCCGGTGTTGCACGTGGTGCGCACGACGGCTTCGTCCTGATGATCACCCGTGAGATCGCCGTAGGTCACCTCGACGACGCTGAAGGCGAGCGTGTCGACATAGCCGTCCATCTTCTTCTGTCGCGTGAATTGGCCGTTCTTGACCGGCAGCGTCTCGATCTTGTCGCCGTCACCCAGATCGGTGCACGACGGCCGATAGGCAAAGTTCTTGAAGTCGACGCGATGGATGTCGGTTTGCGCGCGGCCTGGCACGGAGGCGAACGCAACGAGGAGGCAGATCGCGGTGAACGTCCGCATGGACGTCAAAGATACCGGAACAAACTCTTGAGTGCGCCGAAGATCGCGCCGCCGAGCGCTTGGACGACGGAGGAGACGTCGCCCTTGGACACCGCTTCAGACACGGCCACCGGATCGGTGATGAGCAGCCAGATCGTCGCGCCGGCGATCGTGGCCGCCAGCAGCCCGATCACCGCGACGAGGCTCAGTCCCCATCGTGCCGCGCTCATACGTCGTCAGCTCTCCCCCGGTCCGATCTTATGGCAGAAGCACGATCTTCCCGAAGTGCTCCGCAGATTCCAAGGCCCGATGTGCCTCTCCGGCCGCCGATAGTGGATAGGTGCGGTCCACGACCGGCCGGAACGTGCCGTCGAATAGCCCCTCGGCCGCGGCCAGCGTCTCGGCGGGTGTGCCCATGTAGGACCCGATGACCGACAACTGCTTGGCAAACAGCAACCGCAGGTCCAGCCGCGCATCAAAACCCGTGGTGGCGCCGCACGTCACCAGCCGTCCGCCCACCGCCAAACTCTTCACGCTCTTCTCGAACGTGGCCACGCCCACATGTTCTACGACGATGTCGACGCCGCGGTTCGACGTGAACCGCCGACTTTCTGCAGTGATGTCCTGTGCGTAGTGGTCGATGACCTCGACCGCGCCGAGCTGGCGCGCCCGTTCGGCCTTGGCCGGACCGCCGGCGGTCGCATACACGGTGGCGCCCTTCGCGCGCGCGATCTGGATGGCGGCCTGCCCTACGCCGCTGCCCGCGGCCACGACCAACACGGTGTCGCCCGCCGCCACACCGGCGAGCGTAACGAGCATGTGCCACGCCGTAAGAAACGTCAGCGGAAACGCCGCCGCGGTCACGAAGTCGATCGCCTCCGGAATCGGAATCAGGCTCGAGACCGGCACGGTCACGAGCTCGGCATAGCCGCCGTTCGACTGGTAGCCGAGCACGTCATACGACCGGCACTGGTTTTCGCGCCCGGCGCGGCACTTGGCGCACGTGCCGCAGCTCAGCCCCGGCTGCAGCATCACGCGCGTGCCCGGCGCGATGGCCGACGCGCCGTTGACCGACACGACTTCGCCGGCGACGTCCGCGCCCGAGATGTGCGGGAGCGGAATCTTCACGCGATCGAGACCGCGACGCTGAAAGAGATCGAGATGATTGAGTGCGCAGGCTTTGACGCAAACGAGCGCCCAGCCGTCGGGCACGACCGGATCCGGCGCGTCTTCGTACCGGAAGACCTCGGGTCCGCCATGGGCATGAAATCGCGCGGCTTTCATAGCGCTCAGTATTTCATGGCTCGCCGCGACGTGGCGGCGCGTTAGAACTCGGGCTGCACAGTTTCGACGCCGTCACCGAGCGCGTCGCGCCACCGGGCGTCGCCCACGACGACGGTCGTGAGTTGCGACGGCTGCACGTGGATCTCGGCCGCACGCGCGACGTCGGCCGCGGTCAGCGCCGTGATCGTCGGCACAAACCGGTCGAAGACATCGTCAGGCAATCCGTAGGCGACGAGCTGGGCCAAGCCGGCGGCCAGCTGCCGCGGCGTCTCGAAGCCGCGCGCGTAGCCGAGCGTGAGCGAGCCGCGCGCGAGTTCGAGTTCGTCGCCGTCGAGCGGCGCGGTGCCGCGCACCGCCGCGAGCAGAGCGTGGATCTCACGCACACTGTCGGCGGTCTTGTCGGCCTGCACACTGGAATCGCACAGGAACATGCCCGCGTCGCGGTCAAAGTCGAAGGCCGAACGCGCGCCGTACGTGTAGCCCAACTGCTGGCGCAGGCGTTGATTCAGGCGCCCGGAGAACGAACCGCCGAGACCGGCGTTGAGCAAGAGCAGTGCGTGGTAGTCGGGCGTCGCGCGCGCCGGTGCGAGGTGCCCGACGCGGATCTCCGACTGCGGTGCGTCCTCGCGTTCCACGAAGAGCACGCGCGGCGCCGGGGCCGGCGGCGCTGCGAACGCTCGCGCCACCGCCGGAATCGGCGCCCACGCGCCGAAGCACTGCTCCACCACGCGCACGAGCGCGTCGTGCGGCACGGCGCCCGCCGCGACGATCGTTGTGCGGTTCGAGCCGACGTAGCGCTGATACTGCGCCCGCACGTCGTCGATCGTGGCGCGCGTCAGCGCGGCGGTCGTGCCAAGACCGCCGTGGCCATAGCCATGCGCGCCGTAGATCGCGGAGGTCAGCGCGCGGTCGGCCATCGCCGCGCCGGAGCGGCGCGCCTGCTGCAGGCGGCTCAGACGCAGGTCGCGCACACGCGCAAGATCCGCATCGGCCAGCCGTGGGCGCATCAGCGCTGAGGCGACGAGCCGCAGCGCCGGCTCGAGCTGCGTCGCCAGGGTCCAGAGCAGCGCGGAACTCGCGTCCGGACTCGCGCCCAGATCGCAGGTGGCGCCGAGATCGCCGAGCCGCTCCGCGAACTGAATCGCATCGAGCCCGTCGGCGCCCTCGTCGAGCATGTCGATCGTGAGCGCGGTCAGCCCCGGCAGTGTCGCCGGATCATCGGCCGTGCCGACATCGATCAACACCGAAAGGGCGACCACGGGCAACGAGTTGTGCGGCAACGTCCACACGCGCAGGCCGTTGGCAAGCGTGGAGCGCTCGATCGCAGGCAGCCGCAGTGGGGCCGGCGCCTGCACACGCGGCGTGTCGAAACGGGATGCGGCGCTCACCGGACCTCCGCCGGGACGGAGTCCGGGAGCGCCAGAGTGGTGCGGCCCTGCGGCACGACCGACAGCGCCACCGCACGATGCGGAGAGAGCCAGGCGTCGACGGCGTCACGCACCGCGGTTGGTGTCGCATCAAGGTACCGCCGCAGGTCCGCATCAAAGTAATCGGCCCGACCCGTGTAGACCTGATAGGCATTTAGCTGATCCGACTTGCCGCCGAACCCGCCGAGCGTCTGCAACCGCGACAGAAACATGGCCTCGGCCTGCACCTGCTCGCGCGCGAGCTCCGCAGCCGTCGGACCCGACGCCGCCATCTCGGTCAGCGCATCGCACAGCGCGGCATGCAATTCCTGGAGCGTGTGCCCGGGTGCCGCCGTCGCGCTGATCTGGAACATGCCCTGCAATTCCCGCGATCCCTGCGACGCCCCGAGCTCGGCCGCGATGCGCTGATCGTGCACGAGCGCGCGATAGAGCCGCGACGTCTTGCCGTTGGCCAGGATGTCGGCCGCCAGATCGAGGTCGGCATCGCCCGTGGCAAAGAGCGCCGGACTGGGCCATGCCATGTAGAGCCGCGGCAGTTCGATGCGGTCTTCGAGCACGAGACGCTGCGGCGGCCCGCTCATCGGCGGCGCAACGACCGGTGCCACGGCCGGTCCGGCCGGAATGTCGCCGTAGAGCCGCTCGACCATCGCGAAGACCGCGTCCGGACGGACGTCGCCGGCGACCACGATGGAGGCGTTGCCGGGGTGATAAAAGCGCGAGAAGAACGCCCGCGCATCGTCGATCGTCATCGCACGCAGATCATCGGGGTCGCCGATCACGGGCCAGCGGTACGGATGGCCCTCCTGGTGCATCGCGCGCAACATCGCAAATGACGCCAGACCATACGGGCGATTCTCGTAGCTCTGCCGGCGCTCGTTGAGCACGACCTCACGCTGCGTGTTGAAGCGCTCTTCGCTGAGGGCCGGCAAGAG
The DNA here is from genome assembly GCA_964343975.1 of uncultured Solibacteraceae bacterium. Classification (GTDB taxonomy): domain Bacteria; phylum Acidobacteriota; class Vicinamibacteria; order Vicinamibacterales; family SCN-69-37; genus SCUN01. The sequence goes on from CAYFLU010000164.1 coordinate 5,425, forward strand.
CCAGCCCATGCGATCCGCTTCCATCCAGAGCGCGAGTTCCAGCGCGCCGGTCGGCACGACTTCCCAGTAGTTGGTGCGATCGGCGCTGGTCGACCCGTTGAGGGTGCCACCCGCGCGCTGCAGCGGCTCGAAGAAGCCGTGCGTGACGTGCTCGGAGCCTTCGAACATCACGTGCTCGAAGAGGTGCGCGAGCCCGGTCTGCCCGGGCCGCTCATTCTTCGAGCCGACGTGATACCAGACATTCACCGCCGCGATGGGCGTGTGATGGTCCTCGTGTACGAGCACCGTCAGCCCATTGGCGAGCCGATGCTGCTCGAAGGACAGTCGCACTAGACGGCCGTCACCGGGATGACTTTGCGCTGATACGAGGCGATCGAGACCTGCTGCGCCACGCGTTCAGCCGCCGCGACAAACGCCTTGGCCGCCGGCGCGCCCGGCTCCGACATCACGATCGGCGTGCCGTTGTCGCCGCCGCGGCGCACGGGCTCGTAGAGCGGCACCGCGCCGAGGAACGGCACGTTCATCTGCACGGCCAGCGCCTCGGCGCCGCCCTTGCCGAACAGATCGCTCTCGCGGCCGCAATCCGGACACACGAAGTGGCTCATGTTCTCGATGAGGCCGATCGTCGGGATGTTCAGCTTGCGGTACATCGCGATCGCGCGCTTCGTGTCGGCGAGCGCCACGCTCTGCGGCGTCGACACGAGCACGGCGCCGGCCACCGGCACGCTCTGGCTGAGGCTGAGCGCCACGTCGCCCGTGCCGGGCGGCATGTCGATGATGAGGTAGTCGACGTCCTGCCACGCCACCTCACGGAAGAACTGCTGGATGGCGCCGTGCAGCATCGGCCCGCGCCAGATCACCGGCGCGTCGTCGGGCGTGAGGAACGCCATCGAGACGACCTGCAGCCCGTAGCGCTCGGCCGGGATGATCTTGCTGCCGTTGGTGCCGAGTTCGGCGCTGAGCCCCAGCATCATGGGCACGTTGGGCCCATAGAGATCGCCGTCGATGAGCGCCACGCGGCTGCCGGCCCGCGAGAGCGCCACGGCCAGGTTCACGGCGACGGTCGTCTTGCCCACGCCGCCCTTGCCGGCGCCGACCGCGATGATGTTCTTCACGCCCTCGACGGGCATCTTGTTGCCTTCGGGGCGCGGGACGCTGCGCACCTGCGCCGTCATCTCCACGTCCACCTGGATGGCGCCGAGCGCCATCACGGCGGCGCGCGCCTGGTCGCGCATCAGGTCCTTCACAGGACACGCGGGCGTGGTCAGTTCGATGACGAGCGACACGCGCGCGCCGTCGATCGCGACCTTCTTCACGAACCCGAGCGTGACGATGTCCTTGTGGAGATCCGGATCCTTGACGGCGCGCAGGGCCTCGAGCACCGCGGCTTCTGACAGTTGGCTCATGTCGATGATTCTATCAAGGGCGTCTCAGCCCAGTTGCCGGGCCGCGATCTCGCCGAGATACGGCAGCCGGTAGCGCTCGCCCGTGAAGGCCTTGAACATCAGGACGGCCCACAGGACGAGGCCCACCAGGTAGACGCCGCCCGCCAAGAGCCAGCCGACCACCGGGAAGCTGCCGAGCGCGAGCAGCAGCACGGTCACCGCGAGAAACGTGAGCGTCGACTGCATCGCGTGGAACGACAGCGCGGTGCCGAACGGCAACAGGAGCAGGTCAGGCACGGACAAGGCCAGCGCGATCGCCCGCGCCGACGGCGCGCGACGCCGGAGCCCCCGCCCGGTCACGATGAGGGCGGCGCCGCCCGCCAACGTGACGAGGGCGGCCATCGCGAGCAGCCACACCACGGCCCGAGGCCCGGGGCCGTCGGCGCCGCTCATGGACGTACCGGCTGAGAGGATGGCGAGCGAGACGCCCGCCAGGACGCCGAACACGCCCCACACGATGTGCAGCAGACCGAGCACGTCGACGTGGTGGCGCATGCGGCGCG
>CAYFLU010000165.1:0-7290 GCA_964343975.1 uncultured Solibacteraceae bacterium
TCGCGCCGCGGCACCCTCGCACTGTCGCACGCTGGCACCGTCGCACCTTGGCACTGTCGTACCGTGGCACGGTGGCACCTTCGGACTGTCACTGTCGGACTTTCGCACTCTCGAACGTTCCGCTTTCGCACCGTGCACTGCGGCACTTCGGAACGTTCGCCCCTTCGCACCTTGGTCTTAGTAGTGCGTAATCGTGACTTCGAGCGTCTGCGACTGCGTCAGCTTCCCAATGTCATAGACACGCACGCAGAGGTTGCCGGCGGCCGAGGCGGCGCCGGAGATGGTGAGGCCGACTGAGGCCGCGTCGTTGGCGATGACGATCTGGCAGGCCACGCCGTTCCAGGTGCCGAGGCCGAGGCCGATGAGGGCCGAGGAGTCGGGCGACATGGACTTGACCTGGGCGGTGACCGAGCCGGAGGCGGTGGCCGCGAAGTTGAAGGTGGCCGCGCCGTTCTTGGCGATCGTGCCCGAGAAGGCTTCCGTGACCAGCGTCGACGGAGACGTCGTGGTGGTCGAGGTGGAGGTCGTGGTGTCGGTGCTCGAGCAGCCGGCCGCGCCGAGGGCGGGGAGGGTCAGGGCGAGAGCGGCAGCAGTCAAGCGGGCAAAACGGCGCATGCGGTCAGTGTCCTTTGTCTTAACAAGATACCCGAAAACGAGCCCCAGCCGGGGGGCGGGGTCTTTTCAGACCGCTGCAAGCCCCATTCCGTCTGAAGATGTGCTGTACTGATGACGCCCGTTCGCGCCCGGTGGCCGGGTTCTGCTAAACTTTTGGATTCACGAGGTATAGAGCGCATGTCCCGTATGAAGTCCGTTTCACTGATCACTGTCCTGGGCCTGATCCTGTCGGTCGGCTCCGCTTTCGCGCAGACCAAGCCGACGACCCAGACGCCGCCGGCGACGCAGGCCAAGCCCCAGACGCCCCCGGCCACCGCGCCGAAGCCGCCGGCCGCTCCGCCCGCCGCGGCCGTGGCCGCGCCGATCGTTCCGCTGCCTGAGGGTTCGAAGATCGCCTTCGTCAACCCGGAGCAGATCCTGCAGGAGTCGACCGTCGGCAAGGCCGCGTCGGCGCAGCTCAAGGCGCTGAACGACAAATACACGACCGAGCTCGGCAACATGAAGACGCAGTACGACGCGCTCGCCAACAAGCTCAACGCGGGTGGCGCGCTCCTCACGGCGCAGGCGGCCAGCCAGATCGACGTCGACATGAAGAAGCTCCAGGCGAGCATGAACTCGAAGCAGGAGCAGGCGAAGATCGAGATCGATGCGATGCAGAACGACCTCATGAACGAGATCTCGGCCAAGGTGCAGCCGGTGATCGAGGCCTACGTGAAGGAAAAGGGCCTGTTCGCGGTGCTCGACATGCGCGGTGGTGTGGTCTACGCGATCCCGGGTATGGACGCGACGGCCGACATCGTGAAGCGTCTCGACGCGGCGACCAAGAAGTAAGAGGCTCTCATCAAGGCAGAGGGTCGACCCGGCGGTGACGCCCGGCCCTCTGCCTTTTCCTTTGCCTGCCGATGCACATCCCCCACCTGCTCACTCGCCTCACGCACCGCTATCCGGCCCTGCTCGTCGACGCGATCGGGGCGTTCGAGCCTGGCAAGCGGTTGGTGGCGTTCAAGAACGTCACGGTCAATGAAGAGTTCTTCATGGGGCACTTTCCCGGCACGCCACTGATGCCGGGCGTGCTGATGATCGAGGCGCTGACGCAGGTCGCCACGATCCTCCTGTTCCATCAGGAAGGCGCCGCGCCCTACGAACGCGCGGTGCTCCGTGGGGTCGATAACGCGAAGTTCCGCAAGCAAGTGGTGCCCGGCGATCGCCTCGAGCTCGAGGTCACCGTCGGCGCGCGCCGCGGCCGCGTGGTTCGTGCCGCCGGTCTCGCGAAGGTCGACGGCCAGATCGTGGCCGAGGCCGAGCTCGTGATCGGCTTCGAGACGTTCGAGGCGCGCGCCGCGCGCGGGCCGATCGTCCACGAAACCGCGGTCATTCATCCGTCGGCCACGATCGGCCACGGCACCGTGATCGGCCCCTACGTGACGATCGGCGAGCACGTCGTCATCGGGGCGAACAACAATATTGGCGCCTCCACCGTGATCGACGGCTGGACGACGATCGGCGACGGCAACGACATCTACCCGTTCGCGTCGGTCGGTCTGGCGCCCCAGGATCTCAAGTACAACGGCGCGCCCACGCGCCTCACGATCGGCAGCCACAACACGCTGCGCGAGTTCGTCACGCTGCATCGCGGCACGCCCGGCGGCGGCGGCATCACGTCGATCGGCGACCGCAACCTGTTCATGGCCTACGCGCACGTGGCGCACGACTGTCACGTCGGCAGCGGCACGATCTTCGGCAACGCGGCCACGCTCGGCGGTCACGTCGAAGTGGAAGACTTCGCGACGATCAGCGCCTACTCCGGTGTGCATCAGTTCTGCCGCATCGGCAAATACGCCTTCATCGGCGGCTACACCGTCGTGACGCGCGACGCGCTGCCGTATGCGAAGACGGTCGGCAACCGCGCGCGCATTTACGGGCTCAACAGCATCGGCCTCGAGCGCAAGGGCTTCTCGCGCGAGCTGATCGGCAAGTTGCGCAAGGCGTACCGGCACCTGATCCACCACAACACGAGCCGCGCGATCTCGCTCATCGAGGGTGATCCGTCGCTCGCCGCGCCGGAAGTGCAGTACCTCGTTGACTTCATCCGCACCGCCGCCAAGCGCGGCGTGATCCTGCGCCGGCCGTCCAAGAAGGCCGACGGCGACGAGGAATGAGCGCGGAACGGATCGGGCTGATCGCCGGAAACGGCAGCTTCCCGTTTCTGGTGCTGCGGGCCGCGCGGCAGCTCGGTCATCCGGTCACCATCGTCGCGATCAAAGACGAGACGTTCCCGGAACTCGAGACGCTGGCGGCGGAACTCGGCGACACCACCCTCCACTGGATCACCCTCGGACAACTCGGCAAGTGCATCAACGCGTTCAAGGCGACGGGCGTGAGCCGTGCCGTGATGGCGGGGCAGGTCAAGCACGTCAAGCTCTTCGGCGGCGTCGTGCCCGACATGACGCTCATGAAAGTCATGTTCAAGCTCACGTCGAAGAGCACCGATGCGCTGATCGGCGCGGTCGTCGAGGTACTGCAGGAGAGCGGCATCACGCTGATGGATTCGACGGCGCTCCTCGGTGACCTCCTGGCCAAGCCGGGCGTGCTCACCACCAAGGCGCCGGACGAGACGATGCAGAAAGACTTCGACTACGGCTATCGCGTGGCGGATGCCGTGGCCGGTGTGGACATCGGCCAGACCATCGTCGTGAAGGACAAGGCGGTCGTGGCCGTGGAGGCCATGGAAGGCACGGACCAGACGATTGCGCGCGCGGGCGCGCTGGCCGGCGCGGGCACGCGCGTCGTGAAAGTGGCCAAGCCGCGACAGGACATGCGGTTCGACGTGCCGGTGGTCGGCGTGGCGACGATTCAGGCGATGGTGGCCGCCGGCGCGGACGGGCTGACGATCGACGCGGGCAAGACGCTCGTGCTCGACGGCGACGCATTCATCGCGGCCGCCAACGCGGCCGGCATCGTCGTGATCGGGAGAACGGTGGCATGAGCGACATTCGGACGGCCGTGATCGGCGTCGGCCATCTCGGCAAACATCATGCGCGGATCCTCGGCACGCTACCGGGCGCGCGTCTCGTTGCGGCGGTCGACACGATGCGCGAGCGCGCGGAAGCGGCGGTGGCCGCCGTGCCGGGCGCGCGGGCCGTGACGGATGCGGCGGAGATCCTGACTGAGGTCGACGCGGTGGTCGTGGCCGTGCCGACGGTGGGGCATCTGGCGGTGGCGATGCCGTTTCTTGAGCGCGGCGTGCACGTGCTCGTGGAAAAGCCCATCGCGGCGTCGCTCGCCGACGCCGATGCGCTGTGCGCAGCCGCGGCGAAGAGCGGCGCCACGCTGGCCGTGGGCCATTCGGAGCGCTTCAATCCCGCGATGCTCGCGGCGCGGCCGCTCATCACCCGCCCGCGCTTCATGGAAGTGCATCGGCTGAGCGGCTTCCCGGAACGCAGCCTCGACATCGACGTCGTCTACGACGTCATGATCCACGACCTCGATATTGTCCTTGCCGTTGACGGCACGGACGTCACGAGCGTCGAGGCGGTCGGCATCAACGTGCTGACGCCGAAGGTCGACATCGCGAATGCGCGGCTGAAGTTCGCGTCGGGCTGCGTGGCCAACATCACCGCGAGCCGCATCTCGCGCGATCAGGTTCGCAAGGTGCGCTTCTTCCAGACGTCGAGCTACGTCTCGATCGACTACATGGCCAAGGAAGTGGAAGCGTGGCGCGTGACGCCGCAGCCCGGCGCCCGTCCGAAGATCGACGGCGGCCCGGTGACGGTGACGCCCGGTGACGCGCTGACGGCGGAATTGACTGACTTCCTGACGGCGATCCGCGAGCGGCGCGCGCCGACAGTGACAGGTGACGCGGGCCGCCGCGCGCTGGCGCTGGCGGGGCGTGTGCACGAGGCGATGACCACGGCGTAACACGGAGACGTATGAACCGGATCGGCATCCTGGCAGGCGGGCTTGTGATCGGCGTGGCGCTCGGCGTCGTCGCGGAGCGGCGCCAGCATCCTCCTGTCGCGGCTCCGGCCCCGGCTGCGGTCCCCGCGCCTGCGTCGACGCCGCTTCCGAACTACGCCGCCGAGCCGGCGTGGGCGTACGGGTGGGCCACGCCGCCGAAGACCGGCGACACCGCCGCGCCGGTCGCGCCGCCGAGCCGTGCGCTGCGGCCGAACGAAGATCCCGCCGAACAGACGAAACCGCGGCACGTTGCGGGCAGCACGGCGACGTACTCGCTGGTGGACGTGCGCGACGGCGGCCACGTCATCGACTGGTTTCCCGGTGACCACCCCCCGATGCCAGACGTCATAAAGCGTGGGCCCGCCGGCATGGGCGAGGTCACGCGAGGATGTGCGTCGTGTCATCTGCCGAACGGCAAAGGGCGGCCGGAGAATGCGCCCGTCGCAGGCCTGCCGATGGCCTATCTGCTGCGCCAGATGCAGGACTTCCGCCACGGGCTCCGCGCCTCGGCCGATCCGCGCAAGCCCAACGTGCCGCTGATGATCGCGCTCGCGTCGGCGCTGACCGACGAAGAGCTGCTCGCGTCCGTGCAGTACTTCGCGGCGCTGAAGTACGACACGCCGTGGGTGCGTGTGGTCGAGTCGCCGCTCGTGCCGCAGACGAAGATCGTGAATCAGCTCTTCGTACCGGTGGCAAAGGCCCTCACCGAGCCGATCAACGGCCGGATCATCGAGGTGCCGGAAGACGAGGCGCAGTCGGAACTCGTGCGCAATCCGCACTCGGGGTTTCTGGCCTACGTGCCGCCGGGCAGTATCGAGAAAGGCAAGACGCTGGCGCTCACGGGCGGCCTGCGCATCGAGGGCACGACGGTGGTGCCGGGCCCGACCACGGCCTGCATCACCTGTCACGGGCCCGAGTTGCGCGGCACGGCCGACGTGCCGCCGATTGCCGGACGCTCGCCGAGTTACCTCGCGCGGCAGTTGTGGGACATGCAGCAGGGCACGCGCCACGGCAGCGGCATGGATCTCATGAAGCCCGTGGTGGCGAAACTCACGCCGGACGACATCCTCAATCTTGCCGCGTACGTGGCGTCCCGGCCGCCGCGTTAGCGCGGCGCAGTTGATACGATAAAAGATCCATGTTCAAAGACCTGAACAGCTTCATCGCCGAGCTCGACACGCGGCGCGAACTCCAGCGCATCACCGAGCCCGTGCACCCGAATCTCGAGATCTCCGCCGTCGTCGACGCGGCCTCCAAGCTGCCGGGCGGCGGCCCGGGCCTGCTCTTCGAGAAACCCACCGGCTACGACATGCCGGTGGCCGTGAATCTCTACGGCTCCGACGCGCGCATGTCGCTGGCGCTCGGCGTGGACAAACTGGATGACCTGTCCGGCGAGATCCGCGACCTGATCACGCCGCCGATGCCGAAGGGCTTCCTCGATGCCCTGAAGATGCTGCCGCTCGCCAACCGGCTGAAGGACGTCCTCCCAAAGACGGTGAAGGACGCGCCCTGCCAGGAAGTGGTGCAGGAGGGCGGTACGCTGGATGCGATTCCGATCCTGACGACGTGGCCGGAAGATGGCGGGCCGTACATCACGTTGCCGCTCGTCTTCACGAAGGACCCGGAAACGGGCATGCGCAACATCGGCACGTATCGGATGCAGAAGTACGACGGGCGCACGACCGGCATGCATTGGCAGCGGCACAAGGGCGGCGCGCAGCATCACCGCATCGCCGAACGCATGGGCAAGCGGCTCGAAGTGGCGGTCGCGCTCGGCCCCGAACCAGTGCTCAGCTACTGCGCGACGGCGCCGATGCCGGAAGGCCTCGACGAGCTCATGCTCGCCGGTGTGCTGGGCAAGCGCCGCGTGGAACTCGTGAAGTGCGTCACGGTGGACCTCGAAGTGCCGGCCAACGCGCAGATCATCCTCGAAGGCTACGTGGAACCCGGCGAGCGCCGCCGCGAAGGTCCGTTCGGTGATCACACGGGCTTCTACTCGCTGGCCGACGACTTCCCGGTGTTCCATCTCACGTGCGTGACGATGCGGAAGAAGCCGATCTACCTCACGACGGTGGTCGGCATTCCGCCGATGGAAGACCTGTATCTCGGCAAGGCGAGCGAGCGCATCTTCCTGCCGCTCATCCAGAAGACGCTGCCGGAGATCGTCGACATGCACTTCCCGGCGGCGGGCATCTTCCACAACTACGTGCTGATCTCGATCGACAAACGCTACCCGGGCCACGCGCGCAAGATCATGAGCGCGGTGTGGGGCCTCGGCCAGCTGATGTTCTCGAAGTGCGTCGTGATCGTGGACAAGGACGTGAACGTGCAGGACGCGGCCGAAGTCGCCTGGGTCGTCGGCACTCATGTTGACCCGATTCGCGACGTCGTGATCACGCAGGGCCCGGTCGACGACCTCGACGATGCGGCGCTCCTGCCGGCGTTCGGCGGCAAGATGGGCGTGGACGCCACGCGCAAGTGGCCGACCGAAGGCTTCACGCGCGAGTGGCCGAAGCGGTTGACGACGACGGCGGCCGCCGAGAAGAAGGCGCAGGACATTCTCAAGACGTTTACGAAGCGATAACGAGCCATGGCCACTACCCATGCACTGAGTGATCTCGAAGCGAAGGCCGCGTCCCGCACGGCCTTCACCCGCGCCGATGCCGATCGCGTCGTCGCGTGCCCCGATCTGGTGAGTGTCGGCACGCTCGGCGCGGC
>CAYFLU010000166.1:0-7286 GCA_964343975.1 uncultured Solibacteraceae bacterium
GGCTTCTCCCCGGCGCCGATCTGCTTCAGGTGTTCGTCGAGCACCCACCAGCCGACGAAGCCGTCACGGGCCTGGGGCTCAAGGTAGTAGAACGCGGCGTTGGCCATCGGCTGCGCCATGTCCACGTAGAACGACCCGGCCGGAAATTCCCGCGTGGCCACCGGCGCGAACTTCCCGTCGAGCGTCGTCATGTCATAGCCCGCGCTGCGCGTCTTCTTCATGCCGCTGATGACGAACTCGTCTCCTTCGGCGCGCATCGCTTTGTCGAGCACCGTGACTTTGATGTTGTGCGCGCGCAGCTTGTCGGCGATGTCGGCCATCTCTGGTCCCATGAGGTAGCCGCGCGGCACCCAGGCCGTGCGCGTGCCGACGGGCTTCGTGAGGTCGTCGACGTTGTGCACCACTTCCGGCGCGCCCGAGGCGGTGCCGGGTTTCGTCGACATCAGGCTCGTGCCCGGCTTGTAGGCGGCGTCGTTGGTGCGATATGCGAGCACGTCGATCTTGCCGGCCGACTGATATTCGCCGTCGAGGAAGTTCTTCAGCGTTCCGGCCTCGCTGCCGGCCAGGACGTCGGCCACCGTCTTGTCGTCGGCGGCCTTGGCGATGGCCTGCATCTCGCCCGCGTGCGCCGCAACGTATTCGAGGAGCGCCGTGAAGTACGCGTACTGCGCGTAGATGCGCCGCTCGAATGTGGGCTGGCCCGGCGTCTCCGTGATGATCGCGAACCGATTGCGGAGGCCGTAGTCATTGACGACGAACTTGGCTTCCACAGTCCACGCCGCGCGATCGTGACTCCACGCCTGCGGCGGCCACGTGTTGGGCGTGGCGAGCGCGTGCGAAAACACTTCGAGGCCGAAGTCCTTGCGCACGGCGTCGCGCACGGCGGGGAAGAGGGTGTCGTGCATGTAGTCGCGCGGTCCCGGCGCGGCCGCCGGCACGGTGGTCGTGCCGTACGTATTCGCGTAGCCGTGATTCACGCGGCTCATCAGGTGGCCGTCGAGGAACAGCAGGGGATCCCACGTGTTGAGCGTCTTGTAGAGGCCGTTGCTCTCCACGGTGACGAGCTTCACCGCGTCGCGATTGAGATCGAGGCCCTGCGAGTTCTCGCGCACGCCCTGGATGTGCGGCGTCTCGCTGCCCAGCGAGCCGTCTTGCGTGACGAACGTGTCGGTGCCGTCCACGTTGTAGATCGGCGCGATCATCACAACGAGCGACTTCAGCACGTTCGGGTGCTTGCCGGTGGCCAGGTCACGCGCGACCATCATCAGGGCTTCGGCCGCTTCGCTTTCCGGCGGGTGGATGTTGCCCATCAGGAACACCACGGGCTTGCCCGACTGCCGCGCTTGCTGCGGTGATGTGACGCGCGGATTCGCGATCACGATTGCCGGCGCGACCTTGCGCATCGGGCTCGTGAACATGTTCACGACGTGCAGGAACTCGGATTTCAGTTTGAGCGCCGCGATCCACTCGTGCAGTTGCAGCGTGGAGACCGTGCGCGTGAATTTGGTCCGCTCGGCGACGGTCTGGAGCTCAGGCGCGACGACCCCGGTCCAGTTCTTCGGGACGTCGTCGGCCCAGTAGATGCGAGGTTGCTGGGCGGAGAGGGTGGCGAGCGTGAGAAGGACGACGAGCGAAGATGCGAGGCGTCGGCGCATGCGAGGCATGCTATCCGACGCCGTCAGGGCCTGACTACTTGCCGCCGAGCTTCGTGTAGAGGTCGTACGCCTCGGCCTTGCGGTCGTAATTGGGCTCGAGGTTCTGGTGGCAGGCGTTGCACGTGAAGAACTTGGTGTTCGTGAGCTTCTGGCCCTTTTCCGCGTTCTTCGAGACGAAGGCGATCATCTGTTTCTTGGCCTCGTCCTGACCGCCCTTTTCGCAGGCGGCCTTGACCATCTGGGTCTTGAATTCCTTCTGGGCGCAGGGCGGGCCGGCCGTACGGCTCGTAGCTCCCGCCAGGCACACGCACAGGAGCGTGGCAATAACCAGTTTGTTCATGAAGGCTTACTGTACTTTAGATGGCTTCCGCCAGGGAAGCGCCGTAACGGTTACGTTCCTCCATGGGATTGGCGCGGCGGAAGCGGCCCACGGTCGGCTCAAGCTCGTGGGTGAGCGTATCTTGCAGCTGCTGCAGAGAGCCGTGCAGCCGGTTCGTGATGGCGGTGGCGGAGGTGCCCAGCGCGACCGCCCCCCGGATGTCCATGGGCGCAGCCACCCGAACATGGGCGACTCGCGGCGCCACGGCGCGCGGCAGAAAGTTGTGCAGCCGGTTCCGCCAGCCGCGCGTGACGAGCAGCGCGCGCGTGGACTTGAGCACTTCGGCGATCTGTTCCTGGGTGATCGTGTCGCGGCCGTAGAGCGACGGATCGAGGCGTGAGAGGCGGAGATACTCGATGAGCATCTGCTGATCGCGCGTGGCTTCGGTGGGATCGACGTTCTGCCGCCGGCGGATGCCCCGGCCGATGGCTCGCAGCGCGTGCATGGGATCGTCCGGCAGGGCGCCGTACTCGCGTTCGAGCCGGCAGCGCAGTTCGGTGAACACCAGCGCCTGGGCTTCAAAATACCCCGGATCAGGGCGCGCCACCGCGAGATCCGGACGCCGCAAGCCGAGCTGATGCGCGCGCTGGCTGAGCACGGCGCCGAGGAGGGCCGTCAGCCGCTCGGCCGGGTCATTCGACGGCCACAGCGACAACCCGCATTCCCGCTCGATCAGCTGCATTTCGCTGATCAGCTGCGCGCTCACATCTTCTGTAAATGTCATCCGCCAGGCGATCGGGACGATCTGCACCGGCATGGGGTCGTGCACCGATTCGAGCGATTGGGCCAGCGTGAGGGCCATGTCGGCGGCGCCCGGGTGGAGGGGCCACACGCGTTCGGCCTGCCAATTCACGGCACCTTCGGGATGGAGGAGCACGCCGCGGCCGAGCCGGGCATTCTGCAGTGAGTAGCTCTTGCCGCCGCCGCCCGGCGTATTGGCGATCAACCCGTTGGCCAACCAGAACTTCTGGGCCAGGGGTGACGCATTGACGATGTCGGCGGCAGCCCAGCTGGCGAGGAGCGGGGCGTAGCGCCGTGACAGCTCCTTGTCGATCATCCAGTCCGTCAGGAATTCCGGGTGGGTCGGGGTGAGAAAGGTGGCCGAGCGTGTGGACAGCGCCTGGCTCAGGCGGGCATGGTCGTCGGCCGGGATGTCGATCGACCGGATCCTCACCAGGTGCGGGAGGATTCCAAGCCGGTTGACCTGGCCCATCACATTAATAAGGAGGGGAGACGGGGCCGGGTCTCGATAGGGCAGCGGTGGCATGGACCCTAGCGTGGGGGATGACCCCACGCCGGGTCCTGAGCGTTCTGTGAGGAAGTCCTCGATTAGTGCAGCCAGGTCCAGCCGAACAACCCGCCGCCGGCCAGGCCGAGGATCAACGAGGCCAGCCAGACGGGTTTCTGACGGGTCAGGGCGGCGACGGCACCGAGAGCGATCGAGATCTGAATGAGGGCGACGCTGAGCGCGAACCGATGATGGTGATGCAGCAGCTCATCGGCTTCGCGCGACGACGTTGGCCTTGATGCCCTTCGCCTGATAGTAGGCCCACTGGTCCGACGCCTCCGCCTGCAAGCGTGCGGCCTCGGTCTTGAGCACGAGCGCTTCGTTCACCGTGGCGCCGGCCTGCATCGAGGCGATCGCGCCCAGCGCGGCCAGAAGCGCCGTCGTCAGGGCAATGCTGCGCAGCAGCGAACCGCTCGGCGGTTCGTGAATGGTCTCGTGCACGCGTTACATTTCGATTTCGGGTCCTTCGGGCATGGCACATCCTATCTCGCCTCTTCGGCGAACCAAGAATAGAGGAGTGGGAGCACGATCAACGTGACGATCGTGGCGGTGATCAGGCCGCCGATGATGACGACGGCAAAGGGACGCGACGTCTCGGCGCCGACCTCGGTGGAGAGCGCCATCGGCAGCAGGCCGAGCGCCGCCATCAGCGCGGTCATCACCACCGGGCGCACGCGCGACACGGCGCCGGCCTCAATCGCCTCCGGGAGGCTCAGGCCCCGGCCGCGCAACTCCCGGATGCGCTCCACGACGATGACGCCGTTGAGCATCGCGATGCCGAAGAGCGCCATGAAGCCGACGAGCGCTGACACCGACACGTTGAGCCCCGCGACCGGCAACGCGAGGATGCCGCCCATCGCCGCGAACGGCACCACGAGCAGGATCAGAAACGCGAGCCGGCCCGAGTCGAACGCCGTGAACAGCAGGAAGAAGATCGCCACCAGCACGGCCGGGACGATCACTTTGAGGCGAGCCACGGCGCGCTGTTGATTCTCGAAGGCGCCCGAACATGTCATGCGATAACCGGGCGGCAGCGTCATCTTCTCGGCGACGGCGCGTTTGGCATCGGCGATGACCGAGCCGAGGTCACGGCCCCGCACCGCGAACTTTACGACCGTGCGCCGCGCGTTCTCCTCGCGCAACACGCGGGCAAAGCCCGGGCGCACATCGACCGTCGTGACATCTCCGAGCGTCAGCCGCTCGCTGTTGCCGCCCGCGATCGGAATGCGACGGATCCCATCGAGATCCGCGATCGCCTGCGGTGCCAGCTTCACGACCAGGTCGAACGTGCGCTCGCCCTCGAGCACGCGCGTGGCGCGCGTGCCGCCGAGTGCCGTCTCGACCACCTGCTGCACGTCCGCCACCGACAAGCCGTATCGCGCGATCGCGGTGCGGTCGATGGCGATCTGCACCTGCGGTTGCCCGATGAGATCCTCGGTGCCCACGTCCACGGCACCCGGCACATGCTGCAGGAGCGCCACGGCCTGTTCCGCCAACGTCTGCAGCTGCTGCACGTCGTCGCCATAGATCTTGATGCTGAGCTCGGCCTTCACGCCCGACACCGCTTCGTTCACGTTGTCTTCGATGTATTGGCTGAACTGAAACGCCGTGCCGGGAATCGCCGAGAGCTTGGCGTTCATGGCCGCGACGAGCCCTTCGCGCGTGGGCGCCGTGGTCCAGTCGTGACGATCCTTGAGGTCGACCGCGCACTCGACCACGTCGAAGCCATTGATGTCGGTGCCGTCGTCGGGCCGGCCAAGCTGACTGACGACGGACCGGACTTCCGGGAAGCTGCCGAGCGTGGTCCGCACCGTGCGGGCGAGACGCGCGGCTTCGGTCGGCGCGATCGTTTGCGGCAGGAAGCCGCGCACCCACAACGAGCCCTCATCGAGCTTGGGCAGAAACTCGGAGCCGAGGCGCGAGAGCACGATGCCCGACACGGCCAGCACGATGAGGGCGCCCGCGAGCACTGCCGTGCGATGTCGCATCGCCGCGACGAGCGTCGGCCGGTAGGCCGCATACACGCGCGACACGAGCCAGGCGTCTTTCGTCGACACGCGTCGGCGGAGCGCGAAGCTGGCGAGCACGGGCACGAGCACCAGCGCGAGTGCGGTGCCCACCAGCAACGCGAAGGTGAGCGTGAGCGCCATGGGCCGGAAGATGCGGCCCTCCACGCTTTGCAGCAGATAGAACGGCACGAACGCCGTGAGCAGAATGGCTTTCGAGAACAGGATCGGCCGGCCCATCTGCTGCACGGCCTCGATGATCACGTCGTGGAGCCGCGCGTGCCGCGCCGGACCCTGCTGCAACTTGTGCAGCACGTCTTTGATCACGATCACGGCCGTGTCGACGATGATGCCGAAGTCGATGGCGCCGAGCGCGATGAGGTTCGCCGGAATGCCGCGCAGGTCGAGCAGGAGAAACGCGCCGAGCAGCGAGAGCGGCACCACCAGCGCCACGGTGAACGCCGAGCGGATGTTGCCGAGGCCGAGAAACAGCACAAGCACGAGTAGCACCAGGCTGATGCCTTCGATCATGTTCTTCGATGCCGTGTGCAGCGTGCGCTCGGTGAGGTCTGTGCGGTCGTAGTGCGGCACGAGCCGCACACCGGCGGGCAGCGCGTGCGCGTTGATGTCGTCGGCCTTTGCGCGCACGCGCTCGAGCACCTGCAGCGCATTTTCCCCGCGCCGCATGATCACGATGCCCATCGTCGCATCGTCGAGGTCCGGCGCGCCCGGTACGAATTTGCCGACGCGGCCGAGCCGCAGCTGTTCGCCGAGCTGCACATCCGCGATGTCGCCGATCGTGACCGGCGTGCCGCCGCGCGTATCAACCGCGATCCGCCCGATGTCGTCGGTCGTCTGGATCACGCCGATGCCGCGGACGATGTACAGCTCGGGGCCGTGTTCGATGTAGGAGCCGCCGGCATTCTGGTTGCCGTTCGAGAGCGCTTCGACGACCTGGCGCAGCGACAGCCCGTAGGCGCGGAGGCGCGCCGGTGTGACCAGCACTTGATACTGCTTCGTGGGGCCGCCGAAGCCGACGACGTCGACAACGCCGGGCACCGTGCGGAACTGCCGCTCGACGCCCCAGTCTTGCAGGGCCTTCAATTCGAGTGGCGAGAAGCCGGGCGGTGCGTGCAGCGTGTACCGGTAGATCTCGCCGACCGGCGTCGCGTTCGGTGAGAGCGAGGCGTCCGCTCCGGGCGGGAGATCGACCGCGGCGAGGTACTGCGCCGCCTGATTCCGGATGAAATCGACATTCGCACCGTCGTCGAATGTGATCGTCACCTGTGAGAGGCCGAACAGGGAGATCGACCGGATCGACGTCCGCTGCGGGATGCCGTTGATCTGGTTCTCGACCGGAATCGTCACGAGGCGTTCGACTTCTTCGGCCGCGTGGCCGGGGAAGAGCGTGATGATCTGGACCGAGACGTTCGTGACGTCCGGGTAGGCTTCCACCGGCAACTCGCGCACGGCGGTGACGCCGGCAATGACGAAGAGCAGGGTGAGCGCCAGCACAATGGCGCGATGGCGCAGCGCGTAGCGCGCGATCGTGCCGGTCATGACTGACCTCCGTCCATGGCGGCGTCGAGGAGGAGACAGCCGTCGGTGACGACCCGCTCGCCATCCCGCACGCCGGCGGTGACCAGCACCTGCCCGTGGCGCTCCGCACCGGCCGTGACTTCGCGCCGCTCATAGCGGCCGGGCGCGATTTCGACGAACAGCGATCGGCGTCCGTTCTTCAGGAACAGCGCGCTGGCCGGCACCTCCACGCCGGTCGCTTGACCGTCGGCGATGTCGACCGTGACGTACATCTCGGCCCGCAGCTCCCGGCGCGGATTCTCGACGCTGCCGCGTGCCTTGATCGTGCGCGTGGCCGGGTCCATGCCGTCACCGATCAATTCCAGCCGGCCGCGGAACACGGCGTCCGGCCAGGCACGACTGTGCAGCGACAGCGCCTT
>CAYFLU010000167.1:0-7281 GCA_964343975.1 uncultured Solibacteraceae bacterium
ATGAGCGACACGGTCGTGGCCGCGCGGATGAACTGATCCGCCGTGCCCATGCCGCTCTTTTCGAAGATGGCGGCCATCTCGTGGATGTTGAGCCCTTCGGGGAACGTGAGCGCGCGCGTGAACGTGTCGCCGCGCATGAGCCGGTTGATGATCTCGTCGGGCGTGGCCGCGTCGGTGAAGCGGTATTCGCCGGCCTTCAGCTTGCGATCGGCATTGGCGAAGCGCACCGCGAGACGGAACGTGAAGGCATCCGGCACGACGCCGGCGCCGGCCAATGCGGCGGCAATGTCGGCCGTGCGCGCGCCCGGCGCGAGTTCGACGAACACTTCCGGGTCCGTGAAACCGCGATAGGCATCGTGCATCTGGCGGTACACCGCGTACGCGCCGGCGCCCGCGAGCGCGGCCACGATGACGACGAGCGCGATCAGCTTGCGGAGCATCAGCCGCGCACCCGCGAATCGAGGAAGTCCTGCAGGATGATCGTCGCGGCCACCGCGTCGATCTGCTGCTTGCGTTTCTTCCAGTCTTTCTCGCGCTGCGCCAGTTGCTGTTCGGCCTCGACGCTCGTGAGGCGTTCATCCACCAGATGCACGTCGATGGCCGTGATCAGTTGGAGGTGCTCGGCAAAGATGCGGACGTCAGCGGTCTGGTCGGTGTCGTCGCCGTTCAGCCGCTTCGGCAGACCGATCACGATGCCGTCCACGCTCTCGGCTTCACTCATCAGGCGGGGAAAGAAATCGGCGATCAGTGCCGCCGCGGTTTCGGGGTCCGCGCCGCCAACCGGCACCGTTTGCCAGGGTCGCGCCAGAAACGCCGTCGCGTCGGAAATGGCCATGCCGATGCGCTTCTTCCCGTAGTCGATGCCGACAAATCGCACGGGAAGAGGATATATCCTTCTTGCCATGCGCAAACTGGCCCTCTTGCTCTCGGCCGTGCTGGCCGTGTCGTGTGGCGGTCCCCAACCCGCGGCGCATACCGGCAAGCCCCGCATGGTCATCCTCGGGTTCGACGGCATGGACCCGGATCTGGTGCGCGAGTACATGGCGCAGGGCCTCCTGCCGAACATGCAGAAGCTGTCGCAACGGGGCGGCCTCTACGATCTCGGCACCACGGTCTCGGCCGAGTCGCCGACCGCATGGGCCTCATTTGCTACCGGCGGCAATCCGGGCAAGCACAACATCTACGACTTCCTCATCCGCGACACGTCGAACTACGTGCTCGACCTCGGCATGGTGAAGCGCATTCCGGGCGAGTTCCTGTTCGACTACATCCCGCTCAAGCGGCCGCGCGTCGAAAGCATGCGCGGCGGCGAGTCGTTCTGGGTCACGGCCGGCAAGGCGGGCGTGCCGTCGAGCATCCTCACGGTACCGATCACCTTCCCGCCCGAGCCGGTGCCGGGCGGCGAGATGCTCTCGGGTCTGCCACTGCCCGACATTCGCGGCACGATGGGCACGTTCTACTACTTCGCGAGCGACCTCAGCCGGTACGAAGAAGGCGACACGGAGTTCGGCGGCATCCTGAAGCACCTCACGTTCGAGAACAACGTCGCGAAGACGGAGTTCATCGGCCCGCCGAACCCGATGATCAAGTCGAAGATCAAGGCGATCTACGCCAAGGCCGGCGCGATGTCGGATGCCGACCGCGCGACGATCGGCGAACTGAAGAGCCAGGAATACGCGAACCTGCCGCTCCAGATCACGTGGACGCGCGGCTCGAACCAGGCGCTCATCGACCTCGACGGCCAGAAGATCCCGCTCAAGACCGGCGAATGGTCGAAGTGGGTCTACCTCGACTTCAAGATCAACTTCATCATCCGCGTGCACGGCATGGTGCAGCTGCTGCTCATGAATGCGAACAACGAGCTGCAGCTGTATGTCTCGCCGGTCAACTTCCGGCCCGACAACCCGCCGACGCCGATGTCGTATCCGGAGAGCTTCGCCGGCGAGATCTTCAAGTCGATGGGGCCGTACCGCACGCTCGGCTGGGCCGAGGCCACTTGGCCGCTCAACGAGAACCGCATGGATGAAGGCACGTTCATGGCCGACATGTACAAGGCCTTCGACGACCGCGCCCACGTGATCCTCAATCGCCTCGCCGCGAACAACTGGGATGTGCTCGTCGGCGTGATCGAGGCCACCGACCGCGTGCAGCACATGATGTGGCGGCTCACCGACAAGAACTCCCCGCTCTACGACGCCAAGCTCGCCGCGCAATACGGCGACTCGATCCAGAAGGTCTACCAGCGCGCCGACCAGTTCGTCGGCGAGGTCGTGTCGAAACTCGACCCGTCGGTGGAAGTCATGATCGTGAGCGATCACGGCTTCCACGCATGGAACAAAGCGGTCAACGTCAACACGTGGCTCGTCGAGCACGGCTACATGGTGCTCAAGGGCCAGAGCGAATCGCGCGACCGCAAACTCGACGATCTCTTCGGCGGCGGCACGTTCTGGGAGAACGTCGACTGGTCGAAGACGCGCGCCTACGCGATGGGCCTCGGACAGATCTACTTCAACGTGCGCGGCCGCGAAGGCCAGGGCATCGTCTCGCCCGGCGCTGAATACATGGCGCTCGCCGACGACCTCGTCGCGACACTGAAGCGAGACATGATCGATCCCGACACCAAGCAGCACATCGTCCGCAACGTCTACAAGCGCGACGACGTGTATTCAGGCGAGTTCATCGGGAATGCGTCGGATCTGCAGTTGGGATTCGAAGACGGCTACCGTGTGAGCTGGCAGACGGCGCAGGGCGGCACGCCCAAAGGCATCGTCTACAACAACGACCAGAAGTGGTCGGGTGATCACGGCGGGTTCGACTACCAGACGACGAGCGGCGTGCTCATCACGAGCCGCAAGATCAACACCGACAAGCCGCAGATCATCGACATCGCACCGACGGTGCTCCAGCACTTCGGCGTCACGATCCCGAAGGCGATCGACGGCAAGCCGCTCTTCGGCGGTGCGGGCGGCGGGCAGTAACTCAGGCGCGGAAGCTTTCGAGCACGCGTTCCATCGCGGCCTCACCGGCGGCGTGATCGTCGCCGCTGAGGTAGCCCTTGAGGTGATAGAACGTGCCGCGCTCGAACGCCATCGCGTAGCGGAGCGTGGCCACTTTCCCCGTCGTCCGGCCCACGAGCCCGTAGTCGCCGACAAACCACACGCGACCGGCGATCATGCGCTGTCTGACCGGCGTCTCGCCGCGCGGCGTCACCTGGAAATCGTCGTGAAAGCTGCTGCGGACCATGCCGTCGAAATCGGCGTGGCCGAAGTTGTCGAGAAAGTCCTCGGGACCGGCGCCGGCCAGATCGGGCAGGAACTGCGTGAAGACGTCCAGACAGGCGATGCCCGGAATCGCCGGGGTCGCCGTAGCCCGGAAGTCGTGGCGCGCAAAGGTGGTATCCACCGTCCAGCCCACCGGAAACTCCACGCTGTAGTGCGCGGCGCTCCGTTCGTACCGCTGGCGGCCGCCTTCGAGTGTCGTCAGTGACATCGGGCGGAGGATAGCAGTTTTTCCCGGGCCCTTCGGGGTGAGAGGCTAAGATCTTGCTATGTCTTCCAAGTCCCGCTGGCTGCTCTTCTTCATCTCCACGCCGCTGGTCATCGTCGCGGCGGTCGGGGGATTGCTCGGCGCGCCCAAGACGCCGCAGAAGGGCTTCGAACACCTGCGCGTGTTCGAGGACGTCGTCTCGCTGATCACCGGCGCGTATGTGGTCGACGTCGATCCGGACAAGGTCATGGAAGGCGCGATGCGGGGCCTGGCCGAGAGCCTGGACCCGGCCAGTTCGTATCTCACGCCGGATGAAGTGGCGCTCGTCGAGAAGAGCGTGCCGCTCGGCGCGGGCGATCCCGGTCTGGTGGTCACGCGGCAGTTCTATCTCCGCGTGCTTGGGGTGAAGGACGGCTCGTCGGCGGCCAAGGCGGGGTTGCGCTCGGGCGATTACGTGCGCGCGATCGATGGCCGGCCGACGCGCGACATGTCGGCGTTCACGGGCACGCGTTTGTTGCGCGGCGCGCCGGGCTCGTCGGTGAAGGTGCTCGTCATCCGCGGCAATGCGGCCGAGCCGCACGAACTCACGCTCACGCGCGACGTGCTCGATGCGACGGCGGTGGCGAGCGAGTATCTGGCAAAGGATGCGGCGGGCGTCATTCGCATCCGCACGTTTGCCGATGGCACGGCGGCTGCGGTGCGGCAGGCGGCCGAGAAGCTGCAGCAGCAAGGGGCCAAGGGCCTCGTGCTTGATCTACGCAGCGTGGCAGACGGCAGCTACGACGCGGCGATCGACACGGCCAAGGTGTTCATCCCCACGGGCACGATCGCCACACGCGCGGGCCGCGACAACGCGAACAAAGAAGTCATCACGGCCTCGGGCGGCGCGGCGCTCACCGTGCCGGTGGTCGTGTTGCAGACGTTCGGCACGTCGGGCCCGGCCGAAGTGTTCATCTCCGCGATGCGCGATGCACACCGCGCCGACCTCGTGGGCGAACGCACGGCGGGACTCGCGGCGGAACAGCGACTCGTGTCGTTGCCGGATCACTACGGCTTGTGGATGACGTATCGCCGCTACTTCACGGCGAGTGGCGCGGTGATTCTCGAGAAGGGACTCGTGCCGGATGTGGTCGCCGAGGAACCGAATGTCGAGTTCGGCGAGGTCGCACCGGCCAACGACGACATGCGCGCGAAGGCGATCGAGCGATTGAAAGCCGCGAAAGCGTCGTAAACTGACCTTCAGGTTCGCCGACCGTCGCGCGTGTGGCGCGCGGGTGCAAGTGCGAACGCAAAGGACAATCGCGAAACATGAACAAGCAAGAGCTCGTGGCAAAGATTGCGAAGGACTGTGGCATGTCGAAGGCCGGCGCCTCGGCGGCGCTCGAGTCGGCGATCGACGGCATCGTCAAGACCCTGAAGAAGGGGCAGACGATCACGTTCGTCGGTTTCGGCACGTTCAAGACGTCGATCCGCAAGGCCCGTCTCGGCCGCAACCCGCAGAACGGCAAGACGGTGAAGATCCCGAAGCGCCGGGTGGCGCGTTTCACGGCCGGCAAGGCCCTGAAGGACACCCTGAACTAAGCGCGCCGTCGGCTCGCCTCTGGCCATCGGCCCCGAAAAACACGGGGCCGGTGGCCTTTTTCTTTGGTACCGGGCTATACTGTCAGTTCGTATTTGGCGCGGTTTTCGCGACAGATAGGCGCGTAGCTCAGCTGGTTAGAGCGCCTGCTTGACATGCAGGAGGTCCGCGGTTCGAGTCCGCGCGTGCCTACCAATTTTTGTTCATGAGCCAGATTTCCATCACCCTCCCCGATGGGTCCGTGCGCAGTGTGCCCTCGGGCACGCCGGTGCGAGACTTTGCCTCCTCGGCGCTCCCTCTGGGCGTCGTGAAGAAAGCCATTGCCGCCTACGTGGACGACCGGCTGGTGGATCTGACGTTCCCGCTCGAGGCCGACGCCAAGCTCCGGCTCGTGTTGCCCGAAGGCCAGGACGCGCTGCAGCTGTACCGCCACTCGACGGCGCACCTGCTGGCCGCGGCGGTCACGAATCTCTTCCCCGGTGTGCAGTGCGGCATCGGCCCGGCCACCGACGAAGGCTTCTTCTACGACTTCGTCGTGGAGCGCCCGTTCGTGCCGGAGGATCTCGAAAAGATCGAGAAGAAGATGCGCGAGATGGCGCAGCAGGACTTCGTCTACGAGCGCCAGCTGTGGCCGCGCGACGAAGCCATCGAGTTCTTCCGCCAGCGCGGTGAACCGCTCAAGGTGCAGCTGATCGAAGAGAAGACGGCCGGCCAGCCGTTCGTCTCGTGCTACACGATCAAGGATCGCGAGACCTTCGTCGACTTCTGCACGGGCCCGCACGTGCCGTCCACCGGCAAGCTGAAGGCCTTCAAGCTGCTCACCACCTCGAACGCGTACTGGAAGGGCGACGCCCGCAACCAGCCGATGCAGCGCGTCTACGGCACGTCGTTTTTCAAGGACGACGACCTCAAGGCGTATCTCACGCAGATCGAGGAAGCCAAGAAGCGCGACCATCGCAAGCTCGGCAAGGATCTCGGGCTGTTCATGTTCCACCAGTGGGCGCCGGGCGGCGCGTTCTGGCTGGGCAAGGGCACGCTCGTCTACAACCTGCTCGCCAACTACATGCGCGAGGTGTTGTTCCCGGCCGGCTACGACGAGGTCAAGACGCCGATCATCTTCAACAAGGCGCTCTGGGAAACTTCGGGGCACTGGCACCACTACCGCGAGAACATGTTCCTGGTCGAGTCGAAGGATGCGACCGCGCAGGACCTGAAGCCGGGCGAAACGCACACGCCCGACATGGCCACCAAGGCGATGAACTGCCCGGGCCACATGGTGCTCTTCGGGAGCGAGACGCGCAGCTACCGCGACCTCCCGCTGCGCTTCCACGAGCAGACGGCCCTCCACCGCAACGAAGCGTCGGGCGTGCTCTCGGGCCTCACGCGCGTGCGGCAGTTCTCGCAGGACGACGCGCATTGCTTCGTGATGGAGTCGCAGATCGGCGAGGAAGTCGAGCGGCTGCTCAACCTCGTCAAGCGGGTCTACGGCGACTTCCGGCTGAACTACGAAGTGAAGCTCTCGACCCGGCCGGCCGAGTATCTCGGCGAGCAGGCCACCTGGGATCACGCGGAGAGCGAGCTCAAGCGGGCGCTCGAGAGCGCCGGCGTGTCTTACACGATCAACGAAGGCGACGGCGCGTTCTACGGGCCGAAGATCGACTTCGACATCACCGACGCGATCGGCCGGAAGTGGCAGTGCGGTACGATCCAGCTCGACTACCAGCTTCCCGCCCGGTTCGGCCTGAAATACATCGGGGCCGACAATGCCGAGCACCAGCCCGTGGTCATCCACCGGGCCATTTTCGGCAGCTTTGAGCGGTTCATCGGCATCCTGATCGAGCACTTCGCGGGGGCCTTCCCCCTGTGGCTGGCGCCCGTCCAGGTGACCGTCCTCCCCATCGCCGACCGGCACCTCGAGTATGCCGACGCGGTGGAGGCCCAGTTGAAGGCGGCGGGCCTCCGGGTCACGCTAGACCGTCGGGTGGAGAAGATTGGTTATAAGATTCGAGAGGCCCAGCTCCAGAAGGTGCCCTACATGCTCGTGATCGGTGATCGCGAGGTGGCGGAAGGCACCGTGTCTGTGAGAACGCGGGCGGGCGGCGACCAGGGCGGGACCCCGGTGGCAGCGTTTGTGGAAGCCGCGCGCGATGAAGTCGCGCGGCGGGCCTGAGGGGGTAGTTATCGCTTTTGATCGCACGCCGCGGCGAGATGATCGC
>CAYFLU010000168.1:0-7183 GCA_964343975.1 uncultured Solibacteraceae bacterium
CCGTGGCGACGCTGGTCGTGTCGAAATGGGAAGGCGCGCTGGATGCCGAGCAGGCCGAGCGGGTGTTGAAGGGCTGAAGGGCGACGCCGCTCTACCAGAGCGGCGACGGATAGACCTGCTGTGCCGTGAGGTCGGCCAGGCCCTGGCGCACGCCGTCACGATCGGCCTGATGGGTCAGACCGAACCACGGCCCCGGCGCGGAAAGCGCGCGCACGCGCATCTCGCCGCGCGCCATCAGTTCCGCCACCGCCTCCGGGATGATCGACTCGGCCTTCTCGGCGGTGCCCTGCGCGCGGAGGAACCGCTCGAACACCTCGCCGAAGAGTCGCATCGCCGTCGGTGCGAAGACCCAGAAGTTCATGGACGCGAGCTCACGCCCGGTGAGCGGCTGCACGCCTGCGGCGAAGCGGCCGGTGAGCGCTCCCGCGGCCCGGCCGATGTCTCGGACTTCTTCCAGTTCGGTGAGGTAGCCATCGGTGACGCGACTGAGGCCACGGATCACCGTGCCGTGCGCCGACAGCGTCGCCTCGAGCGGAAAGAGCACGGCGGAGGCATCGCCGGATGCTGCGGCGACATCGCACGCGCGACGCGCCTGCACAAACGCCTCGGCACCGTAGAAATCATCGGCATTGAGGACGCCGAACGGACCATCGATCACGTCGCGCGCGGCGAGCACCGCGTGGGTCGTCCCCCACGGCTTCGTGCGGTCTGCCGGCACGGTGAACCACGACGGCACCTGCGCCAGATCCTGCACCGCAAAGACTATCTCGAGATCGCGCGGCAGGCGCTTCGCGAACTCGCGCATCTCCGCTTCGATCGCCTTGCGGACGATGAAGACGACGCGCGTGAAGCCGGCGCGATGGGCGTCGAAGACGGAATATTCGAGGAGCAACTCGCCGTGCGGGCCGACGCCTTCGAGCTGCTTCGTGCTGCCGTAGCGGGACGCCAGCCCCGCGGCCATGATCACTAAGGTCATCCGGCTTCAGTGTACCAACGGGAGGAAAGACAAAAAAGCCGGGAGTTAATTCGTTGAATTAACTCCCGGCTTTTTCTGTGCTCACCGAAGGGTGACCAAGACGACGCCATGAGCGGGGACGAGGGGGGCGTAGCGGCCGTTGACCGAACCGACGTCCTTCCGCTGCCAGAGATCGCGCACGGTCTTGGCGCCGCTCAGGCCGAGTTCTTCCCACGTCGCAGAGATCGTCGCGGGCGCGAGACCGCGATTGAAGAAGCCCACGGCCATGCCACCACCTTCGAGCGGACGCGCCCACACTTCCAGACGCTCGCGCTGTGACACGCGACGGGCCGCACGCACCAGGCGATCCTGATCCACTGCCAGCACCTCGGGGTTCGTCATCAGATTGGTGGTGAAGGCGTCAAACTGCGACATGTCGGCGCCGAGCAGCTGCGGCGCCGCCTGCAAGGCCCAGAGCGAGATGTGCGTGAGCTGCTCATTCGGCGACAGGCGCGTGTCGTGCACGCTCGGTCCCCAGCCGACCTTGCCCACGACAAGCATGTCGGGATCGGTGTAGCCGCCGGGCTTCGTGAACATCTCACGCCCGGCCTGACGGAACCCGATCGGCGACATGTTCGACCACGTGTCGGTCAGGTCACCGCTCACGCGCCAGTAGTGGCCGCCCACCGTCTTGCCCCACTCCCACACGTTGCCCATGCCGTATTGGCAGAGGCTGTACACGATGTCGCGTCCGGCCTTCGCGAGCGCATCGCGCATGACGATGTACGGCTTCTGCAGTTCGGCGAGGGAATCGTCTTTCGCAATGCCGGAGTAGGAACACCAGTCGTGCTTCAGCAGGTCGATGCCCCACGCGGCCCACGTCGCCGCGTCGATGTCTTCGTGCTGATAACTGCCGGGCAGGCCCTGGCACGTGCGCGGACCGGGCGACGAGTAGATGCCGAGCTTCAATCCCTTGCTGTGCAAGTAGTCGGCGAGCGCTTTCATGTCGGGGAACTTCTCGTTCGGCTGCAACACGCCGTTCGCGTCGCGCTTCCCTTCCCACCCGTCATCGATGTTCACGTACTGGAACCCGACCGCAGCCAGTCCGCTCGACACCATCGCGTCCGCCGCCGCGCGCACCTTCGCATCGTCGACCGATCCGCCCCAGACGTTCCAGGAATTCCAGCCGAGGGGCGGCGTGAGCGCGAGCGCGTCGGCGCCGCCCACGATCGTGTAGGTGCGCGTGTCGGTGCCGGCGGCGTTCTTGACCGTGATGGCGACATCGGTCTTCCCCGCCGCCGCCATGGCGCCGCGAATGATGCCGGTCGCCGGATCCAGCGTGAGACCGGCCGGAAGGTTCTTCGCGCTGAAGGTGAGCGGCGGCGCGCCGCTCGCCGGCACGCGAAACAGCAAGGGCCGGCCGGGTGTGCCGCCCGCGATGAACGGCGCATTGAGATGCGCGGCGCCGGCAAAGGCCGTGCTGGCCGCGATGGCCGGCGCGGCGGCCGAGGGCAGCGACCATGTCTCGGGTCTGGCCGTGCTGCCGGCTTTCATGATGATGGCCGCACCCGCCCAGTCGGCGTAGTCGCTGTTGCTCGTGTCGCCGCCGTCGTTGATCACGAGTTCGAGGAAGCGTCCGCCCGTGACGTCGATCGACACGAACTGCGGCGGCGCCCCGGCCTTGAGCACGTCGGTGATCAGCTTCTTCTTGTTGTCGAGCCAGATCTCGTAGGTCACCGAGCCCTCGCGCGTGATCGCGTCGTCGATGCCGATCATCGACACGAATCGGGTCGCCTCGCCTTTGAGGTCAACGATGAGTTCATTGATCGAGAGCGTGCCGATGCCGTGCTCGTACACGACGCCGCCGAGCTTGAGCGGTGGCGGCGTGGCGTTGCCGCGGCCGCCGCTGGCGCCCGACTTGCCGACGCGCGGTGTGCCGCGTCGCTGCACCATCTTCGAGAGATCGAGCGAGTCGAGCCACACGCCATTCGCCGGCGGCGTGGCGCCGGTCAACGGGGCCGCTTCCTGCGTGGGCGTCGCACCGAGCGGCGACAATCCGAGCAGCACAGCCGCCGCCACGGGCGCCATCCAGCGCATCACGTTCTTCTTCATCTTGTTCAGCGGCCGCATCACTTGCCCTCGTTCGTGTAGTCCACATGCCACGTCACCGTGGCGTTCTTCGCGGCGCGCACGCGGATCATCCGCAGGGCACCCACCTTCTGATTGGCGACGACATCCGCACCGGTCACGCGCACGTTCGCCAGCGTGAAGCCAGCCGGCTCGGTGAGATACAGCTCGTACGGGTCATTGCCGACGATCTGGCTCGTGCCCTCGAGGGCCGTGCCCGACCACGCCACCGCCGACACATCGAATGCCCCGCACGACACGTGACGGTTGGTGCCCATGAGCTGCGGATGCGCCTGTCGTTCGCGCAGGCAGATCGCCTGCACGCCGAAGCGCGGGTCGACCGCGCCGGGCGTGAGCGTCTGCTGAAACGCGCCGAGATACGCCTTGGTCCAGAACTCCCAGGCGAGATACTCCCGATCCGCGGCGAGACCGATGTCGGTCGCGCGAATCGTCGCCGCCTCGTTGCTCGTGCGCGCGAGCACCATCCACTGCTCGTACGGCCGCGTCACGTCGACGGCGTACAGATAGTGCGTCGACAGCGCCTGCGTGGCGTCGAACGACCGCGGGCCACTGCCCGACATCTCCACGGCCGCGCGCGCGATCGCGTCCGACCGCGACGGCTCCACGTCGTAGATCTGACCCGGCACGGCGAAGAGCACGGGCGAGGTGCGGCGCGCGGCCTCCACACGATCCGTGCGATACACCGCCGGCGGATCGGTCAGCATCAGCAACGATCCGGTCAACGACGTGATCGTCGTGGCGCGATACGCGTCCGGCTGCTTGAGCTCGATGTGATCGGGATCGTTGCGCCACACGATGTTATTGAACGAGTTGTATTCGGAGAAGCCGCCGTAGCCGAAGCCGTCGTTACCCACGCGGCACGCGTCGAAGAGGCCGATCAGCTCCGGCCGCACGCCCCAGCACATGAGCTTGAAGTGATGCGGCCCGATCGTGTTCGTGATCGACGCCGCGAATTGGCGATACACCGCGTCGCGATCGAGCTGCTTCTTCGTGAAGTAGTCGCTGTAGCTGTTGTAGCCCTCGTACTTCAGATGCCGGAGCGCGTCGACCTTGAAGTAGTCCCAGCCGGACGACACGAGCGCGGAATACACCGGCAACACGAGATCCGCGAGCGTCTTCGGATTCGAGCCGTCCATCACGTAGCCGACCCAGTTGCCGCGCGCGGGCTGCCCGTCCGGCCCCGTGATGAAGTAATCGGGATGCGCGAGCGCGTACTCGCGCTGAGCAAACGACACGTTCGTCCACAAGCCGGGCTTGAGCCCGCGGCTCGTGATCGACGCCTTCAAGCCGGCGAGTCCGCCGGGAAACTTGCTGTTGGCCGTGAGCCAATGATCCGGCACGCCGATCGGCTTCTGCTGGAAGCCATCGTCGATCTGCACGTACTCGTATCCGAATGGCGCGAGCGTGTCGGCGAGCACCGCCGCCGTCTCGTCGATGTCCTTCTGCGTCACGTCATCGCGGAACGCGTACCACGACGTCCACCCCGCCACCGACTGTTTCCACGGCTGGAACGACCACGGCTCGAAGTACTTCAGCCGGCGATGCTTCTGGTAGTAGCGCGGGCGGAAGCGCAACACCACTTCGGATCCGGCGGCGTGAACCCGGAACGACGTCCCGGTGGCGGTCGCGGTGCCCGGTGTCACCGTCAGTGCGGCGCCGGGATCGACCGACAGCACCCAGTCGCGTGTGCGGTCGTACACCGCGCGGTTGCGCGCGTTGTGGCTTGGCCCGATGCTCGCGCGCACCACGGGCAGCGTCTCGGCCGTGCGGTCCACCTCGACGGCGAGCGCATCCGCACTGGCCGACACGGTGACGTCGACGACGGCGCGGCCGCGACCCGACGCCGTCCACTTCAGGACCTGCGTCACCGCGCCGCCATCTTCAGTCGTGACGCTCCGGAACTCCGGCGCGGCACTGTTCTCGCCGGTCACGGCGCCCGTCACGAACGCGCGCCCCTCGTAAGTCAGCGCGAGCCGCCCGCCGGCCGCGCTCACCGCGGCCGCCGCGTTCGGCGGTTCCTGCAACTGCGCCGGCGCTGATGTGCTCATCAGCGCCCATGCCACCACGACCGTCATCCCGGGAACGAATCGCATGAGCGGCATTCTAGGCAACTCCCCGTATCATTGATGCATGGATCTTCTGCAGCTCGAGCACTTCCTGGCCATCGTCGAGGAGCGCACCTTCACGCGCGCCGCCGAGCGGGTCAGCCGGACGCAGCCGGCCGTCAGCCAGAGCATCAAGAAGCTTGAAGACGAAATCGGCGCGCCGCTGTTCGCGCGCGATGTGCACGAAGTCACGCTCACCGAAGCCGGGCGCGTCTTGGCCGATTACGCGCGCCGCATGGTGTCGATGCGCGACGAGGCGATGCGCCGTGTGGCGGAATTGAAAGCCATGAAGGCCGGCACGTTGAAGCTGGCCGCGCACGAATCGGCGGCGGTGTACCTCCTGCCGACCGCGCTCCGCGCGTATCACCAGCAGTATCCCGACATCCGCGTCGGCATCCAGCGCAGCCCGCTCAACGAGATTCCGCGGCGGGTGATGGACCGCGAAGTGGACCTCGGCTTCGTGAAAGACGAACCGGCCTTCCATGAACTGCAGTTCGTCGAAGTGCACACCGACGAGATGATGCTCGTCGCCTCGCCCAGGCATCCGCTCGCCAAGCGTACGGACGCGTCGATGAAGGACCTGGCCGGCGAAGCGTTCATCCTGCATCACGGCTGCGCGGCCACCGCCGACATGATCCTGCGGCTCTTCGACCAGCACGCGGTGACGTGCAAGATCGTGGCGGAGCTCTGGAGCTTCGAGAACGTGAAGAACTTCGTGCAGGAAGGCGTCGGCATCGCGATCGTGCCGGGCGTCACCGTGAAGCAGGAACTGCGCGACGGCACGCTCGTGCGCGTGCCGCTGCGCGAGCTCGCGATGCCGCGCCGCACGCTGATGATCTACCGCGAAGACGGCTACCTCTCGAAGCCGGCCGCCGAGCTGATCAAGCTCGTGCGCAACTTCAACTGGGAAGGCTCGCCGCAGCCGTCCGCCAAGACCATCGGCGCCCCCGCGCAATTCGCCCCCAAGCGCACCAAGCGCTGACTCGGAGTCTCTGTATGCCGCGCATCTCGCGACGTCGTGCCCTCACCCAGATCGGCGCCGCGAGCGCGGCCGCCGTGCTCGCGCCCTCGGTCCTCTGGGGCCAGAGCGGCGACATCATCATCAACGGCGCGCCGATGGAATTTGAAATCGGCGACGCGCCCTCGGGCGTGTTCATCCGCGCCCGACGACTCAACGCCCCCACAACCGGTGCGTGGATTCCCGATGACGGCGCGCTCGCGGCGCCGCTCGCAGCGCGCACCGGCGGCGGCCGCACCGCGAGTGCGCTCAGTCGTGTGGTGACGAAGAACGGCCTCACCGTGCGCTACACGGCGGGACCGCCGACGCTGCACATCGAGAAAGCCGGCAAGACGATTCAGACGCTCACGTTCGACGCCACCGCGCCGACCATCACGTTCCGTCTGCCGAGCGGACCCGTGCTCGGCTTCGGCCAGGGAGGCCCGCAGTTCGATCGCAAAGGTCAGAGCTACACGAACCGCAGTGGCCAGGGCGGCTATCGCCTGCAAACGCACGGCGGCCGCGTGCCGATCCAGTGGCTGCTCGGCACGAACGAAGGCTGGGGCCTCTTCCTCCATCACCCGCTCGGCTCATTCGATCTCACCGGTGAGCGTGGCGTGTTCACGCCCATGGCGGCCACCGGCCCGACGGGCAATCTCGTGAACCGCCCGGCGGAAACGCCGTCCGTGCTCGATCGCTTTCAGCTCGCGATCGTCGCGCACGACGAACCGGCGGAGATCATGAAGGCCTTCGCCGCGATGACCGGCTTCCCCGAGATGCCGCCGCTCTGGTCGCTCGGCTACCAGCAGTCGCACCGCACGATCCGCAATACCGACGAAGTGATGGGCGTCGTCAAGACCATGCGCGAGAAGAAGTTGCCGTGCGATGCGGTGATCTATCTCGGCACCGACTTCTGTCCGTCGGGCTGGAACACGCACAACGGCGAGTTCACGTGGAAGCCGGACGTGTTCCCCGACC
>CAYFLU010000169.1:0-7117 GCA_964343975.1 uncultured Solibacteraceae bacterium
AACTCACGAACTGAACCCGGCACGCGGGACCCGGGCCCCCTACTTAGTTGTGATCTTGAACGTGAGGGTTTTGCCGTCTCTGAGGACGTCCATCGTCGACTCGTCGCGGGTTTGCGCGGCGGCGGCGAGGCGGATGGCGGCGGCAAGGCTGTCGAGTGGTTCGCCGTTCACGCGCTGGATGATGTCGCCGTTCTTCAAGCCGATCTGCGCGATCACGCTGTCGGCTTTGATCTCCGTCAACTGAAAGCCGTCCATCACGGTGCGGCCGTCGACCGTGGCCATGTGCGGGGTGGCGAGCGCGGCCGTGAGGAGCTCCGACAAGTTCACGCGATAGTGCTCGACCGCCGCTTTCGGCACGGCGATCGTGGCGCCACGGGCGGTCATGCGCACGTCGGGAGCGGCGATGGGCGCCGGTTCCGGCGCGTTGGCCGTGGCGTTGCGCGTAAAGCCGAGCACTTCGAGCCGTCCGGTCAACACATTGCGCACGAGCACCGAGCGCTCGCGCACGGAGACGACGTCGGCGACGGCGCACACACGTTGTCCGGCGCGGACGAGTGACGTCTCCGTGGCGCCGGGACATTTGATGATCGCAATCGACAGTGCCGGTGTTTCGGCATTCACCGATGCGCCGACCAATGACACGGGCAGTGCAGAGGCGGGCACGAACCACCACACCGCCATCGCACGGGCCAACACGCCGGTCAGCATCATCACTTGGGCATTATGACGAAGACGGCGCGCCAATCAACGGGACTAGAATGACGCCGACATGGCCGCGACCACGCTCGAACGCATCCGCCACGACGCTCCGCTCGTGCACAACATCACCAACTTCGTCGTGATGAATCAGACGGCGAACGCGCTGCTCGCCGTGGGCGCCTCGCCCGTGATGGCCCACGCGCTCGAGGAAGTGGAAGACATGGTCGGCTTTGCGCGGGCACTCGTCATCAACATCGGCACGTTGAGTCCCACGTGGGTCGAGGCGATGTTGAAAGCGGGCCGCGCGGCGGTCGCGCGTAACGTACCGATCGTGCTCGACCCGGTGGGCTGCGGCGCGACACCGTATCGGACGGAGACCTCGACGCGGCTCTTCAACGAGTTGAGACCCACGATCGTGCGCGGGAACGCGTCGGAGATTCTGGCGTTGGCCGGCGGTGTGGGTGGCACCAAGGGCGTGGACAGCAGCCACTCGACCGATGCGGTGGCGGATGCCGCGGCGGCGTTCGCACGCGAGCGCGGGTGCGTGTTGTCGATCAGCGGCAAGGACGACCTCATCCTCGACGGCACCCGGATGGCGCGCGTGCACAACGGGCATCCGATCATGACGTCGATCACGGGCATGGGCTGCACGGCGTCGGCCATCACCGGCGCCGCCGCCGCGGTCGCGGCCTCGCCGTTCGAGGCCGCGCTCGATGCCATGACGATCATGGGCGTCGCCGGAGAAATCGCCGCTGACGCCTCGCGCGGACCGGGCTCGTTCGTGCCCGCGTTCCTCGACACGCTCTGGGTGCTCGATCGGGCTACGTTGGCCGCACGCGCGCGGATCAGCGCCTGATGATCACGACGAAGCCGCGCGGTCAGGGCACCGGCCTCGGGTTGTCGACCGTGCACGGCATCGTCGCGCAGAATCGCGGCTTCATCACGGTGACGTCCTCGATCGGCGCCCGCACCGAGTTCCAGATCTTCCTGCCCAAATCACGCAAGCCGCTGCACGCCACGACGCAGACCGAAGACGCCTGGGTTATCGGCCGCGGCGAATCGGTGCTGATCGTCGAAGATGAGCTGCCGCTGCTCGACATGATGCGTGCGATGGTGAAGCTCATGAACTTCACGCCGATTCTCTGCAGCACGCCGGAAGAGGCGCTGGCACGCGCGTCGGATCCCGCGGTGCGTATGGACGCCGTGCTGAGCGACGTCATCATGCCGGGGATGAACGGCCGTCAATTGCTGACGCGCCTCCGCGCGCTGCGCCCGGGTCTGCCGTGCCTGTTTGTCTCGGGATACACCGCCGATGTGCTCGCGCGCACCGGCGTCACGGGCGAAGACGAAGCCTTTCTGGCCAAACCGTTCACGAGCCGGGCGCTGGCGGAGAAACTGCGCGCCGTGCTCGACGCCGCTCCGCGGTAATCGACCCAGTAGCGCGCGATTCCTCCTACAATCGCCGCTATGAAGAAGCTCGCCCTGGCGATCATGGCCGGCCTCGTCTGCGGACAGGTCTCGTCGGC
This sequence comes from uncultured Solibacteraceae bacterium, assembly GCA_964343975.1. Classification (GTDB taxonomy): domain Bacteria; phylum Acidobacteriota; class Vicinamibacteria; order Vicinamibacterales; family SCN-69-37; genus SCUN01. Next base: position 2,226 of record CAYFLU010000169.1, read on the forward strand.
CCAGCAAACACCCGCCGCCGTCACGAACATCGTGAACAGCGTGCAGATGCGCAACATCGGCCCGTTCCGGTCGGCCGCCTGGGTCACGGCGATCGCGATCCCCGACGCGCCCCAGCACGACCACCTCTACACGATCTACGCCGCGGTGCGCAGTGGCGGCCTGTGGAAGACCACCACGAACGGCGTGACGTGGGAACCGGTCACCGATCAGATCGGCACGATCGCGTCGGTCGGCGCCGTCGCCGTGGCGCCGAGCAACAGCAACATCGTGTGGGTCGGCGGCGGCGATCAGGCCAACGCGCGCTCGTCGATGTCGGGCGATGGCGTCTTCAAGTCCACCGATGCCGGCAAGACCTGGCAGCCAATGGGCCTCCCCGACTCGCACCACATCGCGCGCATCGTCATCCACCCGAAGAATCCCGACATCGTCTATGTCGCGGCCATGGGGCACTTGTTTTCCCGAAACGAAGAACGCGGCGTGTTCCGCACGATGGATGGCGGCAAGACGTGGAAGAAGGTGCTGTATGTGAACGACGGCGTCGGCGCGATCGATCTCGTGATCAATCTGAAAACGCCGACGCAGGTGTTCGCGGCGCTCTATGACAAGGAACGGTTCCCCTGGGAAATCCGCGAGAGCGGCCCGGAGAGCGGCGTCTATCGCACGGATGACGGCGGCGAGAAGTGGACGCGCCTGACCAACGGCCTGCCGAGCGGCAAGATCGGACGCATCGGTCTTGATCTCTACCAGAAGAATCCGTTGATCGTGTACGCGCTGCTCGAAAACCAGAATCCGAAGGGCGGCGCCACGGGTCCGGTGAATTCCACGAGCCCACTCGCGCAGGGCATTATCGGCAATGAGCTGTATCGCACCGACGACGGCGGGAAGACGTGGCGGAAGGTGAGCGGCGACGTCAACGTTGCGGGCGGCAAAGCGCCGTACTCGTTCAATCAGATCAAGATCGACCCTTTCAACGATCAGGTCGTCGTCGTCAACAGCGACTCGATGTTCCAGACGAAGGACGGCGGCAAGACGTGGACACAGGATTTCATGCGCGGCACGTTCGGCGATTTCCGCTGCATGTGGTGGGATCCGCAGGATGAAGACCGCGTGATGACCTGCAGCGACGGCGGCGTGAGCATCTCCTACGACCGCGGCAAGACGGCCGAAGCGTTCCCGAATCTGAAGGTCGGCGAGGCCTACGCGCTCGGCGTCGACATGGACGATCCGTATCACGTCTATGCCGGCTTCCAGGATCACGACTCCTGGAAGGGCCCGGTGAACTCGCGCTGGGGTTCGATCTCGCTCGAGGAATGGGTGACGGTCGGGCCGGGTGACGGCATGTACAACATGGTCGACCCCACCGACAGCCGCTGGGCGTACAACACGCGCGAACTCGGCTCGATGGGCCGCATGGATCAGAAGACCGGCGTGCGCACCGACATCTCTCCGGGCCGCGCCAACTCGGGCAACCCGCCGCTCCGCTACAACTGGATCGCGCCGATCGCGATGTCGCCGCACAACCCGTCGATCATCTACGCCGGCGCGCAGAAGCTCTTCCGCTCGCTCAACCGCGGCGACAAGTGGGAAGAGATCAGCCCCGATCTCACGACGAACGACGCGACGAAGACCGGCAAGAACGTGCCGTTCTGCACGATCACGTCGATCTCGGAGAGCCCGCTCACGGCCGGTGTGATCTGGATCGGCACCGACGATGGCAAGGTGCAGCTGACGAAGAACCACGGCGGCGCGTGGACGGATCTCACTCCGGCGCTCACGAAGGCCGGCGCACCGGCCGAGCGATGGGTGAGCCGTGTGTTCGCGTCACCGCATCACGCCGGCACGGCGTTCGTGTCGAAGAACGGCATGCGCAACGACGACTTCCGGCCGTTCCTCTACAAGACGACCGACTACGGCGCCACGTGGACGTCGATCAGCGGCAACCTCCCCACCTACGCGATCAACGTGGTCGTGCAGGACAAGAAGAACGCGAATCTGCTGTACGTGGGCAACGATCGCGGCGTGTGGGTCACGTTCGACGGCGGCGGCCAGTGGACGCGGCTCCTCGCGAACCTGCCGGCCGTGGCGGTGCACGACCTGACGATTCATCCGCGCGAGAACGACCTCGTGCTGGCGACCTACGGTCGCGGCCTGTGGACGGGCGACGTGTCGTTCCTGCCGGAAGTGACGCCGGCCATGCTCGACAAGGCCGCGTATCTCTTCGACATCGAACCGAAGGCGAAGTACGGCTTCGGCACGCAGGGCATGAACTATCGCCTCTTCGGCGACAAGTACCTCGAAGTGCCGAACGAGCCCGAGGCGATCGTCATCAACTACTACCTCAAGGCCGATCAGGCGTCGGGCGCGAAGATCACGGTGACCGACACGAACGGGCGCGTGATGCGGCAGCTCGACGGTCCGGGCAAGGCGGGACTGAATCGCGTGCTGTGGCCGCTCAATGGCGGCGGTGGCCGCGGCGCGGGTGGTGGCGGCCGCGGTGGCGGCGCCCCGGCTGCGATCGTGCCGACGGTCGGCGACTACACGGTGACGATTGAAGTGGCGGGTGAAAAGCTCGCCAAGCCCGCGAAGGTGCGCGAGCGCATCGGCGGCTAGATGCAGGCAGCGAGCGGCGGCGCTACGAGCGCGGCCGCTCGCGATCGGTCAGCACGGGCAGGAACTCGATCCACGGCCCGACGGCGTCGCGATATTGCTTCGCCATCACGCGGCTGATCTGCGCCAGGTGCCCGAGGTCGTGCACGACCCACGTCGAGAACAGCTGGCGCAACCTCACATTCCCGAACGACGGATGAATGCCGGTCGCCTCCAGATCCGTCGCTGACAGCCGCCAGCCGGCAAGCTCGGCGAGATTGGCGGCACGCGCGCGTGCGAAGTCGTCGATCACGGCGCTGATCGGCTGTCCGGCATAGCGCGTTTTGTGCCGGAACCGGTCCACGCGCTCGAAGCGCGGCTCCGGACCGCCGCGCTGCGCGGCGCGGATCAGCCGCGCACGCACGAGCCAATCGCTCTCTTCGAGGTCCGCCATGTGCGCCACCACATCGAAGGCACTGAACGTGTCGGGGCCCTCATTTGGCCGCGTCCAGTCGTCGCTCAAGTCGCCGAGTAGTGCCCGAATCGCCGCCGGCGTCCGCGTCAGGACGTCCGTTGCGCGGGTCAGATCGAACTCCATCACGCCCTCCTGTTAGACTGCTGAGCGATGTCGATGTCGCGTGTCTTCATTGTCGCTCTCCTGGCGTGCTCGGTGGCCTGCGGTTCGAAAAAGGACGACCCCACCAAGTCGAACCTCGCGGCGTTTCAGTCCGGCGAACCGGTCAAGTTCGAGACACTCCAGGGCTTCCTGCCAGACGACGGCTACCTGACGCGCGAGGGGTGGCACAAAAGCGACCTCACGGGCATGGCGCTGACGGTGCCGATTCGTGGCGCCCAGGCCTCGGTCACGTTGCGCAAAGACAACGCGGAAGTCGTCGTCGACATCGTCGACACGGTCTTCAATCAGTCGCTGTACGCGCCGGTGGCGGCGTTTCTCGCCGAGGGCTTCGAAGCGAAGGATGCGAAGGGCTACAAGCGGTCGATCACGATCCAGAATCAGCCGGCGTTCGAGGAATGGACGAGCGCGGATCGCACCGCGGGGCTCACGGTGCTCGTGGGCAAGCGCTATCTCGTGCACCTGCAGGCCACGGGGCTGCCGAGCACTGATGGCGTGAAGGCGATCGCGTCGCAGATCAACATGGCCAAGCTGGCCGACCTGAAGTAGCTACTCGGGCAATCCCTGCGCAAACGGATCGCGCGGCTCGAGCACGAACGTGTGCTCGCCCGTGACAAACGCGGTGCCGCTGATCTCGGGCACCACGGCCGGCAGGTCGCCAACGCTGGCACGTGAAAGAATGCGTGCGCAAAACGTCGCGCCGGCAATCGACTCGTTGATCACGGGCACGGCTTCGTCGGCGAGCCCCATCGCATCGAGCACGGCCAGCAGCGCGGCGGTCGGTGCGCCGCCCGGCGATCGATCCACGGCGCCATCGCCAAACACCGTTACGCTTCGCACCGCCGCGCCCTCGACCGTCGGCGGCCCGGTGAACACGACGCCATCGAGCCCCGCGGCCGCCGGCTCGGTCGGATGGACGATGACGAGTTCCTTCTCGACCGCATGACGAATCGCCATCCCGGCGGTGCGTAGCGCCGGCAGCTTGGCCGTCGTCACCGACAGTCCCGCCGCCTCGGCGTCCACAAACGCATAGAACGCGCCCCCGTAGGCCACATCGACCATCACGGGCCGCCCGTTCACGAGCACCGGCACACCGGCCCGAAAGACGAACGCGGGCGGCCCCTCGAATGACACGTCGTCGCCGTCCCCCCGAAGCGTCACACGCCCCACCGCCGTGTCGAGCACGAGCGGCGCGGCAGGCTTGAGGATCTTGGCGATGGCCAGCAAGCCATGCCCGCACATCGGCGCAAACCCGTCGTTATGCATGAACAGCACGCCGGCGGCGGACCCTGCGCGCTCCGGCGGCGTCATGACCGCCGCCGTGAGATCCGCATGCCCCCGCGGCTCGCGCATCAGCCACCGCCGCCACTTCTCATGACGCGCCGACGCAAACGCCAACCGATCGCGCATCGTCGCCCCCTCAGCCGCCGGCCAGCCCTCACGAATCAACCTCAGGGCACCCCCACCGGCGTGGGCATCAGTTGTGGTCACGGTCTTGATCATGGTCTTGTTGTTGTCTTACGCGTGAGGTGTATCGCACTTCCGCACTTTCGCACCTTCGCACTTTCCCTTCGCACTTTCCCTTCGCACTGTGCACTTCGGAACGTCTGTGATGCACCCGAACTTTCGCACTCCCGCACCGTAGCAAGTATCAGATTAATATGTCCCTGC